>CABQJX010000004.1 GCA_902464595.1 uncultured Lachnoclostridium sp. | reverse complement strand
GCTGAAACATTTCCTCCAGCCCGGCATTCCAAAGCAGAGTCGATGAAACAAATATTTGTTTCATATCCATGCCCCTTTCCTGTTGAACTGTTTGCATTATACGATTTAGAATGTAAAATTCAAAAGCATGAAAATGTAAAATATGAGTAATTTTTTTCATTTCATTTTATTGTGAAATTTTATTTGCATTTATGATCCATAAATGATAAAATGACTTACATAGATGATCAGATAATTTTTTCAGCCATTCAAATATGTTCTCTCGGAATCTTTCTGTACCTGAGTTTGTGGCGGAAAATCAGCCGTAAAGGCAGATGCATGGAAAACTCTCAGAGGATATAAATCATAAAAAGGAGATTTATTCTCATATGCTTCAGGAATTATATGAACAATATAAAGATTCATTTTCAAAATCAGATCATAAACTGATACAATATCTTCTGCGAAATGAAGAACAGCTTCAATATATTACTTCTGAAGAACTTTCTTCCCATACCGGCATCAGTCCCGCAACCGTTTCAAGATTTTGGAAAAAAATAGGATTTCAGAATTTAAAAGATCTGAAGATAAAACAGCGTATCCAGGATACTGCCTCCCCCAGTACCCGTCTCGCTTCAGCACTGAAGCGCTTTGAAGAAACTGCTTCCATTACTGAAGATCTGAAACTGCATTTTGGAAATAATATAGAAAAGACACTGGATCGTATGGATCCGGCACTGCCCACCCGTGCAACAGCCCTTTTGCTGCAGGCACAGCATGTTTATATTTTTGCCCCGGATGCTTCCTGTGGTCTGGCATCTATTTTTTGCTACCGTGCAAGGAGACTAGGGCTGCAACCTGTTCTGTTAGAAGGCGGATCAGCTATTTATGAATACATGATCAATATTACCGCCAATGATCTGGTACTCATTTTCAGTTTTTCACACCTTTTAAGGGAAACACGGATTCTTTTAGATCTCTGTCAAAAAATAAACTGCCCTGTGATCCTCTTTACAGACCTTTTCTCAACTCGGGAAGGAGCGCCCTCAAGGCTGACTTTTTACTGCTACCGCGGTGAACCAAATGAATACCATTCTATGACCGTTCCTTTATTGATTCTTGACCTGATCATTTTGAACCTGATGCAGGCAAGTAAAAACAGTCTTTCATCCAGCCATTATCTGGAAGAACTGCGGGCTGAATATGCACAGATCATAGGACGATGATACTTAAACAAATGCTGCGAGGAATTCGTGTCAATATCAAGCAGGAACTGGAAGAACGAATTTACCAGTATTTTATGGAACGTTCAGATTATGTGTATGATCTTTTTAAAGATGAGATAAATTTTGGATATATTGTTCAGGCAGAAATATAGGATTTAAGTAACTGATAACGCTTACGCTGATTTTAGGGTTGTACGGATATTAAGCGATGATACCGTTTGTCGGTTGTTGAAACAGCATAGAGGGACTTATATTGATGATAAAGGAAGGTTGATATGAATATACAGATATTTGGAACAAAGAAATGTAATGATACAAAAAAGGCAGAGCGCTTTTTCAAAGAGCGTGGCATAAAGTATCAGTTCATTGATATGAAAGAAAAGGGCATGAGCAAAGGAGAATTTAATTCCGTAGCTCAGGAAAATGGCGGATTAGATAACATGGTCAACTGGGATGGAAAGGACAAGGACTTACTTGCTCTTATACAGTATATTGCGGATGAAGACAAGCTTGAAAAGGTTCTTGAAAATCCACAGGTAATTAAGACACCGGTGGTCAGAAATGGTAAGCAATCAACACTCGGTTATCTGCCGGATGTATGGAAAAACTGGAATTAGAGGACAAGAATATGGTAAAGAAAATCATGCGGGATCCATTGTTTCTCGCTTAGAAATCTATCGATGCAACGGAAGCAGACCAACAGGTGATTACAGACCTGCTTGATACATTAAGGGCAAACCTGGATTATTGTGTTGGCATGGCAGCCAATATGATAGGTGTAAAGAAAAATATTATTGCAGTGGCAGCAGGCCCATTACAAAAAACTACCGCTTGAGGAAATTGTAGATGAAATGCTTGCGATACTAAGTGACCGCAGCAGAATTATACAGAAGTATGAGCTGGAAGAAACCAATGCCAGATGGAATGAATATTTGAATGGATAGAGGATATAAACATATTGTCATGTGGTGATAAACTTTTGGATTTTGACTTAACGAGAATAAAATTTAAAGGAGAGATTCTTTCAGAAAGGTTGGTAATGTGTGAAAAAGGCAGCATTTATCTGTGTCCATAATTCTTGCCGCAGTCAGATTGCAGAGGCACTTGGAAAACATTTGGCCGCTGATGTCTTTGAAAGCTATTCAGCAGGAACTGAGACAAAACCCCAGATTAACCAGGATGCAGTTCGTATTATGAAAGAATTGTATGCAATTGATATGGAAAAGGCACAATATTCAAAATTGATCAGTGACATTCCTGATCCGGATATTGCAATTTCCATGGGATGTAATGTTGGCTGCCCGTTTATCGGAAGAACTTTTGATGATAACTGGGGATTAGAAGATCCAACCGGAAAGTCAGATGAAGAATTTAAGGCAGTGATTTCGCAGATTGAGAAAAATATTCTATTGCTGAAGGCGAAGCTTCACACAGAGTAAAAAGGAGAATTTTTATATGGAGTTTAACAATCAAGTAGTGATTGTGACTGGAGGCGCCCAGGGTATTGGAAAGACTATTGCAGAGGAATTTCAGAAGCAAGGAGCCCTTGTCTGCAGTATTGATAAGCAGCCCGGAGGTTACTTTACCGGTGACCTTGCACAGCAGGACACATTGGAGCGTTTTGCTCAAAAGGTGATTGCAGAATATGGTCATGTGGATTATCTTATTAATAATATTTTTCTGAAAGAGCTGCCATTGTCAATATTTCATCTTCTCGTGACCGTATGAGCCAGCCGCAAACAGAAAGCTACACCGCAGCTAAAGGTGGAATTTCGGCGTTAACTCATGGGTTGGCAGTTAGTCTGGCAGGAAGAGTAAGGGTCAATTCAATCTCCCCGGGCTGGATTGATACTGACTTTACTGAATACATAGGGGCAGATGCAATGCAGCAACCGGTTCATCGTGTGGGAAATCCCATGGATATTGCCAATATGGCACTGTTTCTCTGCTCCGAAAAAGCAGGCTTTATTACAGGCGAAAACATCTGTATTGACGGCGGCATGACAAAACAAATGATTTACCATGGTGATTGGGGCTGGACATTTGACATTTAACAGGGAGTAGGCGCCAAAGAGAGAATATAAACAAACGCCCATCCTTAGCACACGAAGCCCAATCAGGACAGCGGCGGTGTGCTGCTGTTTGGCATCGGCGAAAAGACCGGTTTTCAGGTAGTAGGTGTCTATGACTTACAGGATTTCCAGAAAAAAGTAACTGAGCAATGCAGCCAGATGGAACCGTCAGTTCGGGCAGTATTTACGGTTGCGGAATTAAATGGCCGTTGGATCTGCTCGGCGTAGATTCCTGTTTTTGAAAACCGCCGCAATGAATTTGCTGTAATTCCATACAATCAGTCTGCTGCTGTGTCTGATGTTATTACAGAGCGCAGCGAAAAGACAGATGAACCAGACTTGCTGACATTTTGCAAAACGCCTCGTTTCCGGCAAGAGATTGCAAGTTATCTTGGTATCAAAACTGTATTTTATGCCATGAGTCATTATATTCAGCCGCTTTTGCAGTCTGGACAACTGGCTATGACGATCCCGGAATCTCCCAAAAGCCGGAAGCAAAAGTTCTATACTGTTTGCTAAGCTGGGCATTGCTTCTATGATGGCTCTGGCTGAATCGAAAGGGCAGCGCCCAAAGTCTCCTGTCTATTTGAATTGAAAAAAAGAACATCAATGATATAATTGAGGGAGGAATCAGAAAATAAGGATAATTAGGGGGGATCCTATCTATGAGGTGCAGACAATGTGGGGCAGAAAACAGCGATCAGGCAAAGTTCTGTACAAAATGTGGAAATAAATTGCCAACAACGATCATATGTCCTGGATGCGGTGCAGAAAATGCCTCAACCGGCAAATTTTGCCGAAATTGTGGAAGGCCGTTGGAATGTTTGGAAAGCCCGACGGAGAAGCCTAAAAAATATAGAAAGAAAATGATAATATTTGGTCTGATAGCAGTTGTCTTGGCCGCAGCCGTATTTATCGTAAATCAGAAGAAAAATCGATCTTTGATAGAGCAGAAAGAGCCGGAACCTGCATGGGAGGAAGATCGGAATGTTCGTGGGGAACGAAAAGAGCGGGAAAAATTTAACGATACAGATCCCAACCCTACGGAAGGGCCAGAGGAGGGAGACGCCCATGCTTCCTATGTGCCTTCTGACAGCATTCAAAGAGAAACAAATGAAAGTAAGGCAGCTGCAAGTAAGGCAGCTACAAGTGAGACAGCTGCAAGTGAGTCATTAGAAGCCATTGATATAGAAGCAGAAATTAAGGAGATCCGGGATCTGTATTATGGGATTCAAAATAATCTTGATCAATATCAGAAAGAGGATGGTGGGAGCGGTACGACCAGATATTTGGATCAGGCTGGGAATATCGTTAAGATAACAGCTAAAAAGGGAGCATATACATCTTTTAAGCCAAGTGAAGTATATGCAGCAGAATATTTTTATGAGATTTCAGATCAGAAATATTGCCCAAGGTTTGTGTTTATATATGGAAATAATGAAGAATATCGGATCTATCTTACGAAGAATGGGGATTGTGTAAGATATATTGATGCAGTGGGAGAGGTTCATAATTATCAGAAGCCAATATCGCAGACTGAATTGGCTCAGATTACAGAGCTGCAGGGATTTTGTACCAATGCAGTGATGGAAATAGCATGGGCATTTGAAGGGACAGAATAAGAATTATGCAAAACAGCATAGCACAATTAATCATATAGGAGGAACAGATCATGCTTGAAATCGGAACAAAGGCTCCGTCATTTGAATTGCCGGATCAGAATGGGATCATGCACACATTGGAGGAATACAGGGGAAAGAAGGTTATTTTGTATTTTTATCCAAAGGACAACACACCGGGCTGTACCAAACAGGCATGCGGCTTTTCAGAGCTGTATCCCCAGTTTGAGGAGAAAGGCGCAGTGGTTTTGGGAGTGAGCAAGGATACGGTAGCTTCCCACAAGAAATTTGAGGAGAAATACGGCCTGGCCTTTACCCTCCTTTCAGATCCGGAGCGTCAGGTGATCGAGGCCTATGATGTGTGGAAAGAGAAGAAGAATTACGGGAAAGTTGCTATGGGAGTGGTTCGCACTACCTATTTGATTGACGAGGAAGGAATGATTATCCGTGCCAATGATAAGGTGAAAGCAGCAGATGACCCGCAGAAGATGCTGGGGGAGCTTTCATGAAGATCATCTTGTCTCCAGCCAAAAAGATGAATGTAGATCCGGATACTTTAGAACCTGTGGGGATTCCCGTGTTTCTTGAGCGGACGGAGGAGATCCTGTCCTGGCTCAGGGGAAAGTCTTATGAGGAATTAAAAAGGCTTTGGGGCTGTAATGACCGGATCGCAGAGCAGAATACCCAGCGCTTGAAGGACATGGAACTGCTTGAAAGACTGACGCCGGCAGTGCTGTCCTATGAAGGGATCGCATACCAGTATATGGCTCCTGCTGTACTGGAACAGGGCCAGCTCTCCTATATCCAGGCTCATCTGCGGATCCTGTCCGCTTTTTATGGGGTACTGCGTCCTATGGATGGGGTCACCCCATACCGTTTGGAGATGCAGGCAAAAGCCTCCATTGGCGGTCATAAGGATCTGTATGATTTTTGGGGGTCCAGCTTGTATGAGGAAGTGCGGGACGAGAGCAGGATCATTGTCAATCTGGCTTCCAAAGAGTACTCTAAATGTGTGGAGCGGTATCTGTCACCGGAGGATCAGTTTATTTCTATTACCTTCTGTGAACAGTCCGGCGGACGTCTGGTGACAAAGGGGACTTATGCCAAAATGGCCAGAGGGGAAATGGTTCGTTTTATGGCGGAAAATGAAATAGAGGATCCGGCAGAAATGCAGGCCTTTGACCGATTGGGATACCGGTTTCGGGGAGAGCTGTCCTCAGATACAGAGTACGTATTTGAAAGGACATCCTTATAACATGATATTGGAAAATGATTTTTTGCCTGGATATTGTAACAGAAAGATAAGAGATACATAAAAGATACATGAGAAATACAGGATACATAAGATCAGAGTCCACATCCGTTATGGATTTTCGGACTCTGATCTTATATTGAAGTTATGGCTTTCGTGTACGCGATAAGAATGTTTTGCGATCGCTGCAGCAGAGCGCTAAATAGGTTCCGTGGGAATGATCACCGCAGCGATAAAGTAGACAAGAAGGCCAGTGCCGGAGCAGGCCACGATGGCCCAGATCAGGCGTATAATGGTGGGGTCAATGTCAAAATATTCCCCGATGCCTCCGCATACGCCGCAGAGTATTTTGTTGGTATTAGAACGGTATAATTTTTTGTTCATATGAATCTCCTTTTAGGATCTCCCTTTTAGATACTTCTCTATAAAAGACAGATCGGTCCGTTATGCCATGTTTCCAAAGGTTACCTGAATGGTTCCAATCCCACATTCCAGATCCATGGTGTAGGGAGCATTATTATTGATATAGGTATCATCAGACAGCATTGAATAGGATTCAGAGCCAATCTCAATGGAGCCGGGGCCGCATTCTGCCCGGTAATTGTAATCGGTTTGGGCTTGTGCCAGATTAAGGGCTACGGTTCCTGTCCCTGCCTCCACATCAATATTGCCATTGACAGATCCGGAGAAGGATACAGAGCCGATTCCAGCCTCAATATCAAGTTCAGAGACAGTGAGGTCAGATACCGTACATGCGGCAGTCCCTAAATCCAGAGAGAGTTGGAAGATAGAATGATCTTTGGGGAGAATAATCTCAATCACAGGAGTATCATTTCTATTTCCACTTCCATCCCTGCGTCTGTGATGCCCTCCTGTTTCTCTTGAGATCTCCAGTGTATCTTCGTCCATGAAGCACTGGGTAGCATTCAGGGGATCGGATATGTTGACCTGGATCTGGGACACATCGGATCGTTCAGAAATCTCAATCACTCCAGAGTGTACGTCGATTTCCAGCTTTCTGGCCCGGCTGTAGGGATCTGCTTGAGGATTAGAACCGTCTTTTTTTGGCTCGTCGCCAGGCTTTGGAGCCTCCGGCTTCTCTTTTTTTTGCCCATCAGGAGGGTTTGGGGTATCCTTTTCCTGCCCTGGCTGTGGGACGGAAGGTGCTGGGATCTCTTTTGGGGAAACTGGCAGGGCGTTGTCTTTTGCCAGAGCAGTTTCCGGGAGTGGATCGATTCGGCCGAGATCTTCTTCATCCAGATCGAACCATTCGTCAGCCAGTTCATTTCCCCAGCGGCGAACCCAGGAAAAGGGACTATGCCGTAGATGGGAAAGGATGCGGGACGGGAAATGGGTGTTGTGCCTGCCGCCTAAGGCGGCGGAAGCTGAAAGGCTGATGACCCCAGCTATAAAGAGTACGAGGCCGCCCAGGGCGCAAAGTTTTATCAGCTTTTTCATGCGAAATTACCTCCTTTTATGAAACAGGCGGTTCAGCCAGTTGGCTGTACTGCGGATGACGAAGGGAAGGAAGATGCCGTAAAACAGCAGGGACAGGGCGAGAAGCAGAGCGCCTGCTCCCAAACAGATCAGACCAGCACCGGCAATTCCCAGTCCCTCTAAGGGGGAGGAAAACATGGAGATAATACCCCAGGGAAGAAGGCTGATCCCTCCCAGCAGCGTTCCCAGTGTAAGGAAAGCCAGAAGAACCAGGAGCATGACAGAGATACCAAAGATTCCGGAGGCGATCTCAAAGATCCCGCCGCCAATTCCTAAAAGAATAGGCGCTGCAATAAGAATTAGGATCCCCCACAGGATCAGCTTTAAGGTGCGGTTCGTTCTGAAGGTATGGGGCTGAGTATCCTGAGACCTGTGAGACGCTTCCTGCCTCCTGCGCTGAAAAAATCCATCCTTTGAACCAGTCTGTTGTTCCTGTTTGGCTGTGTCTTCTACTGGCGTGGCCACCTGGTAGAGGGGATCCTTAAAACGGGCATCCTCGTAGCCCTGATCTGTAAATTCTCCTCCTTTTTCCAGCTGCCCGGCCAGATCCGCCCGTATAATAGCGGCGATCCGCTCCGGGCTTCCAAATTCTTCTATGACTTGTGATTCCCGTTCCGGTCCGGCTTCATCAAAATAGTCCTCATAATATTGGAGAGCCTCATCCTTATCCTCATTCTCTATGTCCTGAAGCAGGTACGCAAGCTCCCTCATAAAATCCTGTTTGGTCATAGCGTTGCCTCCTTAAATATCTGGGATACTTTTTGGGAATAAGATGCCCATTCCTTGCGATAGAGCTTCAGCTGCACCCGTCCCTGTTCCGTCAGTTTATAATACCTGCGGTTCCTGCCGTCAATAGCCATATCGTAGACCTCCAGGCAGCTGTCCTTCTGAAGGCGGCGCAGAACCGGGTATAAGGTGGATTCTGAAATATCAATGGCCTGCCGGACATCCTGGGTGATCTTATAGCCGTACGTCCCTTCCGCATCCTTTGATACCACTGCCAAAACGATGGCGTCTAAGAGTGCGGAGCCTGTATTAAATATCATAAGCAGCCCCCTGTTCTGAAAATAGTGTTGGAAGTTTCCAGGTGATAGGATCAATCATACTATATAACTCACCTATATTATATGAAATATAGTATTATACGTCAAGCAAAGAAATTCTAAAGATTTATAAACGACAGATAGAAGATATGGTTCTGTTTTTTCGTTAGATTTTTTTAAAGCTCTTTAGAAACTATTTAGTTGTTGGACAAAGTTTTGACACAAATAGAGACTATACTATAAGACATAAACAAGCAGTCAGAGCTTTTCATATAGATACCATACATAAGCCGGTGGGATTGGCAGAGGCCTTTTTTACCGGCTCAACCTAATTTATAAGTCTTTTATCCAGTCTCATTTTCTACAATCTGTCATTCTATAATCTACTATTCTATAGTCTACTATTCTATAGTCTGCTATTCGATAGCCTGTTATTCCATAGCCTATGATCCTATAGCTTGTTATTCCGTGGTCTGTTATTCCATATTTCTATTTTCTATGAAACGGTTCCTGGGTTTGTTTTTTTCTATATAGCAGCCGGAGCGATTGACAGAGGGGAGCCTGTCTACTATAATTTGAAACTGGAAATTACTGTCCTGATGTCATTTCCTAAGGATTCCGTCTTTTTATGCTGGGATAAGTTTATACAAGAGCATAGCTGAGATGGAACAGAAAAAATGGCAGGGGCCGTAAAGGCCCATGACTGGACAGCGATAAAAAATAAGGAGGAATCAAGGATTATGAAGAAAAGAACCATTGCCCTTTTCATGGCAGCGGCTATGACCGCTTCCCTCACTGCATGCGGCGGCGGTGCAGATAAGGCTGCCAGCGCGGCAGAGACGACTGGGGCAGAGACTACAGCGGCTGAAACAAAGGCAGAAGAGACAAAGGCAGAGGAAACTGAGGCGAAAGAGACGGAGGCTGAGAGCAGCGCAGAGGCAAAGGAAGCTCCTGAGCTTTCCGGTACAATGAAGGTGGTAGCTACCGGCGATGCTTACGGCCCTTTATTCGATAAATTTACAGAGGAGACCGGCGTAAAGGTAGAAGTCCTGTCCATGTCCTCCGGCGAGGTGCTTTCCAAGCTGAGAGCCGAGGGCGGAACCCCTTCCGCAGATCTGTGGTTCGGAGGCGGTATTGATGCGTTTATGAGTGCCAAGGATGACGGTCTGTTGGAGCAGGTGAATTTTGAGGCTTCCAAGGATCTGGCAGAGGGCTTTAAGGATTCCGAAGGATACTGGTATTCCAAAGGAATCACGATTGTAGGCTTTCTGTTAAATAACGGCATTATGGAGGAGCTGGGCTTAGAGGCTCCGGCCAGCTGGGACGATCTGACAGACGCTCAGTATGAAGGCGAGATCATCATGTCCAATCCAGCTGTATCAGGAACCAACTATGCGGTTGTAAACGCCCTTCTCCAGACAAAGGGAGAGGAAGATGGATGGGCTTATTTTGAGGGCCTGAACAAGAACATTGCTTACTATGCAAAGCGGGGTTCTGACCCGAAGAATAAAGTGACCTCTGACGAGTATGCCATTGGAATTACCTTCATCGACGGAACGATTGAAGCTCTGTTAGATGAATACGACGTATCAATTGTATACCCTACTGACGGTATTCCGTGGGTTCCGGAAGGTGTAGCTGCATTTAAGAATGCAGAGAATGTGGACGCTGCCAAGTATTTCATTGAGTGGCTGTTCAGCAGTGATGACAATTTAAGACAGCTGGCAGAAATCGACCAGAAGAATGGTATCAAGACAGTTAAGCCTTCGATCGAGGGACTGGAGCTGAGCTATGACGAGAGTATCCTGATGGAGGAGGATCTGTCCTTGTTTGGAGCAAAGCGTACAGAAATCCTGGAAAAATTTGAGGCAATGATGGGAGATAAGGCGGCAAATGAATAGCCGCAGTATGAAGAAAGGGGCAGTGCAAAAGCTGCCCCTTTTGCGCATAGCGGGGTATGGGGCAGATAAGGTGATCCTCCTTGGCCTTTTGGGCTCCGTACTCCTTTTTGTGCTGTGGCCTATGGTCTGTATACTGGTAAAAAGCCTATGGGATGGAGAAAAGGTGGGTTTGGCCGCCTATGAGGCAGTGTGGAGCCAGTATGGAACGAACCTGTGGAACAGTGTTTTTACGGGAGTGTGTGCCGCCCTTTTATGTACCTTGTTTTCCACCGCTGCGGCTATCTTTTTAGCATCCAGCAGAGGTGCTGTAAAGGCGGCCTGCATGGCTCTTCTTTTGGTCACTATGGTATCTCCACCCTTTGTGTCCTCCTTAGCATACATCCAGCTCTATGGGCGGAGGGGCTGGATCACCTACCGCCTGTTGGGGATCAGCTGGGATCCCTACAACTGCTGGGGCGTGATCCTGATGCAGAGCCTTTCCTTTGTGCCCTTAAACGCGCTGTTCCTCACAGGGATCCTTACAAAGCTGGACGGGGACAGCCTGCGTTCTGCCAGGGATCTGGGAGCAGCTCCAAAAGACATTTTAAAGGACATTGTCCTGCCTCTTATGCGGCCAGGTATCCTGGTGGCCCTTTTGCTTTCCTTTGTGCGTTCCTTGGCTGATTTCGGGACGCCCGTGATCATCGGAGGGCGCTTCAGCACCATTGCGTCTGAAATCTATCTTCAGCTGGTAGGCTATTCCAATCTGGAGAAAGCTTCTGCCATGAATATGGTGCTTTTGATCCCTTCCATCGCTGCTTTTTTCCTGTACCGCCGTCTTATGGGACAGTCAGAGCGGATGATGCCGGGAGGCAGGGGAAGACAGGAACGCCTGGATCTTTCTATGAGAAAATGCGGCCTGGCAGGCCATTTGGTAAATCTGGCCAGCATCCTGTTTTTTGTGATGATGGCGCTGCAGTACGGATGCATCTTTCTGTCAGGTTTCTTAAAAACCACGAAGGGCGTGTATTCGTTTACGACCCGGTATCTGAGACAGATGGTGGAGCGGGATCTCAGTACCATGGGACGCAGTGTGGCTTATGCGCTGATTGTGTCCTTTGCAGGAACGCTGTTTGCTATGCTGTTTGCCTATTATATGGAGCGGCGAAAGGTTCCGGGAAGGAATGCCTTTGACTGCCTGGTAACTCTTCCCTACATGCTTCCAGGAACCTGCTTTGGGATCGGTTATATCCTGGCTTTTAATTCACCGCCCATGAGGCTGACGGGAACGGCCTTTATTGTTATTGCCAATATGCTGTTTAAGCAGCTTCCCACAGCTACAAAGATATGCTCCGCCACTCTGACCCAGGTTCCAAAGGATCAGGAAAAGGCCGTGCGGGATCTGGGAGGAGGGCAGCTGTCCATATTGGGAACCGTGATCCTTCCAGGGTTAAAGCCAGCATTTTTAAGCTGCTTTGTATATAATTTTTCCAGCAGTATGACCACTGCTGGGGCGATCATCTTTCTTATTGACCCGGCCCGCAAGCTGGCAGTGTTCCAGCTGTTTGACGCCGTGTATACAGGCGAGTATGCCCTGGCCTCCCTGATCGCTGCCTTTATTATTCTGGTGGTGCTGGCAGTGGAGGGGCTGGTCTATTTCATCACATGGAAGGCAGGTAAGCGACGTGTATCTTGAGTTAAGCCATTTAAAAAAGAATTTTGACGGAAAACAGGTGGTGCGGGATCTGTCCCTGACTCTGGAGCAGGGACAGCTTCTGTGCATACTGGGATCTTCCGGATGCGGAAAGACAACTACCCTGAATATGATCGGAGGTTTTTTGACCCCTGATGAGGGGACGGTACGTCTGGACGGGGAGGACATTACCCATATCCCGCCGGAACGCCGTCCTGTGACCACGGTCTTTCAGTCCTATGGATTATTTCCCCACATGACGGTGCTTCAAAACGTAGTCTATGGGCTGAAATTCCGCGGGATACGGGGAGAGGAGGCCAGAAAACGGGGACTTCGCTATTTGGAGATGGTAGGGCTGTCCGATTATGCCTCCGCCCGGATCCAGGAGATCAGCGGAGGGCAGCAGCAGAGAGTTGCCCTTGCAAGAGCCCTTATTGTGGAGCCAAAGCTTTGCCTTTTGGACGAGCCCTTCTGCAGCCTGGATGCAGCGCTCCGCACGAAAATGAGAGTGGAGTTAAAACGGCTCCAGCAGGAGCTGGGAATGACCATGGTATTTGTGACCCACGATCAGGAGGAGGCCATTATCCTGGCGGACCGCATTGCCATCATGGATCAGGGAGAGCTGGTTCAGAATGACCGCCCCAGGGATCTGTGCGCCCACCCGGCCAACGAGTTTGTGTCCCGTTTTATGGATCTGGAGAGCCTGATCTGGACCGAGGATGGGAAGCTGCTTAAGGTCATCAAGCCATAAGAAGCTGCCTGGGATAGTCGTGGCAGCAGCTTTTTGCTTGGATGGGATAACTTTTTTGCTTTAAAGCTTTGACTAATTGAGTTAAATGGAGTAGTATAGTAGGAGTGTCTTTCCACTGTGGACAGAATAGGTGGAAGGATTGACAGAAAAATGCGGAAACTCAAGTAAAAGGAGAAGCGATGAGCAGACAGAAAAAAACAGAGTCCCATCAGGGAGGCGTGCATCAGAACGGCGGCTTTGGAAGCAGTATCGGTTTTGTGCTGGCCTGCGTGGGATCAGCAGTGGGAATGGGGAATATATGGATGTTTCCTTACCGCCTGGGACAGTATGGCGGCGGGGCGTTTCTGGTTCCCTATATCCTGTTTATTGTGTTGTTTGGCCTGGTAGGGCTGTCAGCAGAATTTGCCATTGGCCGCAGGGCCGGCACAGGCACATTGGGGGCCTATGAATATTGTTGGAACAAGATCGGAAAAGGTAAGCTGGGATATATCCTCGCCTGGATCCCCCTTATGGGATCGTTAGGCATTGCCATCGGGTACGCCGTTATCGTGGGATGGGTGGTCCGTTCCCTGGCAGGTTCCCTTACAGGAGCGATCATAACCACAGACGCAGCAGCGTATTTTTCCCAGGCAACCGGGAATTTTGGCAGTATCCCGTGGCATGTGCTGGTGATCGCCACAGCGGCAGGGATTTTGATGTTCGGGGCGACAAAGGGGATTGAGAAGATCAACAAGGTAATGATGCCTGCATTTTTTGTTCTTTTTGCCATTTTGGCAATCCGTGTAGCCTTCCTTCCAGGAGCAGTGGAAGGGTATAAATTTCTCTTTACACCGGATTGGGGAGAGCTGTTAAAGGTAGACACATGGGTTATGGCTATGGGGCAGGCCTTTTTCTCCCTGTCCATCACAGGATCAGGTATGATCGTTTACGGAACCTACCTGTCAAAGACAGAGGATATACCAAAGGCATCCATCCGCACTGCATTTTTTGATACAGTGGCCGCTATGATGGCAGCGCTGGCGATCATGCCTGCGGTATTTGCCTTTAATATTGAGCCAAATGCAGGCCCGCCTCTTATGTTTATCACTCTGCCCAATATTTTCAGGCAGATGCCTATGGGACAGTTTTTCTCCGCGCTGTTCTTCCTGTCCGTAGCTTTTGCGGGGATTACCAGCCTGATCAACATGTTTGAGGCCGTAAGCGAGTCATGGCAGACACGCTTTAAGCTTCCAAGAAAGGCGGCAGTGGCTCTTTGCGGCGGTCTGGCCCTTCTTGTGGGAATCTTCCTGGAGGCAGAGCCGAAGGTAGGATCCTGGATGGACTTTATCACCATTATTGTCGTACCCTTCGGTGCGGTGCTGGGCGCAGTGTCCATTTACTATATTCTGGGATACAAAGAGATTGAGAAAGAGCTGGAAGAGGGGAGAAATAAGTCAGTAGGCGCTTATTTCGGACCTTTGGCAAAATACGTTTATGTGCCGTTGTCCGTGATCGTATTTGTTTTGGGAATCTTATATGGGGGTATCGGTTAAAGGGATCCCCTTCGGTTCCTTCCGCTCCCTTCCGGGAGCGGCGTATCAGCTGTGATACGCCGTCACCTGATCAAAGAAACTGGATTCTTTTCGGATCTGGGTTTCATTTCCTACTGTTACAATAAAACCGGACTGCAACAGCCGGTCAATGGCCAGGGCTGCCTCTTTTTGATGGCAGATCCTGGCATTTTTAATATCCTCGATCATTTCATTGATGGCCAGGCTGTCTATTCCTGCCAGGCTTCGGCGCATGTGTCTCATACGCTCATTTAAGTCTCCGCAGGGAGGAAGTGCCTGAGAGTAGGCGTTTAAAATATAGCCGTCTAACTCCTTTTGAGTTAAGGAGAGGTTCATCAGCTGTTTTCCTGTGTCCAAAAACAGTTTTAAGGTGGAGCTCACCTGAGGATCTGCAGTGCTCCATAGAGAAAAACAGCCGGCTGGAAGGTAGAAATCGATGCCGCTGTCATAGGCCCCTCTCTGATAGCGGACAGCTGGTTTGATATATTTGTCCGAGGCAGCCATAAGAAAGGGGAGATAGCGTCCTTTAAAGGCGGGCCAGGCAGCCTCTGGGGAAATGCTTCCGGAGGCGGCCGGGGAAAGACCTCTTGCGGCGGCATCGGAGCACCTTCTTGCTTTCCAGCTGGCGGTGAGACGGGTCTCCTGGCTGGAAATGTCTACGCACACAGCCAGCCGTCTGGGAAGGGAAGGAAGGGCGATGGCCTGGGGAACCGGTTTTATAAGAGGCGCTTTATCCCTGAGGGGAGTCAGCTGTTTTTTAACTTCTGCTTTAATAACTCCCAGAAAATCCTGGGGAGCAGCTGCCAGAAAAACCATGTGTTCCTGGCGTAAAATAGTCTCTGCTATGGACCGGAGCCTTTGGGACAGAACCATTCCAAAATCCGGTTCTTCCTTTAAGCGCCGGGCCGTTTCCTTGAGAAAATAATAGTTTTCCTGTCCGTTTAAAAGGCTTCGGAACCGGCAGTCACGGCGCAGCCCTGCTTCCGACAGGGTGAAGGAAAGGGAGGAGGCGTTTTCTCCTCTGGACAGATCGTAATCCGGCAAATATTTTTCTAATATCTGTAAAATCGTATGGCTTTGGCTGTAATCCCCGCCTTCCATGATATCCAGAAGACATTCCAGACTTTTGCCGAAATCCTTTGCCAGGCTGTACCAGCATACGGTCATCATGGGGCGGGCCATTTCACCTGCCTCATCCTCTGGATAGAGCTCGTCAAAGGTACAGTCGTGAAGGTACTCCTGTTCCCGATGTTTTTGCTGCTCCGAGGTGAGCTTTGGGGTGTCCAGCTCTGTGAGGAGCATCTGGTAAAGGGTCAGATAATCCCAGTCCTCCGGATGCAGGCCGCTGAGGTCAAAATAGAGCTGGTAATTTCCTACATCAGAGGACGCGCAAGGGGAGGTAAGGCAGGTGACAGCTTCCAATTCCTCTCTCAGAAAAGAGGGAGGGGCTGGCGGTTTAGGAAGCTCCTTTGGCTCAATGAGGAAATCCATAGAGCCCCATTCCTGGGCATTGCGCCGGCGGAATTTTTTGGTCTCCTCGATCAGGCGGAGCCGGGAAGGAAGATCCATAGAATCCAGCTGTTCCTTCAAATAGAGAGCTCTTTCTTCTTCCATCTGTTCTGCCATTCCGGGAACAGGTACAGTAGTCACCAGGGCGGAAGCGGTTGGGTTCAGGGCCTGTTTGGCCAGCTGCTTGATGATCCACTGTTCTTTATCCTGTTCCATCTGGCGGAACATTGTTTCATAGAGTTCAAAATAGTCGGTTCTTCCCGTGGTACTCCAAAAACGTCCGATTTCTTCTGACAGGCCGAAGCCAAGGTGAGGGGATTCGCCGGTGAGGGAATCCGACATGCGGTTTTCCTTTAGCGTTCCCTGATAAAGGGGAAGGGAAAGGCCGGATTGATGTATCTCCTCCAGGGTTTTTTGGATCACAGAGAGGAACCCTTCCTCCTGTCCGGGATTTCCGTTGTGAAGGCGGAATTTCAGGGACGGGTGAGGGAGCAGAAGATCCAAAAACACCTCTGTCATCTGATGGAGGCCAGCTTCTTTTCCATGGCGGCGGAGGGGGGAGGTATCATGATCCAGCATATCGGCAAAGAAATCCCAGCAGAGAAGTTCCTCAGGATTACAGCCTGAAAGGTCGATGGCATAGTCGATGACGGAGGCATGTTCCTTAGGGCTTCCTGCGTAAGCAGGGCTTTGGGAAGTTTGCCTGCGAAAGCCTGGTGTTACCGGCTCATGGAATGCGGGCAGCAGATTTTCAGAAGCAGCAGGATAATGGCTAAGATGTTCCCGGTCTAAAAATTCTAATATGGAGTCCAGCTCCAGATCGCCATAAAGGGTGATAAGACAGTTGGAATAGTGATAGCATCGCTTAAAGGCCTCCTTTGCCTGGTCAAAGGACAGCTCCCGGTAGTGGAGATGGGCCCGGCCAAGCAAAAAGGAGGCGGATTTATTTTCATAGAGAGTTTCCGCCATGGCGCTGTCAGCCTGCTCAAAAAGATCGGTGAGATGGCCCCAGTCTTCTCCCAGGACTGTACCCTGCATCTGAAGGGGGCCTTTGATGCCGTCCAGTTCCCACCGGATGGCTTCCCGCTTGTAAAAGTAGGGATCCTCCATGGCATCCGGCTCCTCCATACAGCACAAAAATACGTCCATCAATTTTAAAAGCTGTTTCTGGCTCTGGGTACAGACAGGATAACAGGTGAAGGTATTGTCTGTGAGGCCGTTCATAAAGGTGGCATAGCTTTTGCTGTCCATGTCAAAAAAAATATCCCGGCTAGGGTATTTTTTGCAGGAGGACAGGAGAAGATGTTCCAAAATGTGGGAAGTATCCCTTCCATCTGTCTGGGGAGTCCGGTAGATCAGGTTAAATCCCAGTTCTCTGTCCTGGTTCTGTATATATAAAAGCTGGACGCCGCTTGTCTCGTGGTGAAATAAATAGGTTTTAGCGCCCAGCATATGTATGCTTCCGGTTTCCGTCAGGGTGAAGCCGTGGATGGCCTCGCCTGTATGCGGCAGTTCTGCCATGTAGTCCCTCCTTGTGATCGCTGCGCATCTTCGGAGCCAATTTTTTTGGCGGCCTCAAATGCGCAAAATAAAGTCTCCCTATACTATAGCATTAGGGAGACGGGTTTTGCAAGTTGGAACTGGGGGAACGCTGGGGGATCCCCTACTGATAATTTCCGGCAAAACAAAGCCTGGGAAGCTCCATGAGAGCGGCGGCTCCTGCCAGGGTCGTGCCGTAGAATAAGGTTTTTTCTTTATAGGGAAGAAAATGAAGGATGGAGCCGTTGCAGATGGTACTTCCGGTGCACAGGATCAGGTCAGCCTGGCGGCAGAGCCGTTCTGTGATGCGAAGCTCTCTTCCATCTTCAATGAGAACTCCGAAGCGCACCTGGCCGATGTTATCCGGATTCAGATCAACAGCATGTACCTCATAGTCTTTGGAGAGACGCTCCAACAAGGCGGGCTGGTAGCCGATGAGAGTGATCGATGGGTGGTCATAGTGGGAGGAAATGTACTGGGCGGCATCACCGGAACACAGCTCCGGCCCCTGGTCGCGGCAGTGCACCGTGCAGTCGGCCAGGCCCAGATGCTTCATTACTGCATTGAGGGCTGCAATAAACAGGCCGCGGCTGTGGGGATCTGTCAGGTCTAAGGCGCAGATATCCTCCAAATTTCCTTTAAAAGCAGCCGGCGCGTCTGTAAATGCCTGGCCGAGAGCTCCCATACATTCTGCCTGGATCATTACGTCCTTTCCTGTAATAATGGGAAAGTCCTTTCTTTTCGTATGTCCGATGGCCTCCTCGGCGGTGAGGGCCTTGGTCCGTATGGAAATATCCTCTTTTAAGATACCCTTTGATTGGAGCAGGTTCAGAAAACGGGATTTTAAATCCCCATAAAAATGGTCAAATGGATCTGTATGGGTCATAAATCTTCTCCTTATTCTTTTTTTGAAAAATAGCTGATTTCGGTCAGATGGCCGGTTCGGGGGGATTGCTCCTCCTGACCGCCTCTCCCTAGAAAGGCGTTTACTTCCGGGGTAAAATACCCTGTTTCCAGCGCTCCGGCAGGCGTTACCGCCATCAGCTTTCCCTCTAAGAGGATAGCGGCCCGGTCTGCCAGGGTGCGGGCTTCGGAAAAATCGTGGGTTACAAAGATGATGGTACAGTGAAAATGGGCATGGATGTTCCTCAGCTCCCTGTACAGGGATTGGCGGGTGGAGGGATCCAGTGCAGAAAAAGGCTCATCCAGCAAAAGAACCTGAGGATTCAGGGCCAATGCCCTGGCCAGTGCTGTGCGCTGGCTTTCGCCTCCGCTTAATGTGCCAGGATATTGTTCCTTGATATGGGTGATGGAGAGCAGCTCCATCAGCTCCATAGCCCGCGCTTCCCGTTCCTGTCTGGAAAAACCATGCATTTTCAAGCCGTAGCTGATATTGTCCTTTACCTTCATGTGAGGAAACAGGCTGTAATCCTGATATACCAGCCCCAGCTTTCTCTCTCCCAGAGGGATGTGGCATACATTGACGCCGTCCAAAAGGATCTCTCCGGTATCTCCGGGAAACATGCCGCTGATGGCTTCTAACAGCACCGTCTTGCCGGAACCGGTCCGGCCCAGGATAGCGAAGATTTCCCCTTTTTTTACGGTAAAGGATAGGGGAAAAAGTGTAAAACTTCCGCGCTTTGCGGAAAAATTGTGGATAACAATTTGATCCGCAGGGGAATGATCTGTAAATGAGGGATTCGCAACCTTTTTCTTCATGAAAAAAACACCTGCCTTTTCGTGTGGCGGGGTGACCGGGTCAAAAGACGGGATACAAAAAGCACTAGTCCGGAGATCAGAAGCATCAGAGTGGCGGTGGCCATGGCTGATTCATTGTCACCGGTGGAGATGCTTAAGTATATGCTGCCGGGAAGGGTTTCCGTCTTGAAGCGTGTGATCCCTACCAGCATCAGGGTGGCTCCAAATTCACCTAAAGCCCTGGACCATGTAAGGATGCAGGCGCTCATCAGGTTCTTTCTGCACATGGGAAGAAGGATGGTGAGAAAGCAGCGAAAGGGTGAGGCCCCCAGGGTCTGGGCGATAAATTCCAACCTTTGATCCGAAGTCTCGAAGGCGGTCCGTATGAGGCGGACGGCATAGGGGAGGTTGACCAGGATATGGGCCATAATGATCCCGGCAGGAGAGAATACCACTTTTAACCCATGCTCTTTCAGCCATTTCCCAGCAGGGGAAGAAAAGATAATGAGAAGGCTCAGACCTAACAGGATATAGGGCAGGGAAAGGGTCAGCTCAATAACGACCCCTGACAAGGCCTTAAAGGGCATGGAGGTCCGGGTCAGCGCATAGGCAGTGGGGAGGGCGAGAGCCATGACGATCAGGGTGGAAATGGTGGCAGTGGAAGCGCTGAGGCCCAGGGCAAATCGGACTTCCTTTTGCCTGATGGTATGGAAAAAGGATGGGAGCCCTCCCGCCACAATAGCAAAGACCGCGCTTCCGATAAAAAGGATTACGGAAAGCGCGATAAAAATAGTAACAACGGAAAATAGATCCTGTTTTTTGCGGAGAGGGGCTGTGCCCTTCTCTTTTTCCTGTTTATTCTGCAATCTCATATCCATATTTCATCCAGATCTTTTTTGCATCTTCAGAGTCCAGATATTCTAAGAATACGTCTTTTGCCTCAGGATCGCCCTCGCAGTTTAAGGAAGCAGCAGGAATGGTTTTGATGTAATCCTCCAAGCCGCTGTTTTCTACGATCTCTACCCCTTCTGCGTCGCAGTTTTCCTTCCAGATAATGGCAGCGTCAGCTTCTCCTGAGGAGATGACTGCAGCCATCTGGGGAGCGGTGGCGGTGGTTGCCTCAATATGTACCTGCTCAAAGATCCCTTTGTCTGTCAGGGCCTTTTTGGCAATCTTTCCGATAGGGGTAGCTTCTGCATCTCCTACGATGAGGGAGATTCCCTCTCCGGTCAGGCTTTCCAGGCTGGAAATGCCTTTGGGATTGCCGCTCTGAACAGCCAGAACCGGGATATGTTTTACAAGATCCTTGCTTCCGGCCACAAAATCCTGTACCGGCTTTAATTCCTCAGCAGAACCGGCAATGAACAGATCCCCTTCCTTTGAGGTGTTGATCTGGGACTGGATCTGCCCGGCATTGGCGTATGTAACATTCATCTCACAGCCGGATTCCTTTTGGAAGCAATCGGAAATTTCCTGGAAAGGTTTTGTCATTCCGGCCCCACAGTAGATCATAAGGGTGTGGCCTGTGAGATCCGTAATGGAAGAAGCAGTCTGTGCGCAGTCTGTAGTCTGAGCAGCGTTTGTAGCTTGCGCAGCAGTGGTTTGCGCGTCGGCTGCCTCTGTCTGAGAAGCCGTTTTTTGACCGCATCCGGTGAGCAGGGCGCACCCCATTGCCCCAGCCAATAAAATCCCCAATACGTGTTTTTTCATAATCCTTCTCCTTCTCGGTGTTTTGGCGGGTCTCAAGTTCAAACATCCTCCTGCAGGCAAGCTTCCATCGGCTGGATTGACTTTTTGACCCTGGCATCATCATATGTCCTAATCATATAATGGAAAAGCGTTATTGTCAATAAAATAGAACGGTTTTTGAAAAAATAACGTATCAGTTCAGCCAACCATCTTCCTGTCCGTTTGAAACGGACAGGAAGCGTTGGGGGCCTGCCCTATGAAGTTTCGGCCAGAAAATGGGGAGACTCAAGATACAATAAGATTGCTTTCTTGCACAAATTCAGTTATAGTGAAAAGCGTGAGCCATAGAACGTATCGTAACCGTTCAGCCAACCATCTTCTTGTCCGTTTAAAACGGACAAGAAGATGGTTGGGCGTCTGCCCTATGAAGATTCAGACAGGAAAATGATTATGAAAACAAGCTTTCACCCCATTTTCCTGCCTGAATCTTCGCATGGCTGAACAGTTACAATGTATCATTTGGAAAAATTGACATAAGGCTCAAGTCAGGAGAGGAGTTTGACAGAATGGATCAATGGAGAGAAAAGTTCAGGCGGTTTATGATCGGCCGGTACGGGGCGGATCAGCTGGGACGTTTTTTGGCAGCAGCGGTGATCGTGATGATCATTTCCCAGTATGTGCTTCGGTTTTTTTGGCACGGGAGGCTGCTGTACCGAATCCTGAATGCTTTGGAGCTGGCAGGTATCATCTGGCTGTACTTCCGTATATTTTCCAAAAATATACAGAAACGTTGGCAGGAGAATCAAATATATCTCCGGTATGAATTTTATGTGACGGAATATATAAAGAAGTTAAGATTTCGTTTTTCTGAGAGCCGCAAATACCGCATTTTTAAGTGTCCCGGCTGTGGACAGAAGGTGCGCGTACCCAGGGGACATGGAAAGATCCGTATCCATTGCCCGAAATGCGGAACCGATTTTATCAGGAGAAGTTAGAAAAAGCCTGATGATACGCAAAACAAATAGAATAAGGAAAGAGCATGGAGGCGAAGCCGTCCTGTCCGGAAGTTACCGGGCTGGGCGGCTTTACAAACTTTTTACATAATCTATACAATATCATGATTTCTCCAAAACAGAAACTTTTGTATACTCCTAACCGTAACGAGCAGCAAGAACATAGAAAGCTGAGTTACAGTAAGCAGCATTTAAAAGCTGGAAGAGAAACCAGCTTATATGAAAGGATGACGCAGCCCCACCCATATGAAATGTGGGATCCATACACAAAAACGGAGGCTGCAAAAATGAGGAGGAATTGTATTATGAAGATGAATGGCAAGAAGGCAGCAGCAATGATCGGAACCGTTGTATTGGCTATGAGCTCTCTGGCAGGATGTGCTGGAAAGACAGCAGAGACCACCCCGGCGGCAGCTGAAACTAAGACAGAGGCAGCAGAGAGCCCAAAGGCAGAAGCAGCAGAGAGCACAGAGGAAAAGGCAGCCGAGGACACAAGCGCTGAGGCAAAGGAGGAGGCTCCATCCGCTGATCTGAGCGGTTCTATCAGCATGGTAGGCTCCACTTCCATGGAGAAATTTGCCAATGCACTGGCTGAGTCTTTTATGGCAAAATATCCGAAGGTAACAGTAACCGCTGAGTTTGTAGGTTCCGGCGCAGGCGTTGAAGCTGTATTAGGCGGAACTGCGGATATTGGAAATGCTTCCAGAGACTTAACAGAGGAAGAAAAGGGAAAGGGCGCTGCTGAAAATATCGTGGCAATTGACGGAATCGCTGTGATCGTAGATCCTGCCAATACAGCAGAGGATCTGACAAAGCAGCAGCTGGCAGATATTTACGAAGGCAAGATCACCAACTGGAAGGATGCAGGCGGAAGCGACGCTCCTATCGTAGTGGTAGGGCGCGAGGCTGGTTCCGGTACAAGAAGTGCCTTCGAGGAGCTTTTGGAATTAAAGGATAAGTGTAAATACAGCAATGAGTTAGACAGCACCGGCGCTGTTATGGCGAAGGTAGCCTCCACTCCCGGAGCCATCGGCTATGTTTCCCTGGACGTACTGGACGACACCGTAAAGGCTGTGAAATTAGAGGGAACTGAGGCAACAGAGGAGAACATCAAGGCAGGCTCCTACTTCTTAAGCCGTCCGTTTGTAATGGCGACCAAGGGAGAGGTAAGCGAGCAGAGCGATCTGGTAAAGGCACTTTTTGACTATATCCATTCTGAAGAGGGACAGGAGATCATCAAGGCTGTAGGCCTGATCGTTCCTGAAAACTAGTTTGGAACAGAGAAAGGAGACTTCCTGCATGAGAGCGGAAATAAGTTCCATACGTTCCAGCCATGGCAGCAAGTCCGCCGTTGAAAAAGCTGCAGAGGCGATTTTTACAGCCTGCGGCTTTTTCGCTGTCCTGGCGGTTGCGTCCATTACGCTGTATATGATCATCAACGGGACCCCGGCCCTGTTTCAGGTGGGGCTTTCGGAAATCCTATTCGGAACCCTGTGGCAGCCGGCAGCAGAGAATCCCAGCTTTGGTATTCTCTACGTTATCCTGACTTCCATCACCGGAACCTTTTTGGCCATCCTCATTGGAGTTCCCATTGGGGTGATGACCGCTATTTTCCTGGCGGAGGTAGCTCCCAAAAGGCTCAGCAGCATTGTCCGTCCGGCCATAGAGCTTTTAGCCGGTATCCCTTCTGTGATCTACGGCCTTTTAGGAATTTTGATCCTCAATCCTTTGATGTATAAGCTTGAGCTGGCTCTGTTTAAAGGGTCAGAAACCCACCAGTTTACAGGAGGGGCAAATCTGATCTCCGCAGTTTTAGTTCTGGCTCTGATGATCCTTCCTACAGTCATCAATATCAGCGAGTCTGCCCTGCGGGCGGTTCCGGCCCATTTAAAGAGCGCTTCCCTGGCGTTAGGGGCCACCAGGATCCAGACGATCTTCCAGGTGATTGTTCCGGCAGCCAAATCCGGCATCATCACAGCGGTTGTGCTGGGAACAGGAAGAGCCATCGGCGAGGCTATGGCGATCAGCCTTGTTTCAGGAAGCTCTGTGAATCTTCCTCTCCCCTTTAACTCTGTGCGTTTCCTTACCACCGCCATCGTAGCGGAGATGGGTTATGCCTCCGGCCTTCACCGTCAGGTACTCTTTACCATTGGCCTGGTGCTGTTCGCCTTTATTATGTTTATCAATGTAAGCCTTACCAGGGTCATGAAGAAAGGAGCAACGGTAAAATGACAAACGAGATTGCAGTGCAGGTTCAGCAAAGTACCGCTGACAGAGGAAGCATTTACGGAAAGCGGATCCGGGGGACAGACGTGCTTTTGACAACTCTTATCTATGTCTGTGCAGGCTTTTCTATCCTTTTGCTCATCGGTATTATGGGATATGTATTTGTCAGGGGGATCCCCCATGTGACGTGGCAGTTTTTGAGCACAGCCTCCAACGCCACCAAGGGAACCTTTGGTATCCTGGGAAATATTATCAATACCTTTTATATCGTTGTCATTACGCTGCTGTTAGCTACGCCTCTGGGGGTTGGCTCGGCCATTTACTTAAATGAGTATGCTAAGCCGGGGCCCGTGGTGCGTATGATTGAGTTTACTACGGAGACCCTGTCCGGTATCCCGTCCATTATTTTTGGACTCTTTGGAATGGTATTTTTTGGAAGTATTTTCGGAAAACTGTTTGGATCGGGATATTCTATTTTGACCGGAGCGCTCACATTGACCATCATGATCCTGCCCCTGATTACCAGAACCACCCAGGAAGCGTTAAAGACTGTGCCTGACAGCTACCGCCACGGGGCATTGGGGATCGGAGCCACCAAGTGGTATATGATCCGTACCATTCTGCTTCCCAGCGCTATGCCGGGGATCCTGACGGGAGTGATCCTGGCCATCGGAAGGATCGTGGGAGAGTCCGCCGCCCTTTTATTTACAGCTGGAAGCGGCTATTATCTTCCCAGAAACCTTTTTTCCAAGATATTCGAGTCCGGCGGAACGCTGACCATACAGCTGTATCTGTTTATGCAGAAAGCAAAGTATAACGAGGCATTTGGAGTGGCAGTGGTTCTTCTTGTCATCGTCCTTGCCATCAACGGGCTGGCAAAGTATCTGTCCTATCGTTTTAAGACGGAGTAACCGAATCAAATTTTTATAAGGAGATCAAACGTGGAAGCTAAGACAAAGATTTCGACCCAGGATCTGAACCTGTATTATGGGGAAAATCATGCACTTAAAAATATTAATCTGGATTTATATGAAAATAAGATCACTGCTTTTATCGGGCCTTCCGGCTGCGGAAAGTCTACCTATTTGAAAACGCTGAACCGCATGAACGACCTGGTGGCAGGAGTGAAGATCGAGGGAACCGTGCTTCTCGACGGGGAGAATATTTATGATCCTCAGGTGGATACCACGCTTTTGCGCAAAAAGATCGGCATGGTATTCCAGCAGCCCAATCCATTTCCGATGAGCATCTATGACAATGTGGCCTACGGCCCCAGGATCCACGGGATCAAATCGAAATCCCAGTTAGATGAGATCGTAGAGCGCAGCCTTCGCGGAGCCGCCCTGTGGGATGAGGTATCCGACCGTCTGAAAAAATCGGCCCTGGGATTATCGGGAGGACAGCAGCAGCGCCTTTGCATTGCCAGAGCCCTGGCTGTGGAGCCGGAGGTTCTTCTCATGGATGAGCCTACCTCTGCCCTGGATCCCATTTCTACTCTTAAAATTGAGGATCTCATGGATGATCTTAAAAGCAAATATACGGTAGCGATCGTGACCCATAACATGCAGCAGGCAGCCCGTATCGCGGATTATACGGCCTTTTTCCTGGTAGGCGAGGTGGTTGAGTATGCTCCCACAGACGAATTGTTTACCATGCCGAAGGATAAGAGAACAGAGGATTATATTACGGGCCGGTTTGGTTAAAAAGTAGGGAAGAAGGGAGGGATCCGAATGAGTTTACGGGTAACTTACGAGCATGAATTAGAAGCGTTAAAACAGGATTTAAAAGAAATGGCAAAAATGGTGGAAAAGGCCATTGAGCAGACCTTTACTGCCTTTGAGGATCAGGATTATGAGTCGGCGGAGGAAGTGATCAAGGGGGACCGCACCATTAACGATATGGAGAGGGCCATTGAGTCCCGCTGCCTTTCCTTGATTCTGCGCCAGCAGCCAGTGGCAAATGATCTGAGGCTGGTGTCCACGGCTTTGAAGGTGGTGACGGATCTGGAGCGCATCGGGGATCACGCCTCCGATATTGCGGAGCTGATCCTGCGCATCAAGAGTGAGCATGCATATCACATTGTAAAGCATCTGCCGGTTATGGCCTCCTGTGCCAGCAGTATGCTCCATGACGCCATTGAAGCATTTATCGTTCAGGACGTGGAGGCTTCCATGAAGATCATTGAAAGAGATGACCAGGTGGACGATCTGTTTAACCAGGTAAAAACAGATGTGATCGAGCTGTTAAAATCCTCCCCAGACCAGGCGGATCAGGGGATCGATCTTTTGATGGTAGCCAAATATCTGGAGCGGATCGGCGACCATGCGGTGAATGTGTGCGAGTGGACCCAGTTTTCTAAGACAGGGGCGTTAAAGAACGTGAGGATCATGTAAGAAGCTCAGAGAAAACTTCAGAGGTTTACGAAATCTGAAATCGAAAATAAAAACACCCCTTTCGGGGCGGTCAGCGTATGGTTGTCATGAACAATCTATGCTGTCTGGCCTGAAAGGGGCATTTTTTCATTCTGTTTTATTCTCCAAATACTGCTTTGTAATCAGCCTGGAATTTTGCGATTCCCTGATCGGTAAGAGGATGCTTTGTCATCTGCTCCAGAACCTTGTAAGGAACGGTGGCGATGTCAGCGCCTGCCTTTGCACAGTCGATCACGTGGATCGGATTGCGGACGCTGGCTGCGATGATCTCAGTCTCGATGTTGTGCATCTGGAAGATCTCGGTAATATCGTAGATCAGATCGATGCCTGGCATGGAAATGTCGTCAAGACGGCCTAAGAATGGGGAAACGTAGGTAGCGCCTGCTCTTGCGGCTAACAGTGCCTGTGCAGCGGAGAAGATCAGAGTAACGTTGGTCTTGATTCCTTCTGCGTGAAGAACCTTTACTGCCTTTAAGCCCTCTACAGTCATTGGGATCTTAACAACCATGTTTGGATGAATAGCAGCGATCTCACGTCCTTCTTTGATCATACCTTCTGCATCTACGGTGGTAGCCTTCACCTCGCCGCTGATGGGGCCGTCTACGATCTCAGTGATCTCCTTGATCACCTCGGCAAAATCCCGTCCCTCTTTTGCGATCAGAGATGGGTTCGTGGTAACTCCGCAGATGATACCCATATCATTTGCTTTTTTGATGTCTTCTACATTAGCTGTGTCCACAAAAAATTTCATAGTCAATACCCTCCTGAATGTACGGGGCAGGAAATTCTGTCCCTCTCCTTTTATCTATATCTGTATTATAGCTCATATACTGTCCATGTCAAGGGAAAACAGCATAAAACAGCATAAATGTGCATAAGTTTGCAATAGTTATTGGACAAATGCGTAGTATTACAAGAAATCAAGCCCTTTATTGCGGTATTCTGCGGATATTTCCTCAGAAACCCCGTCGTCTGTGATCAGGGTGGTAAAGTCCTCGATCCCGCACACATGATAACGGGATACCGTATTGAGCTTAATGGGGTTGACCAGGGCGATCACCCGGCGGGAGGACTCGATCAGCTGCCGTTTGATGCTTACTTCATCGGGATAGGGGATGGTCATGCCATATTCCGGGTGGACTGCATACACGCCCATAAAGCAGAGATCCGGGTGGTACAGAGCCGCCTGTCTGGCGGCGGTTTCACCTACGCTGGTCATGGATTCTTTTAACAGCTGTCCTCCCAATACAATGACCTCCACCTGATCCTTCATGGAACAGGCATGGGCGATGGAATAGCTGTTGGTGAGCACGGTGATCTTCAGGCCGTTGGGAATATTTTTGGCCAGCTGGAGGTTGGTGCTGCTGCCGTCAATAGCCACGAGCTGATCCTTTTCAAGAAATCCCAGGGCCTTGAGGGCCAGGCGCTGTTTCAGCTCTACCTCTGTGGCTTCCCGGTCAAAAAAGTTGATCACGGGGCGTTCCATGGGAATGGCTCCCCCAAATACCCGTTTCACTAAACCTTTCTGATCCAGGTCCAGAAGATCCCGCCTGATGGTATCCTCAGACACATTCAGGTCCACAGCCAGCCTGCTCACCACTACCTTGCCGGAGGTGTGAAGTTTATTTAAAATCAGAGCCTGACGTTCTTCTTTCAGCATATCTGCCTCAATCCCTTTCTTTGATCCATTCTTTTACCAGCTTGATCCAATCCTGACAATGGGGAACAAGACAGTCGTTCTTCAGGTCAGATACCTCCTCCGTGGCCAGGGAAAGGCCGTGCTTTCCCTGAGGGTAGATGTGCATTTCCAGGCTGACTCCGGCCTTTTTTAAAGCCGTGGCCAGAAGCAGGGAATTTTCCACAGGAACCGTTTGATCAGTCCAGGTATGCCACAGGAAGGTAGGCGGGGTATGAGGGCCGGCTAAAAGCTCCAGGGAGACAAGCTCCCGCTTTTGGGGATCGTGGGAATCTTTTCCCAAAAGCTGTTCAAAGGAGGGGGCATGGCAGTGTTCACCGGAGGTGATGACGGGGTAGCATAGGATCATCCCATCGGGCCTTAGCTGTTTCGGCTCTGCTCCCAGGGGCTTCCAGAGAAATTCCCGGTTCCACAGCATCCCCAGGCATCCGGCCAGATGGCCTCCTGCAGAGAAGCCGCACACCATGATGCGGGATGGATCGATGAACCAGCGGGAAGCATTTTCCCGGATGAAGAGCATAGCTTTTGCCAGCTCCATAAGGGCAGTGGGGAAGGTTTCAGGGGAAACGCTGTAGTGAAGGGAAAATACATGGCATCCGGAAGCCAGAAATTCCATGGCCACAGGCTGATCCTCCCGCTCGGACACGTGGCTGTAGCCGCCGCCGGGGCAGAGGATAACAGCAGGGCGGAGGGAAGCGGGGCGGCAGGACACCGGGGATAACAGATAGGCAGTCAGCTCCGCTGCCGGGGTCTGGCGGTGATGTCCGCATTCCTCATCCGTAACAGGGATCTGAAAATGTTGGATCTTCATAGGATTCTTTCCTTTCCGGCGGTTACAGCCGCCTGTGGTTGGGAGTTCTTAACGCATCATGGTCTCGATGTAAGCAAGGATCAGGGGAGCGATGCCCTTGGCCTCGTTTTCTACAATTGGCTCCCTCATATAATAATCAAAGGTCCCTTCCCGCTTTTCTTTATTTCCAAGGCCTGCAACCAGACAGATCCCGCCTAATTTCAGATGTCCATTTTCTTCTGACAGATAGGTGCTGCAGATTCCCTGGAATGCCTTATAGCCATATTGGTAGTATTCCTCAGGAAGATAATGAAGGCGCACGCTTTTCATGATGGCATAGGCAAAAATAGCGGAGCCGGATTCCTCCAGATAATTGGGGGAGATGCCGCCGCGGTTGACTACCTGATACCACATGCCCGTAGCTTCGTCCTGGTAGGGGAGCATGGAGTCGATGAGCTCCCGGTAGATTTCCTGGAGGCGTTTTTTTTCTTCCTTCATGGAATCAGGCATGACTTCCATGGTATCTACCAGAGCCATGGCATACCAGCCAAGGGCCCTGAGCCAAAAGTTGGAGGAGAGGCCGGTGACTTTATCACACCAGAACATCTGGCGGGAATCATCGTAGGCGTGATAGTACAGTCCATTTCTTGTATCCCGCATGAGATCGTACACATGGAGAAACTGCTGATAGGAATCCTGACAGTTTTTGCAGTCATGGTAGGCAGCTTCGTACTGCATATAGAAGGGCTGTGCCATATAAAGCCCATCCAGCCAGATCTGATGGGGATAGATCTGTTTGTGCCAGAAATTCCCAGTAGAGGTGCGGGGCTGTATGTTCAGCTGGCTGTATACCGTATCGATGGCACGGCGGTATTTTTCCTTCCCAGTGAGAGCGTAGAGCTCAAACAAGGTTTTTCCTGCATTTACATTGTCCAGATTGCATTCCTTGGGGTCGTAGGACTCAATGGAGCCGTCCTCCCGGACAAAATGGTCGATGAAGGCATCGGCAAAGTCCAGGTATTTCTGTTTTTTTGTAATGAGATACAGCTCCAGGATGGCCTTGATCATACAACCATCAATATAATTCCAGGTAGAACGTCCGCCGCTGCGGATTTTTTCAATGTTCCATACAGGAGCTTCAGGGGTGCTTTGATCGATGAGCTGGTCGATGTAACGGTCTAGTATTTTCATGTGATGTCTCCTTAATCGTTTGTGATGGGGATGATTCCATGGGGAAGCTATGCCTTTGTTACCCTTACGCCTTCAGCGAAGCCGTCAAACTCGCCAAAGAAGGTTTCCTCCACCTTTTTCATCCAGAGTGTGAGGCCGTCGGGGCGCAGGCGCAGCATGAAGGTGAGGGATCCCACCGATTCCCCGGTGATCTGGGTGCGGATAAGAAGGGAATCCCTGCCAAGCCATTGTCCACGGGAAGCGATGGGCTCCCCGTAGGGGGACAGGATCCCTGTTTTCAGCCCGTGAAAGCCAAAGGGGATCTGGCTGATCCCTTTCGGCCCCGTGAGGGTGAGAAAGCCCTCCTGGCTGTCTGCCCTCAGGGAGAGATCGGTAAAACCGCTCTTAGAAGGCAGGAGGTGGAAGAAAACAGGGGTGAGAAGGTTATCCCTGGGGGCACTTCCGGTATGGAGCTGATCGCTGCAGGAGCTGCCGGCATGGAGCGGATCACTGCCGGGGCTGTCGGTACTGCAGTCATCGCTGCCGGGATTGCGGCCATAGAAAGTATCGGCACATGGAATGCCAGAGGCGTTTTTGCCGAGGCAGGCCGTCAGTACTGCACTCCTCAGGGCATCCAATATCTTCTGGGTTCCTCCCTTAATGTTCTGGGAGTCGGCGGTGACGGCTGCGATCAGATCCCATTGGGGATAAAAGAGAACGTACTGTCCGCCCATGCCGTACATGGCGAAGCCGTCGCGGATCCTCCAGAACTGATAGCCATAGCCCTGCTGTTCGTCCAGAGTCTGGCCGGAGTGAAGGGTGGGGGTCTGGAAGCTTACCGCCTCCCTCAGATAATCAGCGAAAGAATCCGTGCCGTGCTTGATCTGATCCATGATATACCGGGCAGTGGCCATCAGATCCCTCGGACGGGCCATGAGCCCGGAGCCGCCCATCTCAGAGCCGAAGGGATCGGAAATGATATAGGCCTCCTTAGAAAAGCCAATGGAATCCAAAAACTGCCCTCTCAGGTAATCTAAAACGCCCTGCCCGGTGAGTTTTTTCACCAATGCCGCCATGGTATGGCTGGAGGAGGTGTCATAGAGAAAGATCTGGCCGCTCTTATGGCTGGGAGGGGTAATAAAGAAGCTTTCCACCCAGTTCTGGTCAGAATGGAGCTTGTAGGTGGTGGAGCTGTGACAAGTCTCCATCCTCAGCATATGGCGTATGGTCATATCCCTTAGATAGGGATGGATCTCCTTATTCGGGGGTAGATATTCCGGAAAAAAGCGGATGATGGGGTCGTCTAAGGAAAGCTTCCCCTCTGCCGCCAGGCTTCCGACCGCTAAAGAGCAGTAGCTCTTAGTGATGGAAAACATGCGGTGAAGAGTGTCCGCCTGGTAGGGCGGCTGGTAGCTTTCCCATAGGAGTGTGTCTTTCTGGGATACCAAAAGCCCATGTATGGGTATTTCCCAGGCAGTGAAGGTGTTCCACAGCTGCTCCCAGCAGCTTTCTGATGTCTTATGATCCATGATGCTGTTCCCTCATTTCTTTCGGAGAAATTCCGTAAGTTTTTTTAAACACGCGCCGGAAGGACGCGGCATTGTTGTAGCCCAGGTATTGGTACAGATTAGAAAGCCCGGTGTCTGAATTTTCAACCAGTTCTTTTGCCTTAGCCATCCTCAGTTTTTCCAGATAAATGGAAAAGTTTTCCCCCGTCTCTTTTTTGAACAGAGAGCTGAAATAGTTTTCCGATATGTTAAATTCATCGGATATTTTTGTGAGGCACAGGCTGGGATCGTGATAATTTTCTGTAATATAGGTTCGGATCTTTGCGATCAGTTCGTTGGAGCTGCCTTCCTGAACACAGAATCCGCACAGCTCCAGGGCGATCTGTTCCAGAGTTTTAAGGTTCAATTCCTCTGACAGCTGCCGGTCAATATAATCCAGCTTTTCCTTGCCGGAGGAGCCTTCCTCAAAGGTCTTCCCCTCAGAGAGGGAAAGGCTGTAGCGCTTCTTAAAAAGGGTGCTGTGCACATCGGTGAGAAGCTGGCGGTGCTGGGAGTGGGGAAGGGAACGGTTGACCATATTTTCTTTGGTGATCAGACGGAAGATCTCCGTCACCTGCTCCCTGCTTCCGGTGGAGATCGCGCTGGTCAGCTGAGCCGCCATAATATCAGGATAATAGTATATGTCGCTGGAATGAATAAAGTCGGTGTAGCTTAGGATATACCGCTCCGCCGTGGTGATGGAGCGGGCATCCTTTGCCTGCTGATAGGATTTCCAGGTGTTGGACAGCTTGGCATTGCACTGGCCAAAGCCGCCCCGGCTCCAGATCCCGTACAGATTTAAAAGTTCCGCATGGAATTGATGGAAAATTTCAATTTCCTTTGCCGTCACCTGTTCAAAATCCATGGAGTCAGGTGAGGCTAAGAGGACGGCGAATATCCTGGGAGAAGGCTTATAAAGATAGCCTGTATCAGGAAAATACCGCTCCAGGGCATCCCGCACCAGCACATCAAAATTCTGCAGGCAGAGAGCCATATTGTCCAGCTGGATATTGTAATCCTCAGAAGGGTATACCTCAATGTAGAGCACATGGTATTTGACGCCTGTCCGGTTTAAATGGAGCTCTGTCTGGATATATTCCATCTCGTCATCGGTGGGTACATTTCCTTCCATAATCCGGCGCATGTAGGATTCTGCCACCAGAGGGCGGTTCTTTTCCACCAGTTCATTCAGGGAAGACGCCAGCTTTTCCTTTACGACTAGTTCATCTTCCATCTTCGCTACCGGGCGGCTGCTGATCAGGGAAAAATAGTAGATCATGATCCCGCCCAGGATCAGAGAGAGAAGACAGATCCCGGTAAAGAAGGTGCGGTATTGATTGATGGAATAATAGGCCTGGCTTTCGGGCTGGTACAGGGTGTAGGTCCAGTTATTGTATTCCGATGTGAAGGAGGTGGAGATCATGTCTCCTGTCTGGCCCTCCGGCGTCCCCTCCGTCAGACTGAATTTTAAATTCCCGGAAGAATCCAGAGCCGTAATAGAACCATTTTTTTTCAGAATACCGGAAAAGTATTCCCGTGCCATATCCTGATCGATGATGCAGCAGAGATAGGACTGGATATATTTTTCAGAAAATACATTTCCTGTAGCGATGGGATAAAAATAAAGATACCCATTCCGGCGGCTGTCAAATTCCTTTAGGGGGATAAAGGAACTCCGGTGTTCTTCTGAGTTTAAGGTTTCCCTTATCTTTTCCGCCATATCCTCTGTACAGAAAAGGCGGTATTTGGCATAGGAGCCAAAAGGGATAAATTCTGTATCGGAAATAATGTACCCTGTCTGTTTCAGATAAATAAAGGTATCGCTGGCGGTAAGCTGCCGCAGTATGGCAGAATCCTTCAGGGCTGTCTGGGTCTGATAAGCCAGATAATTAAATTGATAGGGATCGGAGGTGGGAAAATCAGCCAGGGTGGTAAAGTCGGAGCTGCCGGACAGCTGCCTGGCAGCGTTGCTGATATTGCTTATATTGGCGTCCATACGGCGGACTGCGGCGGCCAGCATAGTATTATCCTGGGCGTCGATGCCGGATTTTACCTCTTTGTAAGAGAGCTGATACAAAAACACACCCACTGCCAATACAAAGATCAAAATAAGGGAGTAGGACAGAAGCAGCCATTTCTGGAAAGCGAGGCTGGAGGGGGAGGTATGCTCCCCGGTATGTTTCATAAAAAAGCGAGTTGGTTTCCACATAGTTGCAAGCACATTCCTTGTTCATATCAAATCAAAATCAGTCAAGGGATTTTGGATCCCATAGCATACCACATTATAACATGTCCTCTCCGGGTTTTGCAATGACATTGAAAGCAGACCGCCGTCTCCGGCTGCAAAACGGTAATAAGGTGCGCAGACCGTAAAAAGTGCGCGCTACCGGACTTAGGGAAAGACAGGGAATTTTCTGGAAAAATGGCGTAAATATGTAAAAGATGCACGGAAGGCTGGAAGGAGAATAGGGGCTTTCAACAAAAGTGCACAAAGAACGGAAATATTGTTTCTTGATAAGCGGAAAGGAGTTTGTTAAAGTGATGACAAGACATCTGGAGGCCCTTCAGAAGCAATATAAAGCCAATATACAGCCGTATGACAGAACAGAAGAAAATGCAGAAGAGAAAAATGGGAAGTAGGAGGCAGGAAGGGCAGCAGAAGGGGAAATGTTATTTTTTTAAGGAGGAAAACAGACTAATGAGAAAGATTAAAAAACTAGCAGCTGTGGGTGTGGCAGCAGCGATGACAGCAGTTACCATCAGCGGATGCGGCGGCGGAGCCGATGCTTCTTCCGATAATAAGGGAGAGAAGGCAGAAGCTTCTGCAGACGGCGAGATCAAGAAGCCGGAAAAGATTACGATTATGGTAGACGGAACCGTTACCACGAAGATCAATAACCGTGACGCTTTTGAAAAGAAGTGGGAGGAGCTGACCGGCATTGAGTTAGAGATCATCCAGCCAGACCATGATGCCTATTATGATGTACTGGGACAGACCTTTGCTTCCGGTCCAGAGAACTGGCCTGACGCGATCATCCTTTCTTCTTCCTATTACAGTGGATATGCAGAGGAAGGCGCCCTGTGGGATATGACAGAAGCATGGGAGAACTCCGAATTAAAGGCTTCCGGCCGTGTTACCGGCGAGGATGTGATCGAGAACATGAAGATCGGAGGAAAGCTGTACGGCTTCCCTGTTACCCGCGGAAACGGAGCGATCACATATGTAAAGAAAGCATGGCTGGACAGCTGCGGTCTGGAAGCTCCCACTACTTATGATGAGTATATGAACATGCTGAAGGCATTTACCGAGGGAGATCCGGACGGGAACGGCGTCAACGGAGATACATATGGTGTGAGCGCGCCTGGTATTATTGCACCGGAGGCTCCTTATATCAACTATCTCCCTGAGTTTTACCAGGATGCTTATCCATCCTTTGTAAAGGGAGAGGACGGCGTATGGTATGACGGATTTACCCAGGATAATTTCAAGGATGCTCTGGGACGTTTAAGAGATGCTTACTCTAAGGGCTACATTGATAAGGAATCCCTGACAAACGGAACAAACGACTGCCGCAATAAGTTCTATGAGGATAAATTCGGTGTGTTTACCTACTGGGCAGGAACCTGGAACAGCAACTTAAAGAACAATCTGGAGGCAAATGGCCTTAGCGGTGAGCTGGTTCCCTTAAAGCCGATCAAGGAAGTTGGAACCTATCTGGAGCGAGTATCCCCTGTATGGGCGATCACAGAGGCCTGTGAGAACCCGGAGGGCGTTTATAAGTATCTGATCGAGTCCATGTTAGACGGCGGCGAGATGCAGAAGCTCTGGAGCTATGGCGTGGAGGACGTACACTGGTCCACAAAAGCGGAAACCGTATGCGGAAATGAGTATCAGGATGGCCAGTTCCACCTGGCAGAGAGCCTTGAGAAGCCAGGAACTCAGTACACAAAGCAGCATCTGGATCCAATGCTTTCCATCGCACAGTGGCCGGATGATCCAGGTAAGGAAGCCGTTGCCCCTGAGGCAAAGAACTCCCAGGAGATCTTTAATGCAAACTGCCGTCAGGCCCAGCTGGTTCCTTCCACAGAGGAGATGGCACAGTACAATGGCGACCTGACCACACTGAAAAATTCTATTGTGGCAGACGTAGTCGTACAGGGTATTTCCATTGATGAGGCGTATGCGCGTTTCGAGAAGGACGGCGGCGCAGAGTGGTCCAAGATGATCGTGGATTCCCTCAATGCCCTGAACCAGTAAGTTTGAAAGAAGGATAAAATTATGGCGAACAAATCAGCAGCAGACGTAACCGTAAGAAAGAAACCGCTGATGACCCAGATCAAATATTATAAGGGTTTTTACCTGATGTTCCTGCCGGTGCTTATTTTTGCGTTGGTGTTCCATTACCTGCCTATGCTGGGTATCCGCTATGCGTTCTTTTCCTATAAAGGGATCAAGGAGCCCGTATTTATCGGGCTGGAGCATTTCCAGAAAATGGTAAGCATGCCGGGATTCTGGAGTGCATTCAGGAACACGATCCTGTTAAGCTCAGTAAAGCTCCTTTTCAACACATTTATGGCAGTGGGAATCTCCCTTCTGTTAAATGAGCTGAGATTTAAGAACTTTAAGAAGATAACCCAGACCATCATTTACCTGCCCCACTTTATGTCATGGGTGGTAACGGCGTCCGTATTTACCCTGATCCTGTCCCCTACCGGGGCAGGACTGGTAAACTCGATCCTCATGAAACTGGGGATTGTAGAGGAAGGGATTTATTTCCTGGGTGACCAGAAGTGGTGGAGGAGTATTTTCTTCGGTATTAATATCTGGAAAGATACTGGATGGGGAACGATCATCTTTATGGCCACCTTGTCTGGCATCAACCCGGAGCTCTATGAGGCCGCGTCCATGGACGGTGCAGGCCGCTGGAGCAAGATGCGCTTTATCACGCTGCCGGCCTTGGGAAATACCATCATTACGGTGCTGATCCTGAACCTGGCAAAGATCATGAACCTGTTTGAGTCTGTATTTGTACTGCAGAACCCTGCGGTTATCCAGAAGGCAGACGTGCTTCAGACTTACATCTACACCCAGACCTTTAACTCAGGAGCGCTTCCTGATTACGGTTATACCACAGCAGTGGGCTTAGCTTCCTCTCTGGTAGGCTGTATCCTGGTGCTTCTGTGCAACAAGGCAAGCTACAAAGTCCGCGGCCGCGGTATTGTATAGGAGGAAAATACAAATGCAGAAAAAGAAATTAACCGTATTTGACATAATCCTGACAGCCGCATTTATCCTGATCAGCCTTATTATGATCATACCGATCTACAAGGTTCTTATCGATTCCCTGGATTTAAAGACTGCCTATGGTATGAAGCTGTTTCCTGAGAAATTCGGTTTGGCCGGATACATATCCGTATTTACCAATCCCACCCTTTACCGTCCTTTCCTGGTTTCCTGCTTCACAACTGTAGTGGGAACCTTTATGGGACTGGCAATCTCTACCCTGGGCGCTTACGTGCTGATCCAGTGGAACATGCCGGGAAGAACTTTGTTTGCAAATATTTTGCTGTTTACCATGATCTTCAGCGGCGGTATGATCCCTACCTACCTGGTTATGAAGAGCCTTCATCTGACCAACACCCTTTGGTCGGTTATCCTGCTTCCGGCCATCAATGTGTACAACCTGGTGCTCATGAGAAACTTCTTTGAGGGCATACCGGTGAGCCTTTTTGAGTCGGCTGAGATCGACGGCTGTTCCCCTATGCGTATTTTCTTTACCATTGTGCTTCCTTTATCCAAGGCAGCCCTGACAGCCATCGGACTGATGTTTGCCGTAACCTATTGGAACGATTATACACATTATAAGCTCTACATTACAAACGAGAATTTGTACAACTTCCAGATGAAGCTGCGCTCCCTGATCATGGGAAGCGATCTGCCTACCGCTGTAGGCGGGGCGACAGAGAACACAGTGAAGAACGCCGCAGTTATCGTAGCGATCCTGCCGTTTATGATCATCTATCCGTTCTGCCAGAAGTATTTCATCGAAGGCGTAAATATTGGAGCTGTTAAGGAGTAAAAAGAATATGATGTACCATAATCCTGTGCTGTATGCAGATTATTCCGACCCGGACGTGATCCGGGTGGGAGAGGATTATTACATGGTAGCATCTTCCTTTACCTATTTCCCGGGAGTACCTCTTTTGCACTCTCGGGATTTAGTGCATTGGGAGATCATTAATTACTGTGTGCCCTCCCTCCCATTTGAAAAATATGACCTTCCCTCCCATGGCTCGGGAACCTGGGCCCCTTCCATCCGGTATCACCAGGGAAGCTTTTTTGTTTTTGTACCCCTTCCGGACGAGGGGATCCTTGTTTCCAGGAGCGAAGATCCCTATGGAACCTTTGAGACGAACCTGCTGTGCCAGTCAAAGGGCTGGATCGACCCCTGCCCTTTCTGGGATGAGGACGGAAAAGCTTACATGGTTTTTGCCTATGCCCGGAGCCGCTGCGGTATCAAGCACCGCCTGGCATTGGTGGAGATCGATCCAGAGTGTACCTGTCTGTTAGGAGAGCCAAAGACCATTTTTGAGGGAAAACAGCTGGGCCCTACCACAGAAGGCCCCAAAATGTATAAAAGAGATGGCAGCTATTACATTTTAATGCCCTCCGGCGGCGTGGCCGCAGGCTGGCAGTCGGCTCTGCGCTCGGACTGCGTATGGGGGCCTTATGAGTACCGTATTGTCATGCATCAGGGAAATACAGCAGTCAACGGCCCTCACCAGGGCGGCTGGGTGGATACGCCTCAGGGGACAGACTGGTTTATGCATTTTCAGGATGTGGGAAGCCTGGGAAGGATCCTTCATTTACAGCCCATGTGCTGGAATGGGGGTTGGCCCTTTATTGGAGAGGAAAAAAATGGGGACGGCATTGGAGAGCCGGTGAGTGAATGGGATATGCCCATAGAGGGTCAGCCCTGCTATGAGATCGCCGCCTCCGACGAATTTGACCAGCCAAAACTGGGGCTTCAATGGCAGTGGCAGGCCAATCCCAAGGAGGAGTTTTATTCCCTCACAGACCAGCCGGGGACACTGAGGCTGTTCTGCAAAAGCCGTTTTGGAGAGGAAAGCTATTCTGGAGAGGGAGCGCGTTCCGTCCGGGAAAACCTTCTCTGGTATGCCCCCAATGTATTGACCCAGATTCCCCAAAGCCCGGCTTTTCGGGCCGAGGTAAGCCTTTCTCTTTTGGCGGATCAGGAAGGGGATCTGGCGGCCCTGGGCATGACGGGCCACACCTACGCCTACGCGGCGCTGTGCCGGGAAAGAGAAGGCTTTTGGCTGTGCCTGTTCCAGGGAAGGGTTACGGGAAAAGAGTTTGAGGGGGAGACAGAGGAAATCTGTACGGCCTCCATTCCCTGCCATGGAAATCAGGTATTCCTTTCTATGGAATTGGAGGAAAATGGAACCTACCGCTTTTTCTGGTCTGAAAAGGGAGAGGATTTCCAGCCCTTAGGGGAGAGCTGCTCCCTGTCAAAAGGCACATGGACAGGAGCAAAGCTGTGCCTGTGGGCGGCAAACCGAAAGAATATCCGATCAGGAGGATACGGAGCATATGATTACATTCACATCAAAGACAGAAGCGGCCGCCAGGGAAGCCTATAAGGCCGCGGCAAAAGGGGATATGGAGCGGCTGTACGAGCTGGCCGCCCATACCTTTAACCTGGAGGACTGCGATGAGGAGGGAAACAGTGTCCTTCACTACGCCGTTCAGGGAGGAAATATGGAGATGATCCGTTTCCTGACAGAGCAGGGGGGATTAAGCCCTGCCTGGGCAAACCAGAAGATGGTAACTCCTTACGATCTGGCCCATCAGCGGTCGCTGGCAGAGGGAAACATCTGTGAGATCGAGTCCTTCTTTCAGGAGGTATGCGGTTTCTCCTATGAAGACTGCTACCGGAATCCCATATGCAGGGGAATGCACCCGGATCCCAGCATTGTGAGGGTGGGAGAGGATTATTACATGGTCAATTCCAGCTTTATCTTTTTTCCATGCATCCCCATTTCCCATTCCAGGGATCTGGTCCACTGGAAGGTGATCGGCTATGCAGTGACGGATGAGGACTGGGCAAAGGAGCATCTCGGCCCGTTGGACGGAGGACGGGGATTTTGGGCTCCGGACATCAGTTATCACAAGGGGCGCTTTTATATCTGCGCAACCCTGCGGCTCAATGACGGAGGCCCTCAGATCCACGCTCAGATGGTTACCAGCGCAGAGCGGCCGGAGGGCCCCTATGATACCCCGGTGCTCCATATGGTGGGAGGCATCGACCCCTCTATCTTCACAGACGACGATGGAAAGCGCTATATGCTTTTAAACCGGGGAGCCAGGATCATGGAGATCTCCCAGGATGGAAAGAAGTGTTTGTCCCAGCCGGAAATGATCTGGTACGGTTCCTCCAAACATGCGCCGGAAGGCCCCCATCTCCTTAAAAAAGATGGGTATTATTACTGCTTCCTGGCTGAGGGCGGAACTGGAAAAGGCCATATGGTGACCGTGGCCCGATCAAGGAACCTGAAAGGCCCTTATGAGGACTGTCCTTATAATCCGATCCTGCGCCAGACCGATGAGGCCGGAGTTCTCCAGTGCTGCGGACATGGAAAACCAGTGTCCACCCCTGATGGCCGGTGGTTTTTAGTCTACCTCTGTTCCCGTTTGATAGATGGAGCATGGGGAATGTTAGGGCGGGAGACAGCCTTAGATGAGTTGGTATGGACACCGGACGGCTGGCCAGTCATTAAGGGGGGAAGAAAGCCCTCTACGATGGCGGCCCTTCCCTTTGCCGGGAGAACAGCTGTGTCCGGTCAGGAGCCGGTCGGGGCAGAGCCAGCCAGACTAGAGCCAGACAGGACAGAGCCAGACAGAGCAGAGCCGGCCGAGCCAGAGCCAGACGGAGCCTGGATGTGTCCGCGCACCATGGACAGAAAACGGCTGGACGTCTCAGAGGATGGGCTTATTTCGATCGAAGGAGATGGGCTGGATCTATGGGATCGTCAGTGCCAAAGCCTTCTTGTAAAATGGCAGCCGGATTTCGATTTCACAGCGGAATTTGAAATGTTTCTGCCAAAGCCGGATGGTAAAGGACGCATATTGGCTGATTTTGAGGCGGGGCTGACCCTGTATTATGATGAAAACACATTTATCAAATTCGGAGTGACCGATGGGCAGGTATTGATAAAAGAATACATAGGAGACGGGTATAAGAGAGTGGTCGGGCAGGATATTTCTTTTGAGGGAAGATCCTCCCTTCGTATGAAGGCTGAGACGAAAGGCTTGACCCGGAGCTTTTATCTGGACGGAAAACTCATAGGAACCCTGGAACAGGTAACCTGCATTTGTTCCGAGGGCTATAATAAAGGAAAGCGCTTTACGGGCGCTGCATATGGAGTGTACATTTATGGCAAAGATCGTTTACGCTGGAGACAGCACAGCAGCATTCAATAAAATTTACAGTTATCCCCAGACAGGTATGTCTCAGGGGCTTTTGCTTTACTTAAAGGACGAGGTTGGAATGAAAAGCTTTGCGGTAAACGGACGCAGCACCAAGTCCTTTATTGACCAGGGACGTCTGGAGCTTGTGGATCAGGCTTTGGAGGAAGGGGATTTCCTGCTGATCCAGTTCGGGCATAATGACGAGAAGGAGGATCCCTTGCGTCATACCGATCCCTTTACCACCTATTCAGAAAATCTTATGAAGTTTATTGATACGGCCCGCAGCCACGGCGCTTATCCGGTGCTTATCACCCCCATCGCCCGCCGGGAGTTTGATGAAAACGGCGTGTTCCTTCCCGGAAGCCATGGGGATTATCCCGCCGCTATGAAGCAGGTGGGAGAGAAGGCCGGTGTTCCGGTGATCGACCTTACCTCTGTGACAGAGGCCTATCTGGCTTCCATGGGAGATCTGGCTTCCAAGCCATTATTTATGTGGCCCAAGGACAATACCCATTTAAAACCGGAGGGAGCGGTGATCATGGCCGGATTTTTATGCCAGGGATTAAAAGCCCTGGGCTCCCCTTATGCAGATGTTCTGACAGTACCGGAGGATAAAGAATAGACAGGCGGGAATGACTTATGGAAAAAAATATCGTTGGAAATGATCGGGAAATGGAGCAGAAGTTTGTAACATACTATAAAAAGTACGGCGATAACTCTGCCATGGTGCTTCTGGGTTTTTATTGGGGGCAGTACCACAAATTTTTGATCTCCGCTTTCTTTTTTCTCATCAAACACTCGCCCAGCCTGCTGTCTCCCCTTCTCATGGCCAACGTGATCAACGGGGCCGTAGAGGGCGGGGAGGCCGGAAAACGGGCTATTGTGATCAATGTTGCCGTCTGGCTGGCTCTGCTCACCATTCATCTGCCGGCCAATTGGCTTCACAATAAGTATAAGAGCCGGGTGATCCGACGGACAGAGGCGGGGCTGAGGGAGGCGCTGGTGCGTAAGCTACAGGAGCTTTCCATTCCCTACCACACGGAAATCCAGTCGGGGCGTCTCCAGTCCAAGATCATCCGGGATGTGGAGGCAGTGGAAACGCTGTCAACCCAGCTCTTTATCAATCTTTTGAATATCTTTATGAACCTAGTCATTACATTGACTATAACGGCGGCAAAGAACCGTCTGATCCTTCTGTTTTTCCTCATGGTGTCTCCCATCGCTTCTGTGACCGTGGTGGCCTTCCGCAAAAAGATACACGGTGAAAACCGGGCCTTCCGTCAGGAGATGGAGGAAACCAGCGCCAGGGTGATGGAGATGGTGGAAATGGTTCCGGTTACTAGAGCCCATGCCCTGGAGGATAAGGAGGAAAAGAGGCTTCGGGAGCAGCTGATAGAAACAGCAGAGAAGGGATACCGCCTGGATATGATCCAGTCCCACTTCGGAGCAGTGAGCTGGTGTGTCTTTCAGGCATTCCAGGCATTATGCCTTGGATTTTCCGGTTTTATGGCATTAAAGGGAATGATCCTGATCGGAGATGTAGCCTTCTATCAGTCCAGCTTTGCCACAGTGGTGAACCAGTTCACCTCATTGATCAACCTTCTTCCTATTCTCACCAAAGGGCTGGAATCCGTGTCTTCCATTGGGGAAGTGCTTTCCTGTGAGGACGTGGAGCACAATGACGGGAAAGAGGAGCTGGAACAGCTGGAGGGAAATTACAGCTTTCGCAGCGTAAAGTTTGCCTATACCAATTCTGCCCAGCCAGTGCTGACAGATTTTAATTTGGAGGTAAAGGCAGGGGAGACCATCGCCTTGGTGGGAGAATCTGGTTCCGGAAAGACCACAGTTTTGAATCTGCTCATCGGATTTATCCTTCCCAATGACGGCCGCCTTTCCATTGACGGAAAGGATATAAGGGATATTAACCTGAAATCCTACCGCCGTTTTATCTCTGTGGTATCCCAGACGCCTCTGCTCTTTACGGGGACGGTACGGGAAAATATTGTCTATGGGATGGATCATGTGACGGATGAGGAAGTGAGGAAAGCGGTGGAAGCGGCTAATCTGCGTTCTGTAGTGGAAAAGCTTCCTCATGGCCTGGATACCATGGTAGACGAACACGGGGCAAATTTAAGCGGAGGTCAGAGGCAGAGGATCGCGATTGCCAGAGCCATTATCCGCAATCCCCAGGTGATTATCTTGGATGAAGCCACGTCTGCCCTTGATGTGGTTTCCGAGAAGGAGATCCAGGATGCCCTGGACCGTCTGGTAAAGGGAAAGACAACCTTTATTGTGGCTCACCGCCTTTCCACGGTGCGGAATGCAGACCGGATCGTGGTGCTGGAGCGGGGGCGGATCCGTGAGTCTGGCAGCTACAAGGAACTGATGGCCTTAAAAGGAGGATTTTATGAGATGGAGCGGCTCCAGATGGCCCTCCGGTAAAAGGATGAGGAGGAAGAAACGATGCTTCGATATGATGGCCCTGTGATCCGGTATCTGGCAAAGGCCGGAGATATGATTCTGTTAAATGTCCTGTGGGTTCTTTGCAGCCTGCCGATTGTCACCTTTGGAGCCGCCACAGCGGCGGCTCATTATGTGGCGCTGAAATTTGTCCGGGATGAGGGGACATCCGCTGCCTCCATGTTTTTCCGGGCTTTTCGCCGGAACCTGAGGCAGGGATGTGTGCTGGGGCTTATTTCCCTGGCAGCAGGGGGGCTCTTAGGGGCAGATCTGTGGCTTGTCCTTACAGGCAAAAGCCAGTTTTCGCCCATAGCCCGCCTTGTTATGATGGGGATTTTGTGGCTTTTGGCCTTTCTCTATGTAATGGTGATGATCTATGTATGGGCGGTAATGGCCCGTTTTGAAAACACCGTGGGAAGAACGGTTTTTAATTCCATAGTGATGGCTATTGCCAATATCAAGTCCACGGTTATGATGATCTGTTGGGATGTGAGCCTTATCACAGTGACTGCAGTCTGTGTGGGATTTTTTCCTCAGGCAGCGGCGGTGCTCCTTCTCTTTGGATTTCCTTCCCTTTTTATCTTAAATGCGGTCAGGCTGCGCCCTATCTTGGATCAGTGCGGGCAAAGACAGTAAAACGTATAGGATCTATTTTTGGATCCTATCCACCCCTTCTGCATCGATCTCATTTCCTATACAGCCTTCAATCCGCACATTTTTTAATTCCAGCTCCCTCACATTGCGCACAAAGATCCCGGCCTTTGCCATGGGAGGGAGATCACACATCATAGCGGGAGTCTGTGGTTCTACATCCTTTGCATAGGAGACCGAAATATTTTCAAAGGACAGACGTCCGATCTTTTGTTCCGGAAGCCCATAAGCGCACACAGCGGCGTAATGGGCATTTTTTGCATCAATGTTTTTAAATACCAATTCCCGGATCTCAGGAGTCCGCTCGTCTACAGGAAGGGCCTTGCGGGTCTGTACATATTCGGTCTTTCCATCTGGGTCACAGAAGTAGAAGCAGTTGACAACAAAAGGAGTGAGAACGCCGTCCATGCGGATGTTTTCAAAGGTTACCTGATCCACTACGCTGTCTTTTCCGCGGCCTCTCCTTGTCTTGATGCGCAGTCCACGATCTGTGTCCTTAAAACAGCAGTCCTTTATGGTGAGATTTTTTACTCCGGCGCCGATCTCGGAACCGATCACCACGCTGCCGTGGCCGTCGTTCATGGAGCACTGGCGGATCATAACATTCTCGCAAGGGGTCTTATAAGTTTTTCCCATATAGATTTTTCCGGATTTCACCGCAATACAATCATCTCCCACAGAGAAGTGGACGCCGGCGATTTCCACATCGTTACAGCTCTCCGGATCCAGGCCGTCCGTATTGTGGGAATCCTTTGGGTTTAATACATTGAGGGCCAAAAACCGCAGATGATTGGAAAAATAAGGGTGCAGGGTCCAGCTGGGGGAATTTTTTACTGTGATCCCCACAAGGGAAATATCCTCACAGTGGTTGAGGAATACGGCTCTCGGCCTCCAAGCGATGACCATTTTTTTGCAGTCATGCCACCAATTGTCATGGGAGGTATTGCCGTTTAAGGTTCCTTTTCCATAAATATTTACATGCTTTACGCTGGTTCCGGTGATCAGGCCGCAGAACATGGTTTGGGGATCTCCCTCCCATGTGCCAAGGTTCAGCTGTCCCTGTCCGTCGGTGCGCTCTACCATTCCGGGATAGTAAGGGAAACGGGTCCGGTCTGTGACAGCGGACAGCTCCGCTCCCTCTGCCAGCTCAATGTCAATGCTGTCCTTTAGGAACAGGCAGACAAAGGAATAGGTTCCGGCAGGGATCAGTACCCGTCCCTTTGGAGGGCAGGCCATGATGGCGGACTGAATGGCAAGGGTATCGTCCTTGACCCCATCTCCGGCGGCCCCAAAATCCTTTACATTTAAAGTGACGGATTCTTCTTTTGTGGAAAAGGTAAGGCGGGCAGCTTCTGTTTCACCCAGGAAAAGGACTGCCTCGTAAGTGGTATCCGGCTCCAGGCCGTAAACAGGGGTGATCACACGGCTTATTTCTTCCTGTTTCCTGCTGTCCGGGCTTTCTTTTTCCAGGCTGCTGTCTGAGCCTGTTTTTGTCCTGGTGATCAGCAGCTGATAACGCTCCTTTGTGTGATAGATTCCTCCGTCCGCTGTCTCAAATACAGCACAGCGTCCCGCAGTATAGATGATTTTAAAATCCATGATCGGGTCTCCTTTTTCTCAGTGTTTTTGATGATCCGGGTATTTCTTCCGGCATATTCTTTTTAACGTATCCCTTTGGAGCAAATCCATATCTCTTTGCTTACCGGAATGTGACCCAGTCTGGCCTTCTTGCATCCACGGCCCCCGGCCCTTTGGAGCCGATTTCTATAAATTCTGTGGAAGCATGTGCCTGAGGTTTGTTCCAGTCGTGCCATCCTTCTTTTTTGATATGTTCTCCCAGCCAGCAGTTTTCCAGCCTGACCTTGGCAAAATCCCTCCATGGCCTTCCCAGATAACAGCTTTCCGCTTCCAGGCCCGGTGCGCAGGTGAATTTGCAGTCTCTGCATACGAAGCCTTCTTTTGTACCCTCAGGGGTAGAGGGAGCGAACACATAGCCCGGTTCTACGGAGCGAAATTCGCAGTGGTCAAAGTAAGCGGTGGCGCCGCCGAAGATAAAATCCACGCCGCCCTCAATGAGACAGTGGGAAAAGTACATGGTCCGCTTGTGTCTGGGGGTAAACTGTCCCGGGCCCAGAAAACCGTTTTTTTGGATCTCCTTAGGGGGAAGGGGAGCCAGAAATAAGGTATCCTGATGGCCGAGAAAACGGCAGTGGTCTGCGATGAGGCCGTCTCCGTCTGCATATAGGGCAATAGCCTGCCCTGCTTGTTTGCCGGGGCCCGCTTCATTTGCCACAGTCACATGTTCCATGCGTATCTGATCTCCTGTGAGCAGCATGGTATAGGAACGAAATGTTCCCCTCAGCTGACCGTCCTTATGGAGCTGTGTGGCAGACAGGCGGTTGGCATACACGCCCCCTGACAGAACCGCTCTGTCTGCCTCCACATAATATTGTCCTTCCCGTTCCCTGACAGTCTGTTCCATATGGAAAATCTCCTTATCTGTTTTGTCACAGGGCTGCTGTGCAATCCAAATGCCCTTTGCCCTCTGAAGGTACTATAACATTGGGAAAAATAGGTTTCAACACACAGTTTTTCTTATGACCACTCACATTTTCAGCCTCCAAAGCAATCTGCTGTTTTGAATCAAAGATTGATAGAAAACCGGGGAGGTCAAGAGTGCGGGCGTTGACGAAGACGGAAAAATGAGTTACATTGTAAATAAAGCCGCCGTCAGGCAGGAAACGCAGAATAAATCCTGCTGTCCGTTGGGAAAATTAGAATGGGGCCTGTCTGCAGGCGGACATAGGGCTAAACGGAAGGAAAAGGAAAGATGAAAAAATTAGAAGAATATGTAAGAAGTATACCGGATTTTCCAGAGCCGGGGATCATTTTCAGGGATGTGACCAGTATCCTCCAGGATGGGGACGGGCTCCATCTGGCAGTGGACAGCCTTCTTGGAATGCTAAGGGATGTGGATTATGACCTGGTTGTGGGGCCGGAATCCAGAGGGTTTATCTTCGGTGTTCCTGTGGCCTATGCCCAGCATAAGGGATTTGTACCGATCCGCAAGAAGGGCAAGCTGCCCTGTGAGACGGTTTCCATGGAGTATGAGCTGGAGTACGGAAAAGCAGTGATCGAGATGCATAAGGATGCGATCCAGCCAGGACAGAAGGTGGTCATCATTGATGATCTCATTGCCACCGGCGGAACCACAGAGGCGATGGTGAAGCTGATCGAACAGCTGGGCGGACAGGTTGTAAAGATCTGTTTTGTTATGGAGCTGGCAGGCCTTAAAGGCAGGGAGCTGTTAAAGGGATATGATGTGGAATCAGCTATCATTTATGAGGGAAACTAAGACGGATCTGTTCAGCTATGGGAAGATTCAGACAGGAGCTGCCCTCTTGCTTTTTTCGGCAAAAAAATTTATAATGAATCTTAATTATGGATAGAAAAGGGTGACCGAATATGGCAAACGAGGGAACAAAAGAAAAACTGGATATAGAATTGGAAGCACCGGCAGATTTTACCAGCCCAGACGTGCTGTATGAGGATCTGATCCGAACCATTCACAAATACCATCCATCGGACGATATTTCCATGATCGAAAAAGCGTATAAGATCGCTGACGAGGCTCACAAGGAGCAAAAGCGCAAGTCAGGGGAGCCTTATATCATCCACCCCCTGTGTGTGGCGATCATACTGGCAGATCTGGAGATGGACAAGGAGACCATTGCAGCCGGCCTGCTCCACGATGTGGTGGAGGATACCATTATGACCCTGGAGCAGCTGACGAAGGAATTTGGTTCCGAGGTATCCTTCCTGGTGGACGGCGTTACGAAGCTGACCCAGTTAAACTGGGATAAGGATAAGGTGGAGATCCAGGCGGACAACCTGCGCAAGATGTTTCTTGCCATGGCAAAGGACATCCGCGTGATCATCATCAAGCTGGCGGACCGTCTTCACAATATGAGGACAGGCCGGTTCTGGAAGCCGGAAAAACAGAAGGAGAAGGCCAGGGAGACTATGGAAATCTATGCTCCCATTGCAGACCGTCTCGGAATCTCCAAGATCAAGATCGAGCTGGACGACCTGTCCTTAAAATTCCTGAAGCCGGAGGTGTATTATGACCTGGTGGAAAAGGTGGCCCTGAAAAAGGATGTCAGGGAGGCTTTTGTCAAGGAGATCGTGGATGAGGTCCAGAGCCACATGAAGGAGGCCGGCATCGAGGCCACCGTAGGAGGAAGGGTAAAGCATTTTTTCAGCATCTATAAAAAGATGGTGAACCAGAATAAAACCCTGGATCAGATCTATGATCTGTTTGCAGTTCGCATCATGGTGGAAACCGTGAAGGACTGTTACGCAGCACTGGGTGTGATCCACGAGATGTATAAGCCGATACCTGGTCGCTTTAAAGACTATATAGCTATGCCGAAGCAGAATATGTACCAATCTCTCCACACAACTCTGATCGGCAGCAACGGACAGCCATTTGAGATCCAGATCCGCACCTATGAGATGCACCGGACCGCAGAGTACGGTATTGCCGCACATTGGAAATATAAGGAAAGCGGAAGCGGGCAGGTGGCAGCAGGCAGCGAGGAGGCGAAGCTGAGCTGGCTGCGTCAGATCTTAGAGTGGCAGAAGGATACGGATGATTCCAGGGAATTTTTAAGCATGGTAAAGGGCGACCTGGATCTGTTTTCTGACAGCGTTTACTGTTTTACCCCCTCCGGCGATGTAAAGACCCTTCCCAGTGGATCTACGCCTATTGACTTTGCTTATTCGATCCACAGTGCGGTTGGAAATAAGATGGTGGGGGCCAGGGTCAACGGAAAGCTGGTTCCCATTGAATACATTATCCAAAACGGCGACCAGCTGGAGATCCTTACCTCCCAAAATTCCAAGGGGCCAAGCCGGGACTGGCTCAGCATTGTAAAGAGCACCCAGGCTAAGAACAAGATCAACCAGTGGTTCAAGAGCCAGATGAAGGAGGATAACATCATCCGCGGCCGCGAGCTGATTGAGCGCTACTGCAAGGCAAAGGGGATCAATTGGTCGGAGATCGGAAAACCGGAGTTCATGGAAAAGGTTATGAACCGGTATGCATATCGGGACTGGGATTCCGTTCTTGCCTCCATTGGACATGGCGGTTTAAAAGAAGGCCAGGTCATCAATAAGATGATGGAGGAGCGGGAGAAAAAGCGTAAGCGGGAGATTACGGACACCGATGTGCTCAGCGGCATTGCGGATACGGCTGGAAGAGCCGGGGAAGCCAGCGTGCGCAAGTCCAAGAGCGGCATCATGGTCAAGGGAATCCATGATCTGGCAGTGCGCTTTTCCAAGTGCTGCAACCCTGTGCCGGGGGACGAGATCGTGGGCTTTGTCACCAGAGGACGGGGAGTATCCATCCACCGGACAGACTGTATCAATATCATCAACCTTCCTGAGGACGAGCGCAGCCGCCTGATTGATGCAGAGTGGCAGAGAAGTGAGGGTGAGGGCGGAAACGAGCAGTATTCCACCGAGATCAAGATATTTGCCAACAACCGCATCGGTATGTTTGCAGATATATCCAAGGTATTTACGGAAAAGCAGATCGATATTACTTCCATGAATGTGCGGACCAGCAAACAGGGAAAGGCCACGATCATCATGACCTTTGATATTCACGGGACAGAGGAGTTAAACCGTCTGACAGACAGGATCCGTCAGATCGAGGGTGTTTTGGACATAGAGAGGACGGCAGGATAGACGCAGAGCCGTACAAAGGAGCAGACCTCTATAAGGAAAGGGGAAGAAGATGAGCAATATTCGGATTGAGACATGTATTCTGGGACAGATCAGCACCAACTGCTATCTGGTTTACAATACAGACACAAAGGAGGCTGTGATCATTGATCCCGGAGATAATGCCTCCTATGTGTCCAATAAGTGCGGCGAGCTGGGAGTGGTTCCCAAAGCTATTTTCCTGACCCACGGCCATTTTGACCATATTTTGGCAGTGCCGGAGCTGAAGCAGACCTTCCATGCAGATGTATATGCATCAGAGGAGGAAGATCCGCTGCTGTCAGATTCCAAGCTGAATCTTTCAGGGGGGCTCAGAGGGCCCCAGACCGTGTTCCATGCAGATGTTTCTTTGAAAGATGGACAGGAGCTTGAGCTTTTGGGAACAGAGTGGAGAGTGATCCTGACGCCGGGACATACAGCGGGCTCCTGCTGTTTTTATCTGCCGGAGGAGGGATTGATTTTTGCGGGAGATACCCTGTTTAACGGTTCTTACGGTGTGACAAATTTCCCCACGGGAAATGTGGTTTCCATGGTAAAATCCATTTTAAACCGACTGTTTGAGCTGCCGGAGGATACCATGGTATATACCGGACACGGGATCCCCACCACCATCGGTATGGAGAAAAAGGGAAACCCTATTTATGCGGTGAGGGATAATATCCTTCGGGTAAAAGGGCCGGATGCCCTGAAATAGGAAAAGAGATTCCTGGATCGCTGCAGCGCGGCCGGAGAAAAAAGGCTGGCCGGGCAGCTGCGGACAGAAAGCAGGTTAGAAAGCAGGTTTTATATGATCGGACTTATCATACAGGATAATCAGTACGAGCAGGACATCAGAGAGCTTCTGATGTCCTTTTATCCAGCCCAGACTTACGCCCATGAGCTGAGCGGGGAGCTGGATTTTTATGTGGAGACAAAACTGGGAGACGGCCAGGTTACGGTTTCTATTTGGGATAAAGGGGAAGATGGAGGCTGGAAGCTTTCTGACAGTAAGAGCGGAGCCAGCGATCTCTCCGACCATTCAGCTACGAAAAATGTGATCAAGCAGGTATGTTACCGTATGCTGACCGGGCGCACAGGAAGGGAAATGCCCTGGGGCTCCCTCACAGGCATTCGTCCTACGAAGATCGCCCTGACCCGTCTGGAGGAGGGAAAGAGCCAGGAGGAGATCCGGGGCTTTATGAAGGAAACCTATATGGCCAGCGATGAGAAGATCGATCTGTGCATCGATATTGCGGCAAGGGAAAAGAAGCTTTTGGAACCGCTGGATTACGAACATGGCTACAGCTTGTATGTGGGAATCCCATTTTGTCCCACTACCTGCCTGTATTGCTCCTTCACCTCCTATCCCATCGGAAAATGGAAGGGGCGTACCGGCCTTTATCTGGATGCTCTGTTCCATGAGTTAGAATATACAGCCAAAAAGATGGCTGGAAAGACACTGGACACCGTTTATTTTGGAGGAGGAACTCCCACGGCTCTTTCCGCAGAGGATCTGGACGCCCTTCTGACAAAGGTGGAGCAGCTCTTTGACCTGAGCCATGTGTTGGAATTTACCGTGGAAGCCGGCCGGCCGGACAGTATTACCGAGGATAAATTTAAGGTGCTGCGCAGCCACGGGATCACAAGGATTTCCATTAATCCCCAAACCATGAACCAGAAGACCCTAGATATTATCGGACGCCATCACACGGTGGAGATGGTGAAGGAGAAATTTTTCATGGCAAGGGATATGGGCTTTGACAATATCAATATGGATCTGATCATGGGACTTCCCAACGAGGATCTGGACGATGTGCGCCGTACCTTAGAGGAGATCAAGGCCATGAGGCCAGATTCCCTGACCGTCCATTCCCTGGCTATCAAGCGGGCTGCCAGGCTCAATATGTTTAAGGAAGAATACAGCAGCTTAAAGATCCAGAACACTCCGGAGATGATCGAGCTCAGCGCCGCCTGTGCAAGGGAGTTAGGAATGGAGCCTTATTATCTGTACCGTCAGAAAAATATGGCGGGAAATTTTGAGAATGTGGGCTATTCCCTTCCCGGAAAGGCATGTATCTACAACATCCTCATTATGGAGGAGATGCAGACTATTGTGGCCTGCGGTGCAGGGACTACGACCAAGGTGGTGTTCCCAGCGGAAAACCGCAGGGAGCGGTGTGAGAATGTGAAGGAAGTGGAGCAGTACATAAGCCGGATCGATGAGATGATCGAAAGAAAAGAGAGGATCCTTCCATAAATGGGGCAGAATTTTCTGGTCTTTTGGTTTGCGGGCGGGCTGCAGACCAAAGAATTGGCGCGGTGAGGGAAGAAACCTCTTGCAAAATCAGAAAAGTTGCTTACAATTAATAAAAGAACACAGATAGGATTGGAGAACAGATATGGCATTAGCGAAAAAGCCGGTGACCGGCATGAAGGACATCACGCCTGCTGAGATGCAGATCCGGGAGTATGTGATGAACCAGATAAAGGAAACTTACAAAAGCTTTGGTTTTTCCCAGATCGAAACCCCTTGCGTGGAGCATATCGAAAACCTTACCAGCAAGCAGGGCGGGGACAACGAAAAGCTGATCTTTAAGATCTTAAAGAGGGGAGAAAAGCTGAATCTTGAGACAGCAGAGCAGGAAAATGACCTGACAGACAGCGGCCTGCGCTATGATCTGACCCTTCCTCTTTCCCGTTATTACGCCAACAATGCAGCCAATCTGCCAAGTCCCTTTAAGGCACTGCAGATGGGGAGCGTGTGGAGGGCAGACCGCCCCCAGAAGGGACGTTTCCGCCAGTTCGTTCAGTGCGATATTGATATTTTAGGGGATCCGACCAGCCTGGCAGAGATCGAACTGATCTTAGCGACCACCACAGCCCTGGGCCGGATCTGCCCGGATAACGGTTTTACGGTGCGCATAAACGACCGTGAAATCCTGAGGGGCATGGCTTTATCCTGCGGTTTTCCCGAGGATTCGATGGAACAGGTATTTATCACCCTGGACAAGATGGACAAGATCGGATATGAGGGTGTAGAGAAGGAGCTTTTGGAAGCCGGACACAGCCAGGACAGCGTGGGAACCTATCTGGAGATGCTGCGCACCGTCACAAGGGATGCAGCTGGTGTGAGGGCGCTGGGAGAGAAGCTTTCAGCGGTTATGAAGCCGGAGGTGGCAGAGGGACTTGCCCACATTATGGAGACCGTAGCGGAAGTGGCTGAGACAGAGTTCAAGCTGGAATTTGATCCTACCTTAGTACGGGGAATGTCCTATTATACAGGAACTATTTTTGAGGTATCTATGGAGGGCTTCGGCGGTTCTGTGGCCGGAGGCGGCCGTTATGATAAGATGATCGGCAAGTTTACCGGAATGGAGACCCCAGCCTGCGGCTTCTCCATCGGATTTGAGCGTATTGTGACTATTTTGCTGGATAATGGATTTACCGTTCCCGGTTCCGCCGGCAAGAAGGCATATCTTTTTGAGAAGGGGCTTGACAGTGCTTCCCTGGCCGCTGTGATCCGGGAGGCCATGAAGGAGAGACAGACAGGCTCTCAGGTTCTGGTAGCTCAGATGAACAAGAATAAGAAGTTCCAGAAGGAGCAGCTGGGAAAAGAAGGTTATACGGAGTTTAAGGAATTTTACAGGGAAAGCCTGAAAAAATAGGCGGAAAAGGAGATAAAACAATGGCAGAATCAATGGTTGGGTTAAAGCGTACCCATAGATGTACAGAAGTGACCACTGCCCACATCGGTCAGGAAGTGACCGTTATGGGATGGGTTCAGAAAAGCAGAAATAAGGGCGGGATCATCTTTGTGGATCTGAGAGACCGTTCCGGAATCCTCCAGATCATATTTGAGGAGCACGACTGCGGAGCAGAGAATTTCGCTAAGGCGGAGAAATTGAGAAGCGAGTTTGTTATCGCCGTTACCGGAAAGGTAGAGGCACGTTCCGGCGCAGTCAACACAAACCTGGCTACAGGAGCCATCGAGATCCGCGCTAACTCCATGCGGATCCTGTCTGAGTCTGAGACTCCTCCCTTCCCCATCGAGGAGAACAGCAAGACAAAGGAAGAACTGCGGTTAAAATACCGTTTCCTGGATCTGAGAAGACCGGATATCCAGAGAAATCTTATGATCCGAAGCCGCGTGGCTACCCTTACAAGGGCATTTTTAGCAGAGGAGGGATTCTTGGAGATCGAGACACCTACCTTGATCAAGAGCACCCCGGAGGGAGCCAGGGACTATCTTGTTCCAAGCCGTGTTCATCCCGGTTCCTTCTATGCCCTGCCCCAGTCTCCCCAGCTGTTTAAGCAGCTGTTAATGTGCTCTGGTTATGACCGCTATTTCCAGCTGGCCCGCTGCTACCGGGATGAGGATCTTCGTGCAGACCGCCAGCCGGAATTTACCCAGATCGATATGGAGCTGTCCTTTGTGGATGTGGACGATGTTCTTGACGTGAACGAGCGCCTTTTAAAGAAGCTGTTCAAAGAGATCTGCAACTATGATCTCCAGCTTCCGATCCAGCGCATGACCTGGAGAGAGGCTATGGACCGCTTCGGTTCCGACAAACCGGATCTGCGCTTCGGAATGGAGCTTAAAAACGTGTCTGAGGTGGTTAAGGGCTGTGAGTTTGCTGTCTTTAAGGGCGCGCTGGAGAACGGCGGCTCTGTCCGCGGCATCAATGCCCAGGGACAGGGACATATGCCCAGAAAGAAGATCGACGCCCTGGTAGAGTATGCAAAGGGCTTTGGGGCAAAGGGACTGGCCTATGTGGCTGTAAATGAGGACGGCTCCTTAAAGTCTTCCTTCGCTAAGTTTATGAAGGAGGAGGAGATGGCTGCCCTGGTGGAGGCCATGGAAGGAAAGCCAGGAGATCTGCTGTTATTTGCCGCCGATCGGGATAAGGTGGTATTCGACGTGCTGGGCAACCTGCGTCTGGAGCTGGCAAGACAGTTAGACCTGTTAAAGAAGGATGATTTCAAGTTCCTGTGGGTGACTGAGTTCCCCCTTCTTGAGTATTCTGAGGAAGAAGACCGCTATGTAGCCATGCATCATCCATTTACCATGCCTATGGACGAGGATCTCCAGTATATTGACACAGATCCGGGCCGTGTGCGTGCAAAGGCATATGACATTGTATTAAACGGCGTGGAGATGGGCGGCGGCTCTGTCCGTATCCATCAGGGGGATATTCAGTCCAAGATGTTTGAGGTTTTGGGCTTTACCCCGGAGCGGGCGAAAGAGCAGTTCGGCTTCCTGCTGGAGGCATTCAAGTACGGCGTTCCGCCTCATGCAGGGTTGGCCTATGGACTGGACCGGGTGGTTATGCTCATGGTAGGAGCGGACAGCATCCGCGACGTGATCGCATTCCCCAAGGTAAAGGATGCCTCCTGTCTGATGACCGAGGCCCCCTCACCAGTAGACGAAAAGCAGCTTGAGGAACTGGGAATTGAGGTATCTGAAGAGGAAGAAAAGGACAAAAAGGACGAGGAATGATCGTCCACAGCTTATTTAAATAATCCAATAACAGAATAGGGCTGGAAACAGCCTGACAGATAGTAGATAAGAGACAAAAAAGGAACCGCCTTCCAGAGGGGAGCGGTTCCTTTTTTGTCTCTCCTATCTTCTTACCCTGCGATCCCGTGGATGCGGGAGTCCGCTGAGAGCCTCAGAAGAAGCTTGTTCTTTTCGTAACGTGCCGGATACAGTAAGTCTAATTCAATCTTTGTATCAGCTTTTGATTTGTTGATTTTAAAATTCACCATTTTGATCTTTTCTTTTATAAAAAGATCCTGTAATTCTGACATGATCCCCTCAAAGTCATCTGTAGTCAGCTTCATATATCCCCTGGTAGGTTCGGAGGAGAGAAACGGGATCTTGTGCAGGAGGATCTGGATCAATACAAGGAGAAACCCGGTCCATATGCCGATAAAATAGGATCCTGCCCCAATTGCCATGCCAACTCCTGCGGTGGCCCAGATCCCGGCGGCAGTGGTCAGTCCGCTGACGATATTGTTCTTTACAAAGATAATGCCTGCCCCCAGAAACCCTACCCCTGATACGATCTGGGAGGCAACCCGGGAAGCATCATGATCCGGCATATCCATGAAGCCATATTTGGACACGATCATCATAAGGGCTGCCCCCAGCCCTACAATGGCATGGGTGCGCATCCCGGCGCTCTTATCCCGGCTTTTACGCTCATAGCCAATGATATAGCCGATCAGGCAGGATAAAATGATGCGGAGCATAAGCTCCAGATGGAAGGGATCCCTTGGGAGAAGAGGGAAAGGAAACTCCATAAGCAAGGCCTCCTTTGAGGTTAAACATCAACAATACGAAATCCTTTGGAGCGCAGAAGGGGCTCACAGGGGCTGTCTAAATGCATACAGTAGATCCTGTGCCGCACTTCTTCTGGAAACCATTGCTCCAGCTTTTCATAAAAACAGTGGGAGTCAGATGGGTGGGTGGAGGTATCCTGATAAAGACGGGAAATCATACCCCCTAGGAAGTCTGCCCGTACAGACTCAGGAACCTCTGCTGCGTCTCCGCTATAGTATATGCACTCTCGGCCGTCAGAGAGGATATATCCGTAGCATTTCATATCTTCTGCGTGTTTCACAGGAATGGGAACCGCTGTGATCCCGGCCTTGTTTTCAGGGAGCGTTTGGAGATAATGGTATCCCTTGGGCGTGATCCCCTCCAGGGTGAGAAGTTGGATAATCGTAGGCTCTGGATGAATAACTGTCACCTGGATGCCATGGAGGCAATAGTAGTAGGAGATCAGAGTTCCCAGGCTTCCCACGTGATCTGCGTGGAGATGGGTCAGAAGCACATAGATATGGGAGATGGTGTCTAGATCCTCCCTGCGGTACAGAGTATCAAAGGCCGTTTCTCCGCAGTCTAAGAGATACAGCTGGTCGTTAAAGCGCATGTAAGCGCCTGTGTTGCCGTATAAGGGGTAAAAGGCAGAACCTTTTCCCAGAAAGTTTAAGTTCATACTCAGGTTCATATGAGCCCTCCTTTATTCTTTGATCCCAGCGCTTACAAAGCTGCTCATAAACTGCTTTTGGGCAAAGAAGAATGCCAGGAGCAGAGGTATGATAATGATGAAGGCAGCTGCGCATACATTGGCCCACTGCATATTAGCCTCTTTTGATTTTGCGAAAATAGCCAGGCCTACCGTAAGGGTCCGGTTCTCAGGGGAATTGGTTACGATCAGCGGCCACAGGTAATTGTTCCAGTGGTAGCTCACAGAGATAACGGCAAAGGAGAGGTATGCAGGCTTTGCGCAGGGCATGTACACTCTCCAGATCGTCTGCCAGGTGCTGGCTCCGTCAATCTTGGCCGCCTCTGCCAGGGCTCTTGGAATGGATTTAAAATGCTGGCGTAGCAGGAAAATAGCCAGGGCGCTTCCGTAGAAGGGAAGCATCATGCCGATTTTTGTATCAACCATCTTTAACTCAGAGAGAGTCATGAAATTAGGTGTGATCAGAACGTCGTTGGGAATGATGATCTGCATGAAAATAACTGCAAAGATCAGGGCGGATCCCTTAAAATCCATAACTCCCAGGGCGTAGGCTGCCAGGGTGGAGGTGACAAACTGGACAGCGAAGGTACATACCACCAGGGTCAGGGTATTTAAGTAGTAGGTGGCAAAGGGAATGGCATTCCACACATAATGCAGATTATCCAGGGTAAAGGGTGTGGTGGGAAACAGAGTCATATGGAAGGAGGGAACAGAAAATGCAGTCCCAATCATCCAGATCAGAGGGATCAGCCATAATAATGCGAGAATAACGGCAAATAAGGTGATGCCCCAGCGAGTAAGCGTTTTCTTTTTCATGATAATCCTCCTCCTTTAATTGTAATGGATCTTCTTGTCCTGGCTCAGGAAGCGGGGCAGGGCCACGATCATCAGCAGAACCAGCATTACCACTGTGAGAGCAGAGGAGAGCCCATAGTTGAAATTGGTAAAGCCCTGTTGATAAATATAGTACAGAAGCAGGGTGGAAGCATTGTTGGGAGCTCCCTCGGTCATGATCACCACATGATCCACCAGCTTAAAGCTGTTGGTCAGGGCGATGGTGGACACAAAAAGAAAGGTGGGAGCTAAAAGAGGAAGGGTGATCTTTCGGAAGATCGTCCAGGGCCCGGCCCCATCGATCCTGGCCGCCTCGTTTACTTCCTCAGAAATGCTCTGGATACCTGACAGGAAAAATACCATCAGATAGCCTGCTTCTTTCCAAACATACATAAAAGCCATAGCAGGAAGAACTGTTTTTTTGCTGGAGAGCACGTTCATGGGCTTCATTCCCAGGCTTACTAAGAGCTGGTCAAAGAGGCCGTTCTTGGCCATATAAATGAACATCCAAATACTGGCAATAGCGATCATGGGCATAATGACCGGATAAAAATAGGAGGTGCGGACAAAGCCGGTAGCCCTGCTTTTCCGGTTGACGATGACTGCCAGGAAAAGGCCGGCGGCCATACTGGGTATGATGGTGATAAAGGCAAAATACAGGGTATTTCCCATGACCTTCCAGAACAGGGAAGAACCGGCCAGATTGATATAGTTTTGAAGCCCGATCCACTCCGGGGCTTTCATGCCCAGCTTGTATTTCGTCAGACTCAGGTAGATACTTCTGAAAATAGGGTATACGGTAAAGATCACCATGAAGATCAAAGACGGCGCAACAAGAAGCCATGCCATCAGATTTTTTCTCCGATCCCTCTGTTTTTTTGTGTAGGTTTTCATATTCAAAGCCCTCTGTTTGGTGGTTTGGATCCCAAGACTGGGAGGGAGCGTGTCCCAGGCCGTTTCTGCTGACAGCAGGCAGGCAATGAAACACGCTCCGAAATGGTTTCCTTAACTTTTAGTTATCAGTGTGAGAATGGTTTATTGATATTCTGCAAGGATTTCCGTGGCCTGTTCCTGAGCATTTTTCAATGCTTCCTCAGGAGTGGCGTCTCCTACAACGGCGGACTGGATATTATCATTTAACACTCTCCAGATTTCTGCTGCGTTGTAAGTGGTAAGCTCAGGTTTGGACATTGGGATCTGCTCATAGGCAACCTTGGCCTGTGGAAGCTCCTCATAATAATTTTTCATAAGATCGGTTTCAAAGCAGGATGTCCTGGTAGCCACATATCCGGTGTCTAAAGACCACTGGGCTGCGCGCTCTGTCTCTGTTGCAAATTTGATAAATTTCCATGCAGCCTGAACCCGGTCTTCGGAAAGTCCGCTGGAGATATAGAAGTTGCCTCCTCCGGTAGGAGCAGCCACTCTCTTATGTCCTGGAAGGAATGCGGTTCCAAACTCAAAGTCTGCATTCTCGTTAATATTTGCCATATTTCCTGTGGTGTGATAGATCATAGCCACTTCTCCGGCCAGGAACTGGGTGGGAAGATCGGTCCACTGAACGATTCCGGGAGCCATGATCTTGTACTTGTTCTGGAGATCCAGCCAGAACTGAAGTGCTTCTACATTTTCAGGGGTATCGAACAGAACCTGCTTGCCGTCCTCTGTCATCAGGTTCTCCCCGTTGGCGCTGTTCTGGAGACAGAAGCCGGTGAAGGCCCACTGGGCGGAACCGGAATTTAATGCAAGGCCTACGCCGTAGCGGTTTTCGTTGGTCAGCTTCTGGCCGTACTCAACTACCTCCTCCCAGGTGGCAGGCGCTTTTTCAGGATCCAATCCAACTTCTTTAAACGCTTCTTTGTTGTAGAACAGAACCATGGTGCTTCTCTGGAAGGGGATGGAATAAATCTGTCCGTCCACATAGGAATCTTCCATAAAGCCCTCCAGGAAATCATCGATATAGGCTTTTCCCTCCTCACCGTCTGCGGCGATCAGTTCATCTAAAGGCATGGCCATGCCTGTGGAAGCCATAGTAAAGCGCTGGGTTGCCAGGCTTACAAAGACATCAGGAGGTGTGCCTCCCTGCATGGCAGTCTGGATCTTTGTCACAGTGTCGTCGTAGTTTCCGGTGTATACCGGCTCTACAACGATGTCAGGATTTTCTGCGTTGAAGTCTGCGCAGATCTGCTCGATCAGCTTTGCTGCGGATCCGCCTACGTTGACCGGATAGTAAAAGGTCAGATGAAGGGCGTCACCGGAAGCCTCGCTGCCGCCCTTATCGTCAGAAGAACCGGCTTCCTGGGAAGTGGCGGCTGTCCCCTCTGCTGCCTGGGACTGGCCTGCGTCCTTGCTGTTTCCGCAGCCGCTCAGGGAAAGAACGGATGCTATCAGCCCTGCAGCTGCTGCAACTAAAACTCTTTTTTTCATTAGTCTCCTCCTTTATGTGTGGTTCACATGTACCTGTTGAGGCCATTATAACAAACATATTGAAACGTGTCAATTATTATAAAGGGCGTTTTACATAAAAAATACATATGTTTTACAATTAACTTATAAAAAATATACAATACAAAAAGAGCATAAAAGGAAATATAAAGTGATACGTTTTAAAGATAGATAGGAACGGAAGTCCAAGGATTTCGCGAGATTGTTATTCTTTTTCAGGTATGATACAATCAGATTAGTGTTATTTTGCAGAGGAATACAGAGCGGGATCCACAGACAGGAGCGTGTTATGGTAACAATAAAGGATATTGCGAAGGAAGCGGGAGTTGCACAGGGGACGGTTTCCAATGTGCTCAACGGAAAAGGGAATGTAAGCAGCGAGAAGATCAAGAGAGTGATGCTGGCGGCAAAGAAATTGGGGTATGTGCCCAATGAAAGGGCAGCCCTTCTTCGACGCGGAGTGAGCAATTCTTTGGCTGTGGTGATGCCGGATTCCCGGTTCAGACAGCATGAGGATTTTTATTTCAGCTTTAAAAGTTATGCCCAGGACCGGGGATATACAGTGACCCGCTATATGACAAATGAGAATACAGCCTTTGGAGAGAAGGAAGCACTGGCGGAGATACGGCCTCTTTTAGTAAAGGGCGTCGCCTGTATTTCCTCGGTGGCCGGGACTCCCTGTGAGAAACAGGTTTATGGAAATGGAACCTCCCTTCAGGAGGAGGCCCTTCCTTCCATGGTATTTGTGGAGCGGAAGATGGGAACCGGTGGGGATTTTATAGGTTTTGATTATAGGGAAGCGGGAAAATCCATGGCTGAGAAGGCAAAAAAAGGAGGCTATCAAAGGGTATGCCTCCTGACTGGGGATCTCAGGTTTTCTAATGAGGCTGATTTCTATCAGGGCTTTTCCCGGGCCATGGAGGGCAGCTCCTGCCGTGTGATCCATATTCAGACAGACAGCTTCCGGCGTTATCAGAATATGATGCAGATCGTCAACGGTTCTGCCCCTCAAGCTTTTTTTATTTCAAACTATGGATTTGCAGAGAGTGTTAAAGATGTATGCGCTACCTTTTATGACCAGGGAAAGAGGCCGGAGCTGTTTACCGTATCGCCCCTTTTTACCATGCCGGAGCATGACTTCATCAAGTATGAAATGAATTATCGAAAGTTAGGGAAAATGGCGGCAGAATATCTGATCGGACTGGCGGAGAGAAGGGAGGACAGCCGGGAAACGCAGGACGGCCGGGAAAGGCAGGGCATCCGGGAAACACAGGATAGGGAGAAAGAACAGATCCTGGCAGGGGAAGGCTTTCGGGACTGGTATTTTAACCTGTCCGCACCAAAGGAACCTCGCCCCATTAACGTTCTCACTCTGGACAGCCCGGAGGCGTATATTATGCGCAATTTCTCCAGGCTGTACACAAAAAAGACAGGGGTAAAGGTAAATATATGTATTTATTCCTATGAGGAAATATATGAGGCATTTAATACAATGGATCCTTCCTCTGAGTTTGATGTGCTTCGCCTGGATGTGACATGGCTTTCCTGGTTTGCCCAAAAGCTTCTTCTTCCCCTGTCGGACATTGACCCTCAGATCGGTCAGGGATTTGGGGAGTTTTTAGAAGGTACTTTGGAGCATTATGCAAAGGTTCACGGAAAGATCTATACCCTTCCAGCAACGCCCAGCGTTCAGATGCTTTATTACAGAAAGGATCTTTTTGAAAGCCCTATATGGCGGCGCATGTATTATGAGCAGTTTAAAAAAGAGCTGGCTCCGCCAAAGACATTCGAGGAATTTAACCGTATTGCCTCCTTTTTTACGAAAACGATCAATCCTTCCTCGCCGGTAGATTATGGAGCCACGATTACCCTGGGGTCTACAGGCGTGGCAGGTTCTGAGTATTTGGCCCGATTGTTCAGCCATCAGGAAAATCTTTATGATACAGACAGGAGGATCCGTCTGGATTCCGATACAGCGCTTCTGGCGCTGAAGGAGATGACAGCCTTAAAGCCATGTACTGCGCCGGAGTACTGCAGCTGGTGGACCAATACAGCGGCCCGGTTTGCCGACGGGAACTATGCCATGTCTCTGCTCTACAGCAACTATGCAGGCGATCTGCTGAGCCCTTCCTCTAAGATCGCAGGGAAGATCGGCTGTACCATGGTTCCTGGGGATAACCCGGTGATCGGAGGGGGAAGCCTGGGGATATTCCGGTATTCTAAGCAGCCGGAGGAAGCCCTTTCTTTTATAAAATGGATATGCAGTGAACCGGTGTCTTCTGCCTCCGCTTTGTTGGGAAGCACATCGCCCTGCAGAAAGACGTACGAAAATTATGAAGTGATCCAGAGCTTTCCCTGGCTGGATCTGGTCAGAGAATGTTTTACCCTGACCCATGGGGAAAGGATTCCCAAAGAGTCAGGGCTGGCCTTTGACGAAAGAAGATTTTTGAGTATCCTGGGTATGGCAGTAAAAAACGCCTACAGCGGCATAACAGAGCCGGAGGAGGCGCTTAGAAAGGCCCAGGAGCGGTTTGAACGCCATTTCCAGACCAGATTTTAGGCAGCAGTTCACTATGCAGGGATTCAGCTGTTTGTATTTTCCCTCAGCTTACACCAGAATCTCCTTGAGGCTTCGTTTGGGAACATGGTGTACCTGGTTTTCGTCGCGGTAATAGGCAGTCGAGCCCTCTGGGCCTACCGGTTCCAAAACGACGGTTTCCTTCGGCTTTCCCAGGGCGATCACCAGGTCGGCATAGTAGCGTTCCGGATCCAGATCCAGGATCCTCATGGCTTCCTGGCGGCGCAGGCTTGCCAGCATACAGCCGCCAAAGCCCTTCTCCACAGAGGACAGGAGGATGGTCTGAGCGGCGATGCCGCTGTCCCATTGCCGGTTCCTGCCGATGGAGAGATCCCAGAGGATCACAATATAAGCGCTGGGCCGCTCGCCTTTTTCAGGGCCATCCCAATTCTCTAATGCCTTTGCCCACAAAAGATTTGGAAACAGAGCTTCACATTCTTCCGGACGATCCAGGATCTTAAATTTCAGGGCCTGGGCATTGGCTGCCGAGGGGGTGAGCCTGGCGGTATCAATCATATCCAGAAGATCCTCTCTGGGAATGGGAATATCCTGGTAAAACCGGCGATAGGAACGGCATTTTGTTACAAGTTCTTTTAACATCAAAAATCCCCCTTTATCTGCTGGTTTTCCTGCCCTGAATAGACAGAAAAATAGATCAATCGGCTTTAAATCCCTCAGGAAGCTCATTTCCGGAAGTGATATGCCGTTTGATGGCCTTGAAGCTTTCGTGGCTCAGAGTATGTTCCATGCGGCATGCATCCTCGGCGGCTGTATGGGGATCTACTCCCAGGTAAATAAGCCAGTTGGATAAAAAAGTATGCCGTTCTAAGATCATCTCGGCGATCTCCCGCCCTGATTCCGTAAGGGTGATGTGTCCCTGATGATCCGTTTTGATGTAACCGTTTTCTCTCAAATTTTTCATGGCAACACTGACGCTGGGTTTAGAAAAATTCAGCTCATTGGCAATATCAATGGAGCGGACATAAGGGTGTTCTTTGGAAAGTATAAGGATCGTTTCCAGATAGTTTTCTGCGGATTCTTGTATCTTCAAATTTTTGTTACCCCCGTTGTTAAAAATAAATGCAGTGCACTAGTCTTAGTTTATCATATTAAAAAATGATTGACAAGGTCGGTGCTTGGTGCTAGACTGTAAAAAGAGTTAGATATAACTAACTAAATAACAGACAAGTAAGAAACGCATAGGAAACTTAATGAAGGAGGCTGGGGTATGAATATCCCTACATTTATTATTTTAGCCGTATTGACGGGCTCCGTATGTTTGGTAGTCAGAAAAATGATCCGGGATAAGAAGGAAGGAAAGGGCTGCTGCGGCTGTTCCGGATGCGGAGGAAGCTGCGGAGGAGGTTGCAGCGCCTGCGGCAGTCATGGACATGGAGATGTAAAATAAAGCGGTCCATGGCTGAATTGCCGGGGACAGGAAGAAAATAAAAAGCTCTCCTTTCTTTTAGGAGCCTGTCATAGGGCTTTTAAAGAAAGCAGAGCTTTTTTATCTTTTTAATTGAACGTTTTCTCAGAACATGAGGAAAGGATATTATTCCGCCTTAATCTCTTTCCACAGATCGTTGTAAATAGAATCCACATCCTCCCCAAGATACTGAATGATCTCGCAGTTGGTCAGCTTGCTCAGATCAGGGAACAGGGAAGGATTATTCTTGAGTTCCTCATCCAACAGCTCATACGCCCCCTTATTGGGAGTAGCGTAGGTAATGTACTCAAAGTTTTTCTTAGCAATGTCAGGACGGCAGAGGAAGTCGATCCATTTCTCTGCATTTTCTTTATGCTTCGCATTGGCAGGGATTACCCAGGAATCGATCCAATAGTTTGTGCCTTCCTCAGGGATCACATATTCCAGGGTGAAATCCAGTCCCTGGTCTGCCACTTCGTTCTGGATATAGAGCATCTCGCCGGAGTAGATCACGCCCACAGCAGCCTCGCCGCCAATCATCTTATCCCTTACCTGGTCGATCACATAAGCCTGGACAAGGGGCTTCTGCTCAATGAGCAAATCGCGTGCTTCAGCTAATTCGTCGGGATTGGTGGAGTTTAGAGAGTAACCCTTCATCTTCAAGGCTGCCGTAAAAGCATCCCGGACGCTGTTCTGCATCAGGATTTCGCCGCTGAGCTTTGGATCCCACAGGTCAGCCCATTTGGTGGGAGCAGGTACGCCTAATTCCTCCAGACGTTTGGTATTGTACAGGATCCCCATAGTTCCCCAGCAGTAGGGAACAGAGTATTTGTTTTCTTTATCAAATCCTTTGGAGATGTCCAGATACTCCTGCCCGATCTCCTTATAATTTGGAATGTTGTCAAAGTTGATCTCAGCCAACAGATTATTTTCAATCATGCGCTGGATCATGTAATCAGAAGGACATACAACATCATAGGTTACGCCTCCGGCTTCAATAACCGGATACATTTCCTCGTTGGTCTCAAACATATCATATACTACCTTGATGCCTGTTTCGTCTTCAAACTGGGTGATGACTTCCTCATCAATATATTCTCCCCAGTTGTAAACATTGAGGACATTTTCTTCTTTTCCGCCGTCAGAGGAGGAAGCTCCGCATCCGGTTAAGAGGGAAGCGGACAGAAGGGAAGCTGCTGCGGCAGCCAGGGGAACAGCAATTTTCTTTTTCATAGTCATTCTCCTTTTCATAAGGGGTTGTTTCGGAACTGCAGTTTGTCAGGCGGCTTGTCAGAACGCTTTATGACAGTCCTGAGGGGAGTGTTCCCTACTCAGCCTTGACTTCTTTCCACATCTCATTGTAAATGGAATCTACTTCATCGCCCAGATACTGGATGATCTCACAGTTTTCCAGTTTGCTGATGTCCGGGAACAGGGCTTTATTGTTTTGGATTTCAGGATCCAATAGTTCGTAAGCCCCCTTGTTGGGGGTGGCGTAAGTAATATACTCAAAATTTTTCTTGGCAATATCGGGACGGCAGAGGAAATTGATCCATTTTTCTGCATTTTCCTTGTGTTCTGCGTTGGCTGGGATTACCCAGCAGTCCATCCAATAGCTGGTTCCCTCCTCAGGAAGAGCAAATTCCAGATCATAATCCACGCCCTGCTCCTTTGCCGCATTCTGGATATAAAGCATCTCACCGGAATAGATCACACCCACAGCGGCTTCGCCGCCGATCATCTTATCTCTTACCTGGTCGATCACGTAAGCCTGGACAAGGGGCTTCTGCTCGATGAGCAGATCCCGTGCCTCGGCAATCTCATCGCGGTTTGTGGAATTTAAGGAGTAGCCCTTGATCTTTAATCCGGCTGCGAAAGCATTGCGCAGGCTGTTCTGCATCAGGATCTCACCCTTAAGCTTTGGATTCCACAGGTCTTCCCATTTGGTAGGTGCAGGAACTCCCAGCTCCTCCAAACGCTTGGTATTGTAGATCAGGCCTGTTGTTCCCCAGCAGTAGGGAACTGTATATTTGCTTTCCGGGTCAAAGCCCTTAGCTATTTCCAGGTATTCCGGCCCGATTTCTTTATAATTAGGAATCTGATCCAGATTCAGTTCCGCTAACAGATTATTTTGGATCATGCGCTGGATCATATAATCAGAAGGGCATACTGCATCATATTTTACGCCTCCGGCTTCAATGATGGGGTACATCTCCTCGTTTGTTTCAAACATGTCGTAAACTACCTTGATGCCGGTCTCGTCCTCAAACTGGGTGATGACGGATTCATCAATATACTCGCCCCAGTTATAGACATTAAGAACGTTATCTTCCTTGCTTCCTTCTGTCGAGGAAGCATTGCCGCAGCCGGAAAGCAGTGCGGCGGACAAAATGGAAGCCGCAGCGGCGGCCAGGGAAACAGCGGTTCTTTTTTTCATAATGTTCTCCTCATGTTGTAATCGTGTCGCATGTGAAATCAGTCCGTTAGCCTTCCGTTTTCTTGGAGGTACGGAAATTAACGAAAATGAGCAGTATCAGCACCACCAGGAAAATGATGGTGGACAGGGCGTACATAGAAGGCCGTATTCCTCGCCGAACTTCACTGTAGATCAGGGTGGACAGGGTATTGATCCCGGCGCCCTTGGTAAAGTGGGTGATGATAAAATCATCTAAGGACATAGTAAATGCTAGGAGGAAACCGGACAGGATCCCAGGCATGATGTCGGGCAGAACCACCTTAAAAAAGGCTCTGAGAGGGGAAGCCCCCAGATCCAGGGCAGCCTCGTAGATATATTTGTCCGTCTGTTTTAGCTTTGGCAGCACGCTCAGTATCACATAAGGGATACAGAAAGTAATATGGGAGATCAATATGGTTTTAAAGCCCAATGAGATCCCAAACGCGATAAAACACAGCATAAGGGAGATGCCTGTAACGATCTCTGCATTCAGCATAGGAATGTTGGTGATCCCTAAAAAGACAGTCCTTGGGATCGGCTTCATAGCCTGAATGGAGATGGCCGCTACGGTTCCCAGCAGGGTGGCGATCAGGGCTGCCAGAAACGCGATGATCAGGGTAGTGGACAGGGCGCTCATAATGGAACGGCTGTCAAACATCTGTGTGTACCACTGGAGGGTAAAGCCTCCCCACTGAGTCCTGGATTTGGAACGGTTGAAGGATAATACCATCATGGTGAGGATGGGGGCATACAGGAATATCAGTATGAGCACCATATAAAAATCGGACACAAATTTGCGCAGTAATTTACTTCCCTTTGTCATTAGAATGATGTCCCCTCTCCATTTTTATCGTATTTGGCGATCATAGCCATACTGATGAGGATAAATACCATCAGCACCAGGGAAAGGCCGCTTCCTAAATGCCAGTTGTTTCCCTTAGTAAACTCCTGCTCAATCACATTGCCGATGAGCAGGATCTTGCTTCCTCCCAAAAGATCTGAGATCACGAAGGTGGTCAGAGAAGGAACGAACACCATAGTGATGCCGCTGATGATCCCCGGAACACTTAAAGGGAGCCATACCAGCATCAGGCGCTGGAATCCGTTGGCCCCCAGGTCTTTGGCAGCGTTGATCACATTGTCGTCGATCTTGGAGAGCACATTGTAAATAGGCAGAACCATAAAGGGAAGGAAGTTGTATACCATACCCAGGATAATAGCTGCCGGAGTGTTGATCAATGACTGGGTAGGGAGATGAAGCCAGCTCAAAATCCCATTGATAACTCCATTTTTTTCCAACAAAGTCTGCCATGCCAGGGTCCGCAGAAGGAAATTCATCCACATAGGAAGGACAAAGATAAATACAATAAAGCTTCCGGCGGATGTCCCCCGTCCTTTCAGGATCATAGCAAGAGGATAGGCTAAAAGCAGACATACAAGAGTGCTTCCCAAGGACAGTCCCAGGGACAGCCACAGGGCTTTGGCGTGGTCGGCCGCGGCAATGGAGATTACATTTGCCAGGGTAAAGCTTCCTGTCTTATCAGTGAGGCCGTACCACATGATGAGAGCCAGGGGGATCAGGGTAAAACCGATCATCCACAGGAGATAAGGGCCGGACATCAGGGCTCTGCCGATGGCGGCGCTTTTCTTTTGGCTATTCATTGACTCCCAGCGCCTCCTCATCTTCTGAAGCAGGTTTGTTCATGATCTGGATCTCAAAGGGCTCCACATGGATGCCTACCTGCTGGCCTACAGGGAACATGTCGGTGGAGTGCACCAGCCATTCAAAACCGTCCGGAGTAGTTACCTCCATTTCGTAGTGAACGCCCTTGAAGATCAGGTGGGTCACCACGCCCTGAAGTGTTCCGTCCTCCGGTTTTACCAGGTCAATGTCCTCAGGCCGGATCACCACATCCACAGGTTTATTCACTCCGAAGCCCTTGTCCACACAGGCGAAGCGGGCGCCGAAGATCTCTACCAGCTCGTCGCGGATCATGATGCCGGGGACGATATTGCTTTCTCCGATAAAGTCGGCCACAAAGGCGTTCTCAGGCTCGTTGTAGATCTGCTCCGGGGAACCCATCTGCTGGATATATCCCTGGTTCATGACGACAATGGTGTCAGACATGGTGAGGGCCTCCTCCTGGTCGTGGGTTACATAGATAAATGTGATGCCCAACTCGTTTTTCAGGCGGATCAGCTCATACTGCATATCCTGGCGCAGCTTTAAGTCCAGAGCGCCCAGAGGCTCGTCAAGGAGCAGCACCCGGGGCTCATTTACAATGGCCCTTGCGATGGCGATACGCTGCTGCTGGCCGCCGGATAAGGAGTTGACGGAGCGCTTTTCATAGCCGGACAGATTCACCAGCTTTAAGGCGTACTTGATCTTATCGTCAATATAGGATTTTGGTTTATTCTTGATCTTTAAGCCAAAGGCAATGTTCTCCGCAATGTTCATATGGGGGAACAGGGCGTATTTCTGGAATACGGTGTTCAGCTGACGCTTATTGGGAGGAACACGGCTGATGTCTTCCCCATCAAACATGACCTTTCCGGAGTCAGGGATGGTGAAGCCGCCCAGAATACGCAGGGTCGTAGTCTTGCCGCATCCGCTGGGGCCTAAGAGGGTGACGAAGCTGTTCTCTTTAATGGAAAGATTTAAGTCGTCCAGGACAAGCTCGCCGTCAAAGCTTTTGGATATGTGCTGCAGATCGATCAATGGCTGGCTCATGATAGTAAATCTCCTTTATCCTAATGTAGTAAAACAAATATTTGGTTTGAAAATGTTTAGAAGCTGGGCGGGGAGCTTACCCAAAGGAGCAGCGCCCCGTTTTTGCTGGCAAGGTAATGCTTTTTATCCGGAGTAAAATAAAAGGACTCTCCCTTTTTTGCTTTGTATGCCTTATTGCCGATATGAATGGACACAGATCCCTGGAGCACATATCCAAATTCTTCTCCCTCGTGAGGGTTATCCGGGTAGGTGGAGCCGCCTGCCTTCAGGGTGAGGAGTATGGGCTCCATCACATTTTTCTGGGCATTGGGAATGATCCATTTGATCTCATTATTTAATTCTGTGTCTATCTTCTCAAAATAATCCTGTTTTCCAAAAACCACCTGTTCATCGGGGGTTTCATTGAAAAATTCGCCGATGGTCGTCCCCAGGCACTGCAGAATATCCATGAGGGTAGCGATGGAGGGAGAGGTCAGATCCCGCTCTAACTGGGATATAAAGCCCTTGGAGAGCTCGGCCCGGTCTGCCAGTTCTTCCTGGGTCAGTCCCTTCAATACCCGCAGCTCTTTTATTTTTGTTCCGATCTCCATGAAATCCCTCCTGACAGCAGCGATATGGACGCAGCTTTTTATACAAAAAGTTTACAAATACTAACTGACTATAAAAATAAGCGAAAAGTTTAGTAATAATAAACACATGCGCCTCTCATTATACCTTAAATAAATAGTATGTCAATACCTTAAAAAAATATTTGCTGGTTTTTATAAGCCATTTATGATAATGTCTCAGTATATCACAAATGAAAATGTCCCGGATA
>CABQJX010000003.1 GCA_902464595.1 uncultured Lachnoclostridium sp. | reverse complement strand
CCTCCTGGCGAGTAATCAGCTCAAATGCGTGCTGGCGAATCACCTCGGAAAGATGGGTTACCATAACGGACAGGGGATCGATAACTGTATAACCATACAGCTCGGCCCTCTCCCTGTTTTCCGGGCGGATCCAGCGGCTAGGAATCCCATAGGCTGGTTCGATGGTCTCAATACCATCCACCTCCTGTTCTGGAGACTCCGGCTCCAGAGCCAAGAAATAATCCACTAGTATCTCCCCTCTGGCAACTTCCCCCCGGATCTTGATACAGTACTGGCTGGGAGCTAACATGGAGCTGTCCCTTAGGCGAATCGAAGGGATCACATAACCCATATCTTGGGCGTACTGGCGGCGAAAAATCACAATCCGGCTGATAAGACGCCCTCCGGCAGACTCATCCGCCATAGGGATAAGGCTATAGCCAAATTCCATCTCAATAGGTTCCAGTGTCAGAAGGGAATAGACATTATTCACATCCTTAAAATAATCTTCTTCCCTAACCGGAGCTGAAGCGGCAGCTGCTTCAGCTCCGGCCTCCCCCTGGATAGCAGGCTCCATTCCATATATGGCAGCAGCTGCTATAGATGGCTCTGTCTGGATCCGTCTTGCGAGATAATATCCGCCTCCTACCAGTACTACGGCAATGGCAAGCATGGAACCAATGGGCATTCCTGGGATTACGGACATGACCGCCACCGCCAAGCCGCTTATCATAATGGCATGCGGCTGGGCCATAAACTGGTGAGACACATCTTCGTTTAAGCTTCCCTCCGACACTGCTCTTGTAACGATCATGCCCGTAGCCACGGAAATCAAAAGAGCTGGAATCTGAGATACCAGGCCATCTCCCACCGTAGCGATGGAATAAGTACTCAGAACGTTTCCAATCGAATCGCCGGACTGGACAATCCCAATAATGCTTCCTCCAATCAGATTAATAGCGGTGGTAATCAAGGACATCACCGCATCTCCTTTTACGATTTTGGTCGCACCATCCATAGAACCGTAAAAATCTGCTTCCCTCTGGATCTTGCTTCTCTGTTCCTTTGCCTGCTGTTCATTGATGAGGCCAGAACTTAAATCCGCATCAATAGCCATCTGCTTTCCAGGCATAGCATCTAGAGTAAAACGAGCAGCTACCTCGGCTACTCGCTCCGCCCCCTTGGTAATCACAATGAACTGCATGAGCACAATGATCAAGAAAATGATCATTCCCACCACAACATTTCCACCCAGAATAAAATCGCCAAAAGCAGCGATTACCTTTCCTGAAGATCCGCTGTTTTTCAGGATATTGCGGGTGGTAGAAACATTAATCCCCAATCGGAATAAGGTAGTTACCAGCAAAAGAGATGGGAAAATGGAAAATTCCAGAGGCTCGCGAATGGTCATGGTTATAACAAGGATCATCATGGAAAATGACATATTCAAAATAATCGCCACATCCACCATAGCCGCTGGCATAGGTATAATCAACAGCAGGATTATGGTAATCACAAACAGGACTACCGAATAACTCATTAACTTCTTCATTCGTCCAATCTTCTCCATCCATTATTCTCTGAGCTTGTAGAGGTATACAAGAATCTCCGCTACCGCCCCATAAAACTCTGCCGGAATCTCCTGATCTACTTTGCAGGATCCATACAAGGCCCGGGCCAGAGGCTTATTTTCTGTGATATAAACGCCGTTTTCCTCCCCTACTCTTACAATGCGCAGTGCTATCTCATCTAAACCCTTTGCCAACACTACCGGCGCGCCGTAACGGTTCGGATCATATTTTAAAGCCACTGCTACATGAGTCGGGTTTCGTATGATGACATCTGCCTGTGGAACCTTCTGCATCATGCGACTCATGGCCATCTGTCGCTGGATCCGGCGGATACGCCCTTTGATCTCTGGATTTCCTTCCGTTTGCTTAAATTCATCCTTTACCTCCTGCTTTGTCATGCGCAGGCTTTTTTCGTATTCCCATCGCTGATAGAGAAAGTCCAAAAACGCAATAGCTGCAAAGGCCATACAAACTCTCATCACAAGTTCAAAGACTAACTGAAGCATATAACCAGCAGACAAGTAGGGATTCATATCGATCATACGCGCGATAGGAATTAGATCGCTTTTTAGCATCTTCCATAATAGAGTCAAAAGCAGAACGATTTTTATCATATTCTTTATCAGCTCTACCACATTTCGCACCGCAAACAGGCGCTTCATACCTGCAATAGGATTAATCTTATTCCACTTTGGCCGGATAGATTGAAAGGAAATATTAAAACGCGTTTGTACTCCCTGAGCCAAAATACCACACACAATGGCAATAAGCAGAAGTGGAAAGGCACATTTTAAGAAGGAAAGCAGGGTGATCCAGGCAAGTCGGGCAGAAAAAAGTTCTTCTGGCTGACTCCACATATCTTTCAGGATCCAGAGCAAATAGCTGCGCATCTCTCCATAAATATGAGGAAGCAGGATCCGTGCAGAAAAAAACACACCCAAAAGAAGCACCACTGTGGAAACATCGCGGCTTTGAAAGACATTTCCCTCTTTCCTGGCATCCTTCCTCCGTTTCGGAGTCGCCTGTTCTGTCTTTTCCTGTCCTCCGCCCTGAGCCATAGCTGTTCAACTCCTTCCTCTATCCATTCCTCATCAAAATCACTAGATGCTGCATGGTCACATACAAACGGTCTAAAATCACTTCCAAACGATCTGCCATGGGCGTAAACATGAGAAGGAACATCAAAAGTCCCACTGCAATCTTTACCTGAAAGTTTATGGCAAATACATTAATCTGGGGAACCACTCTCATTAAGATTCCCATGGCCGCTTCTGACATCATTTCAATGGCAACCAAAGGGAATGCAAACTGAAAGCCCATAACTACCGCCTGACAGAAAGCTTCTGTCATCACCTCCATGAGACGCGGATCTAGGGACATGGTTCCAAAAGGAACCAGTTGAGCAGAAACGAAAAAAATTCCCAAAAGCCTTAGGTGTCCATTAGTCGCAAAAAATACCAGAGCCATAAATACATAATAAAGGCCAGAACTGACTGTTGCCTGTGTCCCATACTGGGGATCATAAATTTGCGCCATGCTCAACCCCATACAATAATCCATAATTGCTGAGGCAAAACGAACCACCATGAAGGCGAGCTCCATCACAAAAGAAAGAATCAAACCCATAAGCAGTTCTCCCATGAGCATGACAATGTACTCTACCATGGTTCCCGGAGCATGGGCTAACTCACCGCCGGAAGTCTGATACAAAAGGACGGAAAGGGCAACAATCATGCATGCCTTTGCCCTGAGAGGCAGATTGGTACGGCCAAATACAGGGTTTAAGGCCAACGCTCCACTAACACGCATGACTACCAAGGCAAACAAAATTGCCATGGCCTACCACCTGGCTATGCGATCCACAATCTGGTACATGAATTCCTGCAGCAGCACCAGCATGGAGCTTCCCAAGATCCCCAAAAGAGCTAGGATTGCCAAAAGCTTGGGTACAAAAGTCATGGTCTGCTCATTGATCTGGGTAGCTGCCTGAAAAACTGCGATCACGACTCCCACAATCATACTGACTAGCAGAAAGGGAAGGGACAGCTTCATGGCCAGCTGGAACGCCTGGTACATAATATCAAGAACTTCTGTGTTGCTCATAATTGATCGCTCCTTTTCTTATATTTTCCTGAAGCTCGCAGATCGACTTCTTTCAGTCTATAGCTTGTCTTTAAACACATCATCGGAAGCTCTGAACCAGACCGGAAAATAATAGTTCCCATCCATCCACAGTAACAAAGAGCAAAAGTTTAAAGGGAAGGGATACCATGGTAGGCGGTAGCATGACCATACCCATAGACATAAGGGTAGTAGCCACCACTATGTCAATGAGCAGGAAAGGAAGATAAATTAAAAATCCTGCCATAAACCCCCTTTTTAACTCGCTGGTCATAAATGCTGGTGTGACCACTGCCAAAGGATAATCTGTCACGTCCTCCTTTATCTCGCTTTTTGACATTTCCACAAAGTGATCCAAAGTGCGCTTCTCTGTGTTACGCAGCATAAACTCCTTTAGAGGAACTGCTGCCCGGCTTACTGCTTCTTTCTGGGTAATCTCCCCTTGGATATATGGCTGATATGACTGAATATTCACTGCGTTTATCACTGGGCTCATAATATAGAGTGTGAGGAAAAGAGCAATACCCGTCAGAACCATATTGGGAGGCGCTTGCTGAACGCCCATAGCATTACGAGTAAAGGAGAGGACAATGACAATCCGCATAAATGATGTCATCATAATAACAATAGAAGGCAGAAGAGCTGCTGCCGTCAATAAAATCACAATATCAAGAGCCGGGACGTTTCCTCCGTTGAGCCCAGTGAGAAGTTCATTCATGGTTTTTCTCCTTTTCCTCCCCTTGTTCCTCTCCTGCCTCGATCCGATCAATCAGACTGATTCCTGACTGAGCCGAACCCAGCAGATAGATATTTTTTTCATATCGCACCAGCAAGAGGCTCCGGTCTGTTCCCAGGGGAATCTGTTCCAATACCCGTACCTTTCTTCCGGATGCCGGAGTTCCAAAGCGCCGCCCAAGAAAGCGGCTGACAAACCAAGCCGCCGTCATAATACCAACTAAGGACAGCAACATGCTGGCGATGGAGATGGCATCACCCCACATCACAAACTCTCCTGGTTCAAATCACAAGCTACAATCTCTGTGATACGGATTCCAAAATTGTCCTCCACCACTACAATATCCCCCTTAGCCACACACTGGCCATTGACGTATAAATCTGCTTGTTCTCCTGCCATCTTGTCTAAAACCACCAGGGACCCCTGTGTAAACTCCAAAATATCCTTTACCAGTTTCTTAGTCCGTCCTATTTCCACAGAAATTTCCAAAGGCACCCGCATCAGCATCTCCTGATTGGCTGTCTCCTCCTCCTTGGAAGATACGGAATCATCCAAGGGAACCGAAACGGAAGGACGGATAATGGAGGGATCTGTCTGAGTCTTTCGTTCTGCAGCCTTCTCCATTCCTTTCTCTTTTCCCTTTTCTTCCATTTTCCGCATGATCTCCATCATCTGCACCTGAGACTGCTGCATTTGTGTCAGCAGCTGCAGAACCGCTGGATCCTGAGACGGCATCACATTGTAATGGGGCATATATCCACTCTGAGACATTCCACCCCAATAGGGAGGTATGGGTGAAACAGGCCCAGCCTGTGGATTTGCTCCAGCTTCCGGCTGAATTGGAGTCTGGCTGGAAATTGCGACATCTTGAATTGCTGCCGAATGGGGTTGAGATGAGATATGGCTAGGATCTTCGGCCGAGTCAACACCTTCAGAATCCTGCTGAACATCCAATTGACAGGAAACAGCTTCTTCCTCCTTCTCTTCTGCCGTATTTTCTGTTACAATATCTGCCTTCTCTTCCCAAGGCTTTGTCTGAGATATTTCCTCACTATTAGCTTTTTCTTCAACCTTAGCTACTTTCTCCTTCTGATTTTGCGCTTCTCTTAAAGTATCCTCAAAAGGCTCCAACAAACGTTTCGCCAAGCTAAGAGGCATAATATTCAAAAACTCGCTCTCCAACTTTCCCACAATCTCTAGTGTAAATCCAACTACTGCCATAGGGGTATTCGCCGGAAAATACTTCTGCTTGAAATTCTCCTCATCCTCAATCTCAAAGGAAACTGGAGTGGAGATGTTCACTGTCATCTTTAAAAACTCAGACATGGCAGTCGCAGATGCGCCCATCATCTGGTTCATAACCTCGCAGATCGCACTCCTGTTAATCTCATCTAATTCAAACTGCTCCATGGGAATCTCCTGTCCCATAAGAGTGCTCACGATAATCCGGACATCATTCCGGCTGAACATCATAATATTGCTGCCTTCCAGTCCCTCTACATAAGCGATCTCCACGCCCACGGCTGGCTCCAGCCGTTTAAACTCAAACTGATCGCGGGTCAGGACATGAACCACCGGTGTTGTAATATTGACCACGGACCCCAAAAGGGTAGACATGGCGGTGGCAGACGCTCCCAGGCTTATGTTCATCATCTCACCCAGAGCATCCTTTTCCATTTCATTAAAGCTGCTTGCGCCCATTCTCTATTCCTCCCGTCATTTACTTTCCGATCTCCAGAGCCTTCTGAGCCATCAGCTTCATAGCGTTTAACGCCGTCACATTCGCCTCATAGGAGCGGGTTGCGGACATGCTGTCCACCGTCTCTTTTAAAAGATCTACATTTGGCATATTCACATATCCTTGTTCATCCGCATCCGGATGATCGGGATTATAGACCCGCTTAAACTCCCGCTGATCCTCAATGATTCCAGCAACACGCACTCCAGCCTTGTAGCTGGTAACCCCCTTTCCAGAGGCCGCATTTCTTAGGGCTTCCTCAAAGGATCCGTTTCCGTAATTTTCCAAAACTACATCTTTTCTCCGATAAGGTCCCCCTGCCGCAGTTCGTGTTGTGTCCATGTTAGCTATATTTTCTGCTGCAATGTCCATGCGCATGCGTTGGGCGCTCATTCCAGAGGCACAGATATCAAAAGAGCTCAAAAATGACATAAGACAATGCCTCCTATTTTCCAAGAATATCCCCAACAGTCTGCACAATACGTTTTGCATCAAACGGCTTTACAACAAAATCTCTTGCTCCTGACTGAATTGCATCTACAACCATGCTCTCCTGTCCCATGGCAGTACACATAACTACTTTTGCATTCGGATCAAGCTCACGAATCTTCTTTAATGCCTGTAAACCGTCCATATTAGGCATGGTAATATCCATGATTACCATATCCGGTTTTTCCTCCTCATATTTTTTCACTGCCTCAGCTCCATCCTGCGCCTCCACAAAATCCGTATATCCACTGGCGGTCAACGCGTTCTTAATCATCATACGCATAAAAGCAGCATCATCTACAAGCATGATCTTAGCCATATCTTATCTTCCTCTCTTATCTCTCAAATTGTATTTTATTATTGTTGTTCTGTTTCCTCTCCTTCTTCCACATCACCGGGAATACGGGAGAGAATCCTTACAGCTACATTTTTTTTATAACGTCCCATTTGACCTGTAAACCATGGCTGACGTCCAACAAATAACTTTACCTTTCCATTCTTTGGTTTTCCCAGGTCAATGACATCACCTGGCTGCAAACGGTAGAGATCCTCTAAATCCAGTTTTACAGTACCCAACTGGCCTGTAACCGGAAGGGTAGAATAACGGATATTATCCAAGATAATTTCTTTATTATCTTCATAGGAAAACCCTCTGGCCAGATGTTTTCTCGTATCGATCACCTGGAAAACGGCCTCTAAAAGTGTCCCTGGCATGCAAATCCGTATCTTCTCCGTTACTAAACCAGCCACATCTACATTCAAAAGGATAATGGCCACCGTTTCGTCCAAACCAATTTCCTGGGCCATAGTAGGGTTTTCCTCTACCCGCTGGACCTCAAAAGCCACATTCACATAATTAGAAAAACCATCCTTCAAAGCACCTGTTACATACTCTGCAACCCTGCGATACAAGGCCAGCTCCACATCGGAATAGCGATAATTATCTTCCAGATGAACTACCTCATCCCCGCCCCCAAGCATGTGATTGATAAGTGTAATCACTAATCCTGGCGTAATATGAAGCATAAGCGGAACATTCTGTCTCCCCTTCTCCGGCATGATCGTATCAATCAGAGTCATACAGTCATTTTCATGAAAAGCGCTTACATATTCATAGTATCTTTTTTCCTGTACCTCCATCACTGTAATGTCCGTCATAACACGGAAAATCCCATTGACCTGAGAGGTCAGGATACGGGCATAATTCTCAAAGACGCTGTTTAGTATCTTGATCTTTTCTTTTGTGAATTTTCTTGGACTATAAAAATCATATTTCCTATATTTCTTTTCCTTCGCTTCCACTTTATGAACGTCTTTTTGTTCCTCCGGATGGGATTTGTCGTTCTTCATGGATTTTAAGAGCGCATCGATTTGACTCTGTGATAGTACGTCTGCCATCGTTTCTGCCAACCCTTCCTATTCATTTTCGCTCTGTGCGGCTGATTGTCCCACTGTTATTACGGTCGTATTATCATAAAGGCCACTTCCCAACTCCCTGTAATACTCATCCATTCCTTTTTCTTTTGCGTCTTTATCCAACAGAAGTATCTCCACACGGCGGTTCTTAGCCCTTCCTTCCCGCGTAGCATTATCAGCAATCGGGCGGAACTCTCCATAGCTAATATTTACTAACTTTTCCGGCTCAATTATATTTTGTTCCTGAATATAAATAGAAACCTCAGCTCCCCTCACAGCAGATAAGGTTCGGTCAACGCGTATATCCGATGGTTCCTGGATATTTGCTTTCGCTGTGTGAGCCATGATATTAACCTGGGATATATTCTTAGCAGCGGGAGCAATGGCTCTGCAAAAAGAGGTTAAAACCATCTGTCCCTGACGAGTAAGGGTAGATTTTCCTCCATCAAAAAAAGTACTATCTTCAAAGTTAATGTAAGTGTAATCCTCTCCTCGGACTACAGCGGCATTTTGAACGCCAATCTCATTCAGACGGTTAGCAATCGTTAAATACAGAGTATTGGGATCTGCCGAATCAATCGTTTCCTCTATCTCATCTTCACTTCCGATTGTCTCCCCCGCAGCCGGAATATCCTCACCAATCTGGGAATTAACGGTTACTTTGTCAACCTGCTCCTCTCTCGTTTCCTGAGATGGGGAAATACTGCGCACAAAGACATTCCATTTATTCGCATCCACATTGGACATGGAATATAGCATAATGAAAAAGGTCATGAGCAATGTCACCATATCGCCATAGGTGTCCATCCAACTGCCGCCACCGTCTGTAGGACGTGATTTCTTTTTCATTCTTCTTTATCCTCCTCATACCCTGTATCCGAAGTTTCCGCCCTGGCAAGGAGTTTTTGCTGCTGAGATCTTTTAACTGAGGTGAGAAGACGCTCTCTGAGATACTGAGGATTTTCTCCTGCCTGTATAGACAGGATCCCCTCAATAATAGTAGAGCAGTACAGCTCCTCCTCATCCTGACGAATCCTCAGCTTTTTTGCGATAGGGTTAAACACTGCATTAGCTAGGACACAGCCGTAAAAAGTCGTAATTAAGGCAACTGACATATCCTGTCCTATACTAGATGAACCAGCATTTGCGCTTAAATCCAACCCTTTCAGCATATTCACCAGACCAATCAGCGTACCGATCATGCCAAAGGCTGGAGCGTAGGATGCAGCCTTTTCATAAAGGCCAGCCGCCTGGTCATGACGTACCATCATATTCTCTAGTTCCCGCTCCAGCACTAGACGCACCTTGTCTGGGTCATTGGCATCTACAATCATCAAAACGCTGTGTCTGAGGAAAGAATCACTAATTTCATTCGCTTTATCCTCCAGGGCCAGAAGACCGCTTTGCCTAGCGATCATGGACAGATCCACCAGCTGATCTACTAGCTGGGGAATGTTATATATTTTTCCACGAAACAATACCCGAAAATGTTTTGGTATATCTTTCAAAATTGTGAATGGGTAGCTGGCGACAACTGCTGTCAACGTCCCTCCAAATACAATCAGGAGACTTTGCGTATCTACGAAGTTACTCAACTTATCCAGTCCAATTCCATATGCCATCAGAATAACGCTCAGCAGTATCCCAATCAGAGTTGTCAGATCCACTTTACTCGTCCTCCCGTTCTTTTCTCCTGCCATACATACATCGGCTAAGAAAGCTCTCAATCTGCTTCTGAAGTTCCTCTACGCTGTCCTTCACAAGGTAATAATCTCCATTCATCATACGAATCTTAGTCTCAGGAATGCGTTCCACATACTCTACTTGAAGCCAGTTAAGATATAGAACTTCACCATTTAACCGTGTCACACAAATCATAGGATTACCGCTTCATATTAATCAGATCAGAGAGAATCTCATCACTGACTGTAATAATCTTAGAATTAGCCTGGAATCCTCTCTGCGTGGTGATCATATCAGAAAATTCCTTGGCAAGATCCACATTGGAAGCTTCAAGGTATCCGGTCATCAGGCTGGCTGTCGATCCCCCTGGAATGGTCGCAGAAGCAGAGCCCGAGTTATCGCTCTCGCTGGCTCCATAGTAGTAACCTCCTTTTTTAGAAAGGCCCTGTGGGTTCTGGAAAGTAGCGATAGCTACTTTTCCTAAGGATACCGTCTTACCGTTCTTTGCATCATCATCAGAAACAACTGTGGCTGTGATCTCTCCCAGGTTGTTGATCTTTACATCTTTTAACTGGAGTGCATCACCATCAAAGCTATTTCCTGTGACATTTGTCGGTGCTTTTATGGGTTTCAAGTCTCCATCAAATTTGGTTGGCTTTTCCACCGCATCCGGACGAAATCCATAGACAAAGTTTCCATTTGCATCCACTAAATAGCCGTTTGCGTCAATGTTGAACTGTCCAACACGAGTATAATTAAAATCTGTCTGCTTCATATCATCGGGAGCAACCGTCTTATCCGCAGAAGGGTAGGTAATAAAAAATCCCTCACCACTGATGGTTGCATTCAAACCGCCTACATATGTAGGGGTAGAAGCGCTCATGTCTGTAGAGATGGAGCCCATCATAGTACCATAACCGTACTGAGCAGGGTTTACACCTCCGGCTGTATTTGAGCCCATAGTAGAACTTGTGGAAGTTTGATACATAGCTTCCTTGAAACTAAAATTCTGGGCCTTAAAGCCAAATGTATTTACATTTGCGATATTATTTCCAATTACATCTAGTTTGTTCTGATGCGCCCGAAGGCCTGCTACTGCTGAATCCATTGCCCTTAACATAGTATTTTTTCCTTTCTTTTACCATTTGTATTTTATAAAACATCATGGAACCCTTTATACGGTTCCCATAATACCATCCAAGAAATTGTGTTTGTCCTGTTTCACTTTTCCTGTGTTATCGCCTTCTATCTTATCCCCCTCTGTGCTTCCCCCATCCCCTTTGTTTTCCTCACCTTTGTTGTAAGGATCCTGGATCTGTCCCATTCCAAGGACATAAGACATAGGATAGCCTTCCTCATCCCCTTCTAATTTGATAATGGGTGTTCCCTGTGTAAAGTCAACGGAAGCTACGGTTCCATATTTCACGCCTATAGACTTTCCTGTCTCCTTGTCCACAACAGCAACTGTAATCTCCTGTCCTACCATACCGGCAGCATAGGTTTGTGTCGACACTGCCGTGGAAGTTTGTACGGAATCTGTCATAGCGGTGAGAGACTGCACCATAGCCATCTGGGTCATTTGAGCCATCATCTCACTATTATCCATAGGATTTGTCATATCCTGATTTGCCAACTGGGCCGCCAGCAGCTTAAAATAGCTTTCTATTGTCAGCGTATTTTTATTATTGACCCCAGGGGAATAGGAGCCTACAGAGTAGGGATCTGAAGCTCCGCTGATTGTAAGGTTATCTGCCATCTTATTCTCATCCTCCTTGTATCTCTATGTTTCCAATTACACTAATCCCAGGCGTAATTGCTGAGCAAAGGAATCCTGTTCTCTTCCTTTTTCTCTCCGTCCATTCTCCTGCCGATTTTGATGATCAGGTTGTTTCTCTTGCCCTGACTGGCCACTCTCCGCCTGATCTGGCATATAGACCACAGTCTGCTGTCCCGTCCTCTCCTCCAAAATCTGGGCAATCTGTCCCACATTCTGGCTTAAAATATCCAAAGTTCTCTGGTCAGAGGCCAGAACTGTGACAGCCGTCTTTCCTCCCTCAAAAGCCACCCGAATAGTAAGCCTTCCCATATAAGCTGGCTCCAACTCCACCTCCATAGTCCCGCCCTTTGCCGGGAAATGGGAAGCCAGCAGGGAAGCTGTATCCTGTGTAAGCAGCGTTTCATTTGTTTTAAGACGAAAGCGGCCCTCTATGTAGGATAGATGATCCTGTTCGAGTCCTGGATTTCCGGTCTGCTCAGAATGAAGGTCCTGCTTAACCGCCTGTCCTGGAGACTCTGAAAAAGTCATAGCCTCCGCCAGGGAAGCAGCTGTGGAAGAAGACTCCCGTTCATTCCCTGAACCGTTCTTGTCACTGTCTCTCAAGCTTCTTCCCGTTTCCCACCCTGTTCCGTTCTCTTTCTTTTCCACCACTGTACATTCCTCTAAAGAAAGGGATTCGCTCTCCTTAGGGATAGAAAGCTGTTTTCCATTCCCCTGTTCCGCTGTCAGGTCAAGCTCCTTCTCTCTTGTTCTGTTTTCCCCAGAATAACCTGCTAAAATGTCTTTTTCCAAAAACACCTCATAGGCTGCCGGATGATTCATCTGCTCCTCTGCCGCTAAAGCCGTCAAATCCTGCCTGCAAGAAACAATTTCTCCTTTCAAGCCAAGACTATCTTCCACGGAAAGGCCTCCTGCCTCACCTGTTAAAGCCGGAACTGGTACAAACTGACCAACAGCAAAAGCCAGAATCTGTTCCAATGGATACTGATCCTTCTTTTCTCCTGTTTCCGGTTCCGCTTTCACTTCATGATCCCAGATATTTTCTTCCTTTTCCGTCATATTCTCCAACTTTTTTCCTGAAAAAGACAGAGATTCCTTCTCCGTGTTTGTTTTACGTTCTGCCCGGGAGTCTCTCTCCTGCAAAAGGCTTGTAAAATCGGTTTCCGCAGAAGATTTGCCTCTCCCAGAAAAAGAGTTCACCCTGCAGCGTGTTCCCTGTAATGCCTGAATCTGCATCACCTTACCCTCTCCTCTCTCTCGTCTGCCTGCACCATGCCCCTTGTAATAAATTCCTCAACAAACCGTTCTTCTTCCTTCACAAGAGCAGCATGATACTCTTCCAAACGCCGTTCTTTCAATTTCTCATATCGAGATGTATCCACCCGGGCTGTTAGAACCCGTTTCTTTTTTTCACTTTCCTGGGTTTTTAATACAGAAAGCTGTTCCTGCTCCCCACAAATCTGTCTCTCCACTCCATGGATACACATATCATACAAACGGAGGGTCTCAATGGGAGCGCCCTTTGTCTTTAAGGCGTCAAATCCCTCTTGAAATCCCCCCAGCCTTTTTTCCAGACAGCGTATCTCCTCCTCCTTGCGGTTCACCCGTTCCAAAACAACCGCGTGCTCTGCTTTCAGATTGTCTAATACTTGCTTTTTATAGTGCAGTACATGTTCCAGGCTGTAATGGAAACACTTCATATCCACTCCTCCTATCCCTTATCAATTGGCAATAGAGCAGCCCATTTAACCTATCTACTTGATGAATTTCCCTTAATTTACCGCCGCACTCATTAGACTGCATGTTTCCTCATAAGTGAAACTCTCTTTGGTTTCCTGTATCAAGAACTGATTCATAGGCCCAATTTTCTCCACTGCTTGATCCAAAAACGGATTTACCCCCTTTTTATAAGCGCCGATGGAGATAAGATCCGAATTTTTTTGGTATATGCTCAAAAGATTTCGGAAACGGGAAGCCAATTCTCTGTGGCCCTCATCCACAATTTCATTCATAAGACGAGAAATACTGGCCCCTATGTCAATGGCAGGGAAATGGTTCTCCCCTGCCAGCTGGCGGCTCAGCACGATGTGCCCATCCAAAATTCCACGGACTGTGTCTGCAATGGGTTCATTCGTGTCATCACCCTCCACCAAAACGGTATAAACCCCTGTAATAGAGCCTCTGTCAAAGTTACCGCTTCGTTCCAAAAGTTTTGGAAACTCTGCATAAATAGAGGGAGTATACCCTCTGGCAATGGGCGGCTCTCCAATCGCGAGGCCAATTTCCCTCTGAGCCATTGCATATCGGGTTAAGGAATCCATCATCAGAAGCACATCCATCCCTTGATCTCGGAAGTATTCCGCAATAGTAGTTGCCACAAGAGGACACTTCATACGAAGCATAGCCGGCTGGTCAGAAGTGGCCACTACCAAGACAGAACGACGCATCCCCTCCTCACCTAAATCCTTCTGTACAAATTCCAAAACCTCTCTTCCGCGTTCTCCCACCAAGGCGATCACATTAATATCCGTCTTTACGTTCTTTGCGATCATACCCATCAATGTACTTTTTCCCACACCTGAGCCTGCAAAGATCCCTATTCTCTGTCCCTTTCCAATGGTATTTAGGCCATCAATGGCCTTTACACCAAATTCCAGCTTCTCTCGGATGGGAGGACGGCTCAGTGGATTGGTATAGGAGCTGTCCACAGTATATTGTCTGCTTTCAGGAAACGCTTCCCTTTCATCTATAGGCTGTCCCAGAGCATTGATAATACGTCCTTTTAAGAAATCTCCAACTGGAATGCGAAGGCGGTGACCTGTGCTGCGGACAAAACTTCCCGAAGTAATCCCACTTGGATCCTCATAAGTCATCAGCTGCAGACGGCCGTCCCTAAACCCTACCACTTCCGATGGAACCTGACGGTTTCTTCCCTCGTCATAGATCATGGCGATATCGCCGACTCCACAGCGGCCTCCGGAGGCTTCAATCGACATTCCTACAATATTCTCTATTTTCCCAATCCGATCCGCTGTCTCTGATTTAAGAATCAGATCTGGAATCTTTTCATACATAGAATCACCTCTAAAAATGAATATTGCCCAGCAACTTTCGGATATTTTCCATCTGTGTATCCACACTAATATCTATAATCTCATCCGGCATCTCTATGATGCAGCTCCCTCCTGAAGCCTGCTCCATAACTACAAACTTCACATTGTCAGAAAGCTTTGCCAGATGGGCCAGCGCTTCCGCATCCGCTTGGATCATAGCCTCGTAATCGCCCCGCTCCATATAAATACGCACCCAAGCAATCTTATTGAGCTTTTCCGTCTCCGTCTCGATCATTCGCTGAATCACAGAACCGCAGGAGCGCAAGCTAATGCGAATCACCTTTTCCCCTACAGCAATGGCTACATCTTTCAACTCATCAAGATACCGTTTTAGACAGGCCTCTTTCTCACTGGTAATGGAATGTAAGGCTGCAGAAAGAGATTCCTGAAAAACTCTTTTCTCCTGTTCCCGCTGTTCATCTGCCTCTTGCTGTACCTTGGCAGCAGCTTCTTCACTTCCCTTTTTCCATCCCTGCACATATCCTTCTTTTCCAGCCTGGATCTTAATCTTTTCCGCCTGGGCTTTGGCTTCCTCCAAAATTCTGCTGGACTGTTCCCTGGCTTCCCTCAAAAGATAGTCAGCTTCTTCCTTCTCCCTTTCAATTCTGGAAGCCAATTCTCTTCTCCAAGAATCATCTTCCTCTTTTACGTAGGAATCTTCCAACTTTTTTTCTTTTTTATCAGAGGAAACAGCTTCTATCTCAGAGGAGTCCCTCTTTTTTCCTGGTGTTAGGGGTTCCAAAGGTAATTCTGACAGGCGAATCGTTTCCTTTGAATCTGAACGGTAGATTCCATTAGACAAGGATGTCACCGTCATCGCCTCCCTTATTAATAATCACCTCTCCCTTTTCTTCCAACCTTCGAATCAGATTCACAATCTTCTGCTGTGCCTCCTCCACATCTTTCAGACGCACATGGGAAGTGATCTCCATATCACTCTTTACAGTCTCAGCCATACGTTTTGACATATTGGAAAAGAATACCTGTTTCATCTCATCAGAAGCTGTTTTCAAAGCAAACACAATATCCTTGGTTTCACATTCGCGGACAAATCTCTGGACAGAACGAGGATCCATATCAATGATATTTTCAAATACAAACATCTTATCTCGAATAACACGCGAAAGATCTGGATTATTCTTATCCAGTTCATCAAAAATCTGGCGTTCACTGCTGCGATCCACATGATTCATTACATCTGCTACATAGTCAACACCACCCAGATTCATATTATCCTCGCTGGTAATGATAGCGGCAAACTTCCGCTTCATTTCTTCCTCCACGATAGCAATGGCTTCTGGGGATACCCGATCCATATTTGCCATTCCTTCCAGAGTGGGAATGCGCTTTTCTTTAGGAAGCTGCTCCAATATCTGAGCCGCCTGCTGCGGATCCATATAAGACATGATCAGCGCAATCACCTGGGGCCGTTCACTCTGAAGCAGAGACAAAAGCGCTTTCGGATCCCCTTTCATAAAGAAGTTGAAAGGTTTGGACTGAAGGGTTTTTGATACCTTCTCTAAAAGATTCCGGGCAGTTGACTCACCAAAAGCTTTCTCCAGAACATTTCGCGCATAGTCTAACCCACCGTCCGTCATCATTTTATGGGTGAGACAAAGCTTATAAAATTCATCCAGAGTCTTCTCTACTTGGACATTATTCGTTTTTCCTAACTTAGCCACTTCATAAGTGAGATCCTCAATCTCCTGCTCACTGAGATATTTATAAATCTGAGAAGCTCGGTCTGCTCCCAGGGAGACCACAAGCACAGCAGCCTTTTGGCGAGTGTCCATTAATATGGAATCGTCTGCATTTTTATTTTCTGCCGTTTCTGCCATTTTTTTCTCCCTCCCCTATTAGCCAATTTTGTATCAACTTCGCCGCAATCTGCGGATTTTCATCTACAAATTCTCCTATATTCTGCTTCAGCTTTATGCTCCGTTTCATCCGAAGACCAATAATCTCCTCACTCTCACGCAGATCTTCAAGTTCGTCTTCTTCCTCCTGCCCATCTTCCATTGTTCTCTCAGAAGATGCCCCAGTCTCTGCTGTACTGGAAGATACTTCATTTATATCTTCCAAACCATTTTCTCCGTAAGAAGCAGCTATTTCAGCAAGAGCCGCCTCCTTGGATTCCAATTCAGCCTTCCAGCGCCGCCTGTTCAAGAACAACAAAGAGATCAGAAGAATAATTAAAATGCCTCCCGCCGTCATAGCAGCCAATATAGGAAACGGAAGGCCCTTCAAAACACCCGCTGGAGCTGCGTCTACCGGAATACTTTCACCCGCTGGACGGCTTCCCGCTGCCAAAGTACGAATTACTGTAATCTTCTGATTTGCCTCCTGCCGATCAATGCCTGCTGAGTTAGCCACCAGACGAATCAGATCCTCATCTGCTACAGATAAATCTTCTGTATCTATGGTAACTCCTACTGTAGTATTCTCCAGCACACCCGGATCGATCTGCCGCTGTTCCTTTGTGGTGTTATACAACCACTGGCGGGCAGCACTATTGTTAATATAGCTATCTTCGTTTTTGTTGGTTCCATTTTGATTTGCATAACGAGGCGTATCCATATTAGCATCTGCCCCAGCCACACCGCCTGTGCTCTGCCCCACTGCTGAAGACTGCTCTCCTGAAATCTCCTCATGTTCTAATAGTCCAGTCTTATCCTGGGCATTCACTTGATCTGGTGTTGTATACTGAGTGGATTCCCGAATCAGCCGTTCCATATTTAAGGTTCCCTTTACTGATACCGCCACTTTCCCCTGACCATATATCAGTTCCAAAACCCGACGTATATTACCAGCAATATTGCTTTCCACCAGACTGGTAAGAGCCGCCATACTTTCGCCGCTTCCTGCAGCCCCTTCCGTGCTTCCTTCTCCCACTTCGGTCATCGTAGACGCGTCAAAAACAGCAACATTTGTAAAATTCATCCCCCTTACTGCTCTTGCAATAAGATTTTTTACAGCAGAAGCTTTTGTCTCAGTCAATTCTTGACCGTTTTCCATAGTCACTACCACCGAGGCAGAAGCATCCGTTTGGACAGTATCATCCAGAGCATATTTCTGATCTCCCGCTTCCGCAATAGTCACTTTCGCGTCCCTTACACCCTCAAACAAACGAATCTGTGCACCCAGGCGATCTTGTAATTCATACAGGGTATATTTCTCTTTGTCGGACTCTGTAGTCATAATCCCTGCATTGTCTCGGTACATATCATAAGTAAAACCACTTTTAGGGTATCCGGCACTAAGCAATTTTGCCCTTGTCTCCCCCTCTGTATCTGCCGGAACCTGTACAGAACCAGTTCTGTCATTATACTTATAGTCAATCCCATCATCCTGCAAAAGACTAACCACCGCCTGCGCATCTTCACGGTTCATTCCCACAAAAAGAGTGCTGTATCTCTTATCAGAACTGAGATTCAGCACAGCAATACCAATTACCGCAAGAAACACTGTTCCTACAGCAATGGCAAGAATTATATTTTTTGTTTTCCCCGGCATATTTTTCCAGGCTTCTTTTATGTTCTGCACGATCCTGTTCATCCTTTACGTTTCATTTTCTCTCATAATTCCAATTAGACATTCATCTTCAAAAGTTCATTGTATGACTCCAATGTCTTATTGCGCAAAGAAATGAGGACATCTAAGCTAATCGCAGCCTGAGCCTGGGCAACAGGGAGGCTGTGAGCATCATCCAGCTTCCCAGCAGCTAGTAGATACTGTTTTTCCTCTACATCTGCCTGGGTATCATAAACCTGCTGTATGGTCTGACTAAGCACATCTGCGAAAAGGGAAGTTTTCTCCTTCTCCAGCGTTGCCTTTTGTTCCATCAGATCTTTAACAGGCATCCATTCCTTTATAGGCGTAATAAATGCTGCTGCCTGTTCTGTTATCATGTTCCATTCTCCTTCCACTATTCTTGTGATTCACGCATAATCAGCGCACTTAAAATCCTTTGGCTGCATTTCTCAAACAGGTCAAATCACTACTTATCGAAGCCACCATAGCCTGATACTGATAGGCCGTTCGCGCCAACTCCACCTGCTCCTGATCCATATCAACATTGTTGCCATCTAAACGCAGCCCCTCTATCCAGGTCGTCCTCAAAGATGGACGCATAGAAGAAACCGCTGCCTCCATAAAGGGTTTTGGTTTCTTTCCTGATGAAGCAATCCTTAATTTTCTCCCTAACTCTTCCTCAAATGTAACATACTGAGCCTTAAACCCAGGTGTATCTACATTTGCAATATTATTCAAGGTCACATTCTGCCTTCCCCACAGAAAATCCAGGACTTTCTCTGTCATGTGGACCCCATTTCCATAAATTCCCATAATTATGATCCTCCCGTTTTTTCTTCTTTTTCCTGCAATCGTTGGCCGTAATAGGAAGCCAAAAACGAATCGAAGATTTCTTTTTCTGCACCCTGCCGGGCTTCTACCGCCTCCTCTACTGTATCGAAGGTTCCGAGAGAATATATTTTTCCCTTGAATCCAATGGAAGCTCGCCAACGGCCATTTTCTCTCATGTATACACCGCGATAACCAGAACGATTACATGATGTAGACTTACGGGCAGCAATCCGCTCCACGCAGGTTCCATCTACAAAGTGAATTGCTTTTTCCATATTTTTTTCTCTGTTCCTCTCTTAAGCAACCGCAGCTCCTTGTCCTTCCTCTCCTAAGATTGTCCTTAGTGCACTCAACTGTATTTCCGCAGTCACACTTGCATATCCAACAGTCCGCTCCTTCCTCAGACTGGTTTGCCGGCCCCAAAACAATCAGCCTTCCATAACGCTTTCCGGTAAGATCCATCCTGCGCTCAGCTAAAATCTGTTTGCGGTAACAGCCACAGCTTTTTGTATGGCCACTGCGCAGGTGATAATCTTCTGCTTCAATTTCCTTTCCGCAACGACAGCGGCATAGCCAATAGCGATGATTTTTTCGTTTTTCTTTAACTTCTCTTATGACGGTGAGGTAACCAAACTCCTTCCCGATCATATCACTTTTCTCTCTCACTTATGGTCATTTATGGCATAATGTATATTATGTCGTTTTTTTTAAAATACTTTTTGAAAGTATTATTAAATATAACCTACGAAAATACATAATTATGGAAAAGGCCGCAAGGAATTGATATGCAATATAGAAAAAAATTTTAATGCTGGAAAAGTACTTGAAATTTAATGCAAGAATTGATATTATTTTTATAGAAAACTTGACAAAGGAGAGAGAGTTTATGACATAATATACATTATGTCATAAACTCTCTCCTTTCAGAAATATTTACTTTTTACTATGAAGAAACATTTTGATACTGGCTGAGAGTTATTTCCTTTTTATCCTTTCCATTTTATTTGGATCCAAAACCATTCCTAATTCCAGCTGCCGCATACATGCTTCCCTACTGCTGATCATAGTGTAAGTCCGGGTTGTCTCCACACTGCTATGTCCCAAATAGTCAGCTAAACGTACCAAATCATGCTCTTTTTCATAAAAAGCAGTAGCAAACAAATGACGAAAATTATGGGGGAATACTTTAGATTCTGATATATGGGCCTCCCTGCTCAAACGCTTCATATCCTTCCATATATTGCGACGATCTACCGGACGCCCACTTCTGGTCAGAAAAACAGGTCCAGAACATATTTTTTCTTCTTCACAATACTCTGAAAGTAAATTTCTAAGAGAAATAGTAAGAGGAATTACACGTTCCTTTCCCTTTGATCGAATAACAGCAGATCCTTGTTCTACTGCCTCCACTGTAATATTTTCTAACTCTCCAATTCGGATACCCGTGCTTCCTATCGTTTGTAAAACACAAGCTAAGCGTTTTTTTCCAGTTTTTTTTGCTGTCCATATCAATATCTCATAATCTTTACGGCTTAATTCTTTTTGTTCCGATCGAAAAATCTGCCTTTGCCGCCTGCAGCTATGCACTCTCAAATCATCCCGACCCATAAAACTAAGAAATCCATTTACTGCCATCAACATGGAGTTTACACTGCTAATCTTATATTTTTCCAATAAACATCTTTTATACATAAGAACGATCTCTTTGTCCGGCTCCCTTCCGTCACAATAATCAATGAATGTTTTTGCATCATGAAAGTATTTGCGTATTGTATTTGTACTCTTTTCTTGATTACAAAGATACTCCACATAAGCTCTTACCTCCTGGCTCATACTTTTCAATTCTGCCATCTCCTTTCCAGCAAGTGCGTTGAATCTTTCCAGCGCCTTTAGTATACGCATTTTTTTACAGTCACACAATGAAATGGTGGAAATAAAGCATGAAACCAAAAGATTTTTCTCAATTCAAATTTTCTATATATCCTTAAATTTTGCTCAGTTTTTTATCCCCTCTCCCTTATATCCGTCACTCTTCCATGCCCCAGTACATAAACGCGGTCACACAGTTCACAAAGCTCCCTGGCATTATAAGCAAGTATGATCGCCCCATTTCCCTTTTCCTTCAATTCATTAAGAAAATGGCGGATAATATCCTGCATGATCACATCCGTTCCTGAGAGCACATGATTTAAAATCACTACCTTTGAACGATTCAGCACCCATTTATATAGGGCAGCAGCCAATTGTACCCTGTTGCTGGTATCTTTGATCGGTTTCTTCCAATCACCTGATGGGATCTGCAGTTTCTCCATCAAATCCCCTGCCACTTTCCGCTCCAGGCGCAGGTTGATCCCCACATGGTTTTTCAAACGCTGCAGACTGGAGATTGTCAAATTATCCCTTAGGGATAATTTTGAGAATACACTGTTTTTATAATTATCCACATATCCAAAACCGGACTGTATCATTTTCTCTCTCCCTGCCTGCAAAGAAACTTGGCTGCCCTGCAACGTGAGTTTTCCCTTCACTGTTTCCCTGGTTCCGCCTAAAATATTCCAGATTTCCTCACAAAACACCTTTTCTTCGTCCAGGAATCCGATCACCTCTCCTTTTCTCAAATAAAAAGAGAATCCCTCTATTTTTCCATAAGAGAGATCTTCCGCTGCCAAAAGTTTTTCCCCCTTTTCCATGGGAATGCTTTTTTCCAGCATATGAGGAATAGCATAATCTCCTATCATGATCTGTTCGATCTCATCGGTTGAATATTCGCCTTTGAATAAAATCCCTTCTTCCCTTCCATTGCGAAGGATCACCATTCGGTCTGCAATGGGCATCATCCGCTCTGCCATAGATTCAATCCAAAGAATGCTGGTTCCTCTTTCTTTCAGCCTCCACAGCAGTCTTTCAAAATCGGAAAATTCCTCCTCCGTATAGCGATCGGTTATATTGTCGAGAATAATCAGCTTGGAATGAAGATAATATGCTCTTAAAATAGCTGTCAAATGGGCTTCATATGCACTTAATTTTGATACGTCCTTGTCCAGATCCATGGTCACATTGAGAGAGCGGGCTGCCTCCTTTACGGCTTCCAGCTGTTGTTTGGTAGGAAAATAAAGAGAAGAAGAAAACGCTTTCTCTGTCAGGCAGATGTTTTCCTTTATGGTCAGGCAGGTAAAAAGAGCGGGATTGGCTGTAACACTATAAATACCTTCTCGGTACGCCTGTATCATCATGCCTGGCTCCGCTGCAGAATGTTCCAGCAGTACCCTTCCGCGATCAAAGGTACTCCGGCCAGACAGAATTTCCGCGATCACTGATTTTCCTGAACCGCTAAGCCCGGTAAGGCCAAGAATTTCTCCCCCGTATATAGTCAGGCAAAGCTCTTTCAAAGCCTCTGCTCCATTTATCTTTTTTACTACCTGTTCCATCCGGAGAATTTCTTTTCTCATTTTATTTCTTCCCCACATAAAAATTTTTGGCTAACCGGCAAACGGATCTCTACCATAGTTCCCACACCAAAGGTACTTCGCACCTGTAAACCATATTGATTTCCATAATAGAATTTCAGCCGCTTATCTACATTCAAAAGTGCGATCCCCGTCTCTCTCTTTTCCTTGTTCTTTTCTCTATACGATATTTCGCCTCCCTGCTTCAGCTTTTGACGAAGTCTTGCCAATGCATCCTCCCTCATTCCAATCCCATTATCGCTGATGTATATAGTTACATTATGATCCGTAGAAAATACCCTTACTTTGATCCAACCCTTTTCCAGCTTCATTTCCAACCCATGATGGATAGCATTTTCAACAATAGGCTGTATCGTCAAAACCGGCATTTTATAATTCAATATATGATGATCCTGGATCTCCTCCTTGTATTCTACCTTATCAGGAAAGCGGTATTGCTGGATCAGCAGATAATTTCTTACATTGTTTAATTCCTCCTCCAGTGTGGTCAATTCTCCTGGCCTGGAAATGCTGTAGCGGAATAAGGTGGATAAAGACTCCGTCATAGCCGCAATATCCTCTGCGTTACAGGAAAGAGCATAGCTTCGGATCGTATCCAACGTATTATAAAGAAAATGGGGATTAATCTGACTTTGAAGGGCAAAAACCTCTGCCTGCGATCGCAGGTTCTGGGCTTTGTATTCATCCTCTGTCGCCTTTTTTACTGTATTCAGCAGATGATTGATAGGCTGACGGAGAAAATGGAGATACCACACAAGGAACAAGACCTCCCCCACTGCATACAAAATCACCCCAAGCAGCAGCGTTGTTCCGCTCTTTTCCCTCCCCGCAAACATCCACACAGCGAAAAAGCACAGTGTAAGAATGAGGTTCCCGCTCAGGGCCAAAATCGTCCTCCGATTGATATAATCTTTTTCATTTCGTAATTTATCATCCATATCAACTGTAAAACTTTCTGTAATCCACCGGTTTAACACCCACTGTTTTTATAAACAGCTTGCTGAAATATCTGGCGTCCATATATCCCACTTTTCCAGAAATTTCATTGATCGTCAGATTGGTTTCCCGTATCAGCCGCTGAGCTTCCTCCATACGCACGTGCGTAAGATATGCAGTGATCGTCATTCCCGTTTCTTTTTTAAATATACTGCTCCCATAGGCATAGGAGAGCTCTGCATATGCCACAATTTCCTCCAAAGATATATTCTCCCCATAGTGCTCCCGGATATATGCTTTCATGCTTTTGATCGGCCGGCTGATTCCATCCTTCTGACGTTTTTGTACCCATTCTGCCAAATGAACCATATAATCCTGGCAGACCACAAACATCTCATCATTGGAGGAACATGTATCCATTTTATATACAATATCTTCTAAATCTTCTGATACCGCCCCCTTATCTCCCATATAGTTCTTCAGACAGCTGCTTCCATAATCCATAGCTGCTTCCAAAAATTGTCTGATCAAAAATGGATCTTGACGATATTTCCCCAAAGCTTCCCTGTAAAGTCTTTGAAATACTTCTTCCAATTTAGAGGGTTTTCTCTCATACAATACTCGGTCTATTTTTTGTTTTTCTTCCGCTGAAAGTCCTGTTTCTTTTGATAAATTTTCTGTTTTATGATAGCGGATCAATTTCCCTGTTCCAATGGAAAGTCTTTGCATAAGGGCATATTCTGCACTCAGGAACATATAAGAAATCTCATCTGCTGTCTCAACTGCCGCTCCCATAGCTGCCGTCACTTGATACATATGATATTGGGAGGGCCTGTCTCTTGTCAGCCCATCCAGCTCTTTTATCAAAGCACTGTACCGCTTTTTTTCCAAACAAAACAATAGATAACAGCGGGAATCCCTGCAAAAGGTTTCCAGATCCCAACAGTTTTCCTCAATACACCGGCAGTATTTCTCACTTAAAACTTCCAGATTTTCCTCTATAAATTTCTTGTCGGCAGGTTCTTCCATATCTATTTTCAGGATCAGCAGCCCTAAACAGCTGTTTTCTGGAAATTGGTAGACAGACAGAATTTCTTCCTTTTGTTTTTGCAGGTCAAGCTTATCGGGATACTGCTGTCTATCTGACCACAAAGCTAAAAGCTGTTTCCGTCTCATGGAACGATTTTTAGCTATCGTATATTCCATATCTGCAATCCTGTTTTTCAGTTTCTGATTTTCTCCCTGCTTTTTTTCCGCCTGTCTAAGGCTCTCGTTCAATTCATCTGCTTTAATGGGTTTTAACAGATAAGCGGCTGCCCCATACTGGATCGCGCTCTGTGCATACTGGAAATCCTGATACCCGCTGACAATGATAAACTCCGCCCCAATCCCTTTTTCCCTGGCCTTTGACAGTAATTCGATCCCGCTTAACCCTGGCATCCGTATGTCCGTTATAACAATATCCGGACATACTTCTCCGATGAGAGCCAAAGCGCTCATACCATCCGTTGTCTCCCCCACAATTTCATATTCAAGCTCTGGATTGATCAATCTCTTTATCAGTTGAATGATGCTTATCTCATCATCCGCAATCAAAATCCTTATCAAATCCAATTACTCCTTTTCTGCCTTCTTGGCAGCAAATCCATCCAAAGCAACCGCAAATAGGATAAACAGTCCAATGACTACCTGATGCCAAAACGTGTTAACGTTGAGAAGGCTGAGGCCGTTTTTAATAGTTGCCATAAGGATCGCCCCCAGCGCGGTTCCCAGCATATTTCCCTTTCCGCCAGACATGCTGGTTCCCCCAATAACCGTCGCCGCAATCGCATCCATCTCATATGCATTTCCAGCTGTAGGAATTGCAGCCTCACTCCGGGAGGCTAAAATCACACCTGCAATGGCGCAAAACACACCACTGAGTATATATACCAGGATCTTAATTCTGTCAATATTAATTCCCACCAATTTCGCTGCTTCTTCGTTGCTTCCGATGGATACTGTATAACGCCCAAATTTTGTCTTATAAAATAAGTAACAGCTGACAGCCAATAAGAGCAATGTAATAATGATCGGTACAGGAATCGGGCCAATATATCCTTGCCCAAAAAACTTGATCTCCGGGAATTTAAGCCCATAAAGAGGAATACCTTCCGTATACACATAGATCAATCCTCTTAAGGCGCTCATAGTTCCTAATGTTGCAATAAAATAGGCCATTTTCAGCTTTGTCACTAACACACCATTAATAAAACCAATCAGTGCTCCAAGACCGATCACTACAAGAATGGAAAGATAAATATTATGGCCCCCGAGAATCATTGCTGCCAGAACCATTCCTGTAATACCCACAGTGGAGCCCACGGATAGGTCGATTCCTCCCATGGAAATCACAAATGTCATGGCAAAACCCACGATCGCTGTGTAGACAGCCTGCCTGATCCCTACCATGATATTAGAAAATTTAAGGAAATTGGGGCATGCAATGCTTAGGGAAACAAATACCACCAGATATACCAATATAATCCCAATTCCCTCCACACTGGTGATCTGTTTTAAAAATTTATTGTCTTTCATATCTTATTTTCCTCCTGAGCTTCTCTTGAGTTTCTACTTTTATACCGCGTACTGTTTGATTTCCTTCGCCGATGTATTTGCGGCATCCAATTCAGCTGAAATCTGACCATTCTTCATAACTAAAATCCGATCGCAGATTCCCATAACCTCATCTTCCTCTGAGGATACAACGATCACACCCTTCTTTGCTTTTACACATTTTCCTATGGTTTCATAAACCTCCGTTTTTGCATTGACGTCAATCCCTCTGGTAGGTTCCTCCAGCAAAAGAACCTTTGCATCGGTCATCAGCCAGCGGGACAGCATGACTTTTTGCTGGTTTCCTCCGCTTAGGGCTGATATTTTCTGCCCATTTCCATTACAGCGCACATTCAGCTTTTCAATATACTGATCCGTTATTTTCTTTTCTTCCTTTCTCATAATAGTACGGAAACGGCAAATTTTAGGAAGCGATGCAATGGAAGTATTCCATGCCAGATCCTGCTTGAGAAACAGGCCTTCTACCTTTCTCTCAGCTGGAAGAAAAGCAATCCCTGCTCCCATAGCTTCTTTGATATGATTTTTATATATTCCCTTGCTTAATTTGATACATCCGCTTTTTATTTTCCTTTCTCCGAAAATGGCGCGGATCACCTCATTCTTTCCACATCCCTCTACGCCAACAATTCCTAAAATCTCCCCCTGGCGCAGTTCAAAGGAAACATCGTGAAACGTCCTTCCATCAGAGAGCCCTTCCACAGTCATCAGGGTATCCCCTATTTCTGTCTGATATTTGGGATACTTATTTTGAACTTCCCGCCCAACCATAGCCCGGATAATCCGTTCAACCGAGAAATCTTCTACCTTTCCTTCCTCCACCTTGATCCCATCCCTGAGAATGGATATGGTATCGCATATCTCTAACAGTTCATCCAAGTGATGAGATATAAAAATAATGGAATGTCCATTTTCCTTCAGACTGCGGATCACCTGGAAGAGTTTATCACGCTCCGCTGCCTGCAGGGAGGCGGTTGGCTCATCCATAATAATAATTTTCGCATTGGAATAAACGGTTCTTGCAATTTCCACCATCTGCTTTTGGGCCAAAGGAACATATCTCAGAGGGATCTCAGAGTCCATCTGTATCTCCAGCTTTTGAAACAAAATTTCCTCTGCCTGCTTCTTCATCTCCCGATAGTTTAGTTTGGAAACAAGAGAACGATTCGCAGCAAGTTCCCGGTTAAGAAAAATATTCTGTACTGCATTCAGATCTGGTATTACGCTCAGCTCCTGATAGATTGTGCTGATCCCCAAATCCTGGGCTATCTTGGCATTTGCAATATCTACCTGCTTTTGGTTCAGGAAAATCTCCCCCGAGGTAGCGCGGTAGATCCCACAAAGTATCTTGATCAATGTAGATTTTCCCGCACCATTTTCGCCGATCAGCCCCAGCACTTCTCCCTGATGCAGAGTAAGATCAATTCCTTTTAACACATGGACTTTTCCAAACGACTTGCATATGTTTTTCATTTCCAGTATCACTTCATTCATCGCCCTATCTCCTATCACATATAGTACTCCGGCACAAACCGCAGGCCTCGAAACTGGCCAATATCATGTCCGAACAACACTTGAGCCTGGTATTTTTTTTGAATCCTCTGTATCTTCTCAACCGTTTTTTTATATCCGATGGTATCATATGCCAGTCCGGGAAAACGGATCGGAGGTCCATAATTCAAAGAAGTATTCACACAGTCTGACACCAGAAGGAAATTCCCGCTTTCCTTTAAGCTTACCAAAAGCCCCATCATTCCAAAGGTATGGCCCGGGCCAAAATTAAGGATCTTGATTCCATCCATCAGCTCATACTCATCTTCTTCATCCGGTACTAACTTCCAGTTCAGCTCCTGATCCAGCCACACTTTAATATCATTTTTTATATATCCCCCCATATCGCCATGAAGGGCATACAGACGCATCGCTCCGGTCAGCTCCCGGTCACTCACATAAATATCTGCCTTTGGAAAATACTCAATACATCCAGCGTGATCCTCGTGAAGATGGGATAAAACAACACATGATACATCGTCAGGGGTCAGCCCCAGGATTTTTAATGCTGGCAGGACACCTTCCTTTTCCCTTACCGTTACCGGTGTTCTCATTTTATTTCCCTCGTCCCACCTGAGAGTCATGGCATCCGGATGACAGCCTGTATCAAACAAAACCCATCCGTCTTCATTTTCAATCAGCATACAGGTAATAGGGGAATCCGCCCAAATACTCTTTACCTCATGCTCCTCTGCATTTCCCAATGCCGGCATACATACCATATTCGCCAGATCACACTGGATCATTCCCCCGTTGATTATATACATCCGCTTATTTGCCATTCCTGTTCCCCGCTTTCTTTTTTGTCCGGTTTAACCGTTAAAAATGCCCGCAAAGTGTTACTATGCAGGCATTTTCGCATATGCTATTCAAATATCACTCTGTCAAGCTCATCCAGATTTGTAATATCATATACCTTTGACGGCCTGTTGATCACCTTTTCTACTTCCTTGCCATTGATACAGAAATCCGTTACCGCATCCACGATGTCAAATCCAGTTCCGTATTCTCCTACATCAATTGTAGCCTTCATCTCTCCGGCCTCGATCGCAGCTACTCCATCCTTGGTACAGCCAAATCCTACTACCGCGATCTGATCCAGCAGATTCCGCTCTTTGATCACAGTGAGACCGCCTAAGACCATTTCATCGTAAGGCCCATACAACACGGTAATGTCTGGGTTTGAGGTCAAAATACTCTCCGTGACGCTCTGCCCCTTCTCCCTTGTCCACTCTGCTGTCTGAGAAGCTACAATAGGAAGGTTTTCATTGTCGCCAATGGCAGCTTTAAAGCCATCCATTCTCTTTGTATTAACAATCCCTGCATATCCTTCCAGGACTGCGATCTTCTGGGGATCTGCGCCCAGATTCTCATTGATCCACTGTCCGATCTCATATCCAGCTTTTTCCTGATCGTATCCGATACTGGAAACATAATAGATATTCTCCTCATTGATTTCTGTCATATTGAACAGAAATACTGGAACATCCGCTTCTGCCGCCTCTCTCAGATAAGGAAGCATGGATTCGTCGGATTCCGTTGCCAGAGCGATCGCATCCACACCCTGCTGTATCATTGTCTCCATGATATTTCCCTGTTCCGTAATGGTGCTGGCATTACTGGAAGGTGCCTGGACAATGAGTTCGATCTTGTCTCCTGTCTCCGCAATATGCTTTTTCGCTCCGTTAATAGTCATAGTATATGCTGTATTCATTGTCACCGGAATCAATCCCAGCTTTACCTTCCTGTCTGTGATCTGCCTTGGCTTTACTGCATAACCATCTTCCGCCTTACTTTCCCCCTGCGCTTTTTCTTCTGTTTCCCCTTCTTCCTTTTTTTCTTCCGCACTGCCAGATTCCTGAGTTTTCTCCTCCTTTGTCTCCTGAACCGCTTCGGCTGCAGCGGAAGATGACTCCGCCGTCTGGTTTGAAGTCGTACACCCTGTCATCGACATTGCCATAAGTGAAACCGCCGTAACTACACTCATCAATCTTTTCATAGAAACCTCCCTTGTAGTGATATACACTATATTTTGCTTCTTTATACGATATTAATTATACATTATATACAATACACAAACAATGAGACGGATTTTTGAATTTGTATGACAATCTTTCGATTTTCAATCACACATTGTTGTAGGAATTGAAATTTGCTGCCGATACTTGGATAATAAAGAGAAAAATACGCAAGATAATACACAAGACGATGGAAGTGTTTTCATGAAACAATAAAAATCGCCTGCCAATATATCCGACAGGCGACAAGGTCTTCCGATTTATACTTCTGTCATCCACAGTCCATGGAGACTGCATCATCCTGCTTTTATTTCTGGGATTCTATCACAGGATTAATGATGCTCTCCGCACTCATCTGCATGCTCATGCTCATGGCAAATGGAACCGGTGGAGGCCAGCTCTCCGCGCAGATAGGTTTCCACAGCTGTCTGAGCGTCACCCTGCACTCCGATTATCACTTCCACACCGCGCTCGTTGAAAATGTCAACTGCGCCGCCGCCCATACCGCCGGAGATGATAACCTGAGCCCCATTGTCTGCAAGAAAGTTAGGTAAAAAGCCCGGACGATGGCCAGGATTTGGAACGGAATTGACTGCTGTGATCTTACCGTCAGCAGTATCAAAAAAGATAAAGTTCTCACAATGGCCAAAATGGCCGGCGACCTGATTTCCCATAGCTGCTACTGCAATTTTCATAGTAATTTCTCCTTTTCATTCATTCAATAATTGAATCGTGTTTTTATAAATATCTTTCAGTGCCCTCCCTGCGGGACAATCCAGATCCGCAAGGGAAAGCCCTGTATTGATCGCTCTTGATGCGCTTTTATCATAGGGGATCTTTCCCACAAAGGGAATGGATCCCTCCTTACAAAAGTCCTGGATCACACAGGTATTTTCAGGACTCACATCCCATTTGTTGACACATACGGCCAGCTTGGCCTGGAATGTCTTCGCGGTTTTGACCAACCGCTTTAAATCACTTATGCCGGAAAGGCTTGGCTCCGCCACCACCAGCACCAGATCCATGCCGCTGACTGAGGCGATCACCGGACAGCCAATGCCAGGAGAACCGTCGATAATGGCAATCGGTGTGTCAGGTGCATGCTTCAGCATAGCCATCTTTACATCTGTCACCAGCTTGCCGGAGTTTCCCCGGCCCATTTTCAGAGCTGCTGTAGAAAATACTGTCTCACCCAGATACAGCTCTTTACGGCCAGCCACATCCGTGCGCAGGGTTACAGCCTTTTGCGGACAAATGTAATCACAGACACCGCATCCCTCACAGGCATATTCGTTGACAGTATAGCGGCCGTTTTTTTCTTCGATGGCATCAAAACGGCAATGTTTTTGGCAAAGGCCGCAGCCCACACATTTCGCCGGATCGATCCCAGCTTTGTCGCCGCCCAGAAATTCAGAAATAACCGGTTGGACTGTCTGCGCAGATACCAGATGCAGGTTCGGGGCGTCCACGTCACAGTCAGCCATTGCCCTCGCCTGTGCAAAACGGATAAAAGCGGCTGCCGTAGTAGTCTTGCCGGTTCCGCCCTTTCCGCTCAAAATCAGAAGCCGTTTCATAAAGCACCTCCGATCGTTTGAAGAAGACTGCAAAACAGGGAGTGGAATACATCATCCTGTTCTGCCAGGATCTGCCCTTTGGCAGCCATGGAGGCGATCCGAGGTTCATAGGGGATCTTTGCAAGAACAGGAATCCCTCTTTCCTCACAAAATCTATCCAGTGGTTCATAGGGTTCGTCCTGCTTATTAATAACCACACCGCAGGGCTTTCCAAGCAGCGTCACTAATTCGCAGATCATCTGGAAATTGTGAAAGCCAAAAGCCGTAGGTTCCGCTACCAGAACACAGTAATCAGCCTCCATAACACTCTCCATTACAGGGCAGGCGCTTCCAGGCGGACAGTCAATAACAGTCAGGCCTTCCCCCTTCTTCAGCGCCTGACGGATGACCGGAACGCCAGTAGCCTCCCCGGGATTCAAAATACCTGTCACTGCACGGATCTTCCCGTGGTTTCCCATTTCAAGTACTCCGATGGGTTTGTTTTTTTCAGTTATAGCATTCTCCGGGCATACCAGCATGCAGCCGCCGCAGCTGTGACAGACCTCGGGAAAGACCATCGGTTTTTCTTTGATATACATAATGGCATGAAAGCGGCAAAATTCCACACACTGTCTGCAGCCAGTACATTTGTCCCCATCAAAATCCGGCAGCAATGTGCTGACTGTTTCCGTCTGCAGGTTTTCCGGCTTTAAGAACAGCCGTCCGTTGGGCTCCTCCACATCACAGTCGATATAGGTTCCGGCCCCTGCCGCGGCAATCAGATTGACTGCCACCAGTGTTTTTCCTGCGCCGCCCTTACCGCTTAAACAGGCAATTTTCATCTCACACCGTGAAAACCGCCATGGAACTTGGTCAATTCGGCAAGCTTTCCCTCTTTCCAAGCGGCCAGATCATCCGCTGCGGCTTTATTGGCGGATTGATAGATTTTCATATTTGCTGCCTGAAACACATCTGCTGCATTCTGTCCGCAGCGGACGGTGATCAGCACATCAACCTTTTGATCAAGCAGGAATTGGGCTGCCTGGATCCCTGCGCCGCTGTTCGCCTGGGCAGCAGGATTCTCCACAATGGTATCCGTCCCATTCTCCTGAAACAGGAAATAAGGCGCGCGGGACAGTACAATACAGACGTCCTGCTTATTTTCATCCAAAGGAACTGCAATTTTCATCTTTCCATCCTCCTTGATCTTCAGTGCACAGCCCCGGCGATGACGCTTGCAGCCGCCACAGCCGCAATATTCTTCCTTTCCGTCACAGAGCTGATAATCGCCGCCCTCAATGCGAAGGGCCAGGCCATCTACCAACGCGTCCGCCAGTTTCTTTCTTGCAGAATTGTAGATCATCTGCACAGTGGTTCTGGCCACCTTCATGTAGGTGCTGCATTCCTCCTGAGAAAAACCCTGTTTGTCGATCAGGCGGATCGCCTCGTATTCATCCACCGTCAGGATCACAGCGGAACCACATGAAATATCCCCCATGGGCCGAAACTCGGTTGCCAGGGGCATCTGGCATACTTTTCTGCATTTTCTCGGTCTTGGCACACCCTTCACCTCCTCCAGTACTTTGGTGCACCTTTCCTTTATCATACCCCTGTTTTTGGCATATGTCAATAATATGATTTAAAAAAACACCGCTGCAATCCTCTTGCCCTCTGAGCATTACAGCAGTGTTTTGTCCATCACAATCCTATCAATTTCCAGGGCAATTCAAACCCTGCCGCTTCTCCTACAGGTTCACTGCAATTGCCGCTGCAATCGCCGCCGTACCCATAAGGAAGAAAAATGCCTGCATCTTGATCTGGAATTTGGCCCATTTTCCCCAATCCAGCCTGGCTACACCCAGCACGCCGATCAAGCTGGCAGAAACAGGTGTGAAGGCATCCACAAAGCCTGCCCCCATCTGGAAGGCCAGGACTGCGATCTGACGGCTTACTCCTACCAAGTCAGCCAAAGGAGCCATAATAGGCATGGTAAGGGCCGCCTGACCGGAGTTGGAGGTGACGATCAGGTTAAAGCAGCTCTGGAACAGATACATAAACAGCGCTCCGATAAAGGCCGGGACTCCTGACAGAGCCGTTCCGATCCCATACAGGATCGTATTGAGGGTGGAAGGCACGTTTGCCTCTGCTCCTCCCAGAACCAGAAGGATCCCCTTGGCCATACCCACGACTACCGCTGTCCCTGCAAGATCCGCCACGCCGCCCTGGAAGGCAGCAGCCATGCCGTTTATGGTCATTCCATTCAATCGAAAGAGGATGGCAATAACACCAGCTGCAAATCCCATCACAAAAAACTGGGAAGCGATCTCAGGAATATAGTATCCCTTCTGGGTCACGCCCCATATGATCCACACCAAAACTGCCAGCATCTCTAAAAGGATCAGTTTATGTCCCAGGTTAAACTCCCGTTCTTCCTCCGGTGTGCTGTCCATTCTTCCGCGGAAATAGGCATCCGTCTCATATGCCACTGAGTGCTTCGGATTTTTCCTAACCTTCTCTGCGTAGAACATCATATATCCCGCTGAAAGGAGTGTGACAATGCACCACAGGATCAGACGGAAGCCTGCTCCCGACAGAACCGGGATGCCTGCGATCCCCTGGGCCACCGCCACGGAGAAGGGGCTCATCCAGGACACTGCATTTCCCACCTGGGAAGCTACATAAGTGACGGTAACTGCCACGATCGAATCGTAGCCTAAAGCAATGACAAAAGGAACCATGATCATGGAAAAAGGAATACATTCCTCCGCCATGCCAAAGGTAGCGCCGCCTAAGGAAAACAGGATAAACAAAAGAGGCAGGGCCAGGCGCTCTAACCCTCTGGTTTTCTTGATAAACGCGTAAATTCCGGCGTCAATCGCCCCGGTCTTCATAATGATCCCAAAGGAACCTCCCACTACCAGGATCAAGGCGCAGATACCCACCGCTGAACCGGAACGGTCTCCTGTGACCAAACCTTCAAACACATAATTTAAAAATCCAAATCCGCCGAAATCCTCGGTTCCCCATAGCCCTGCCGTCTTATGGAGCTTCTTCGTTGTATCGTAGACAGAAAGGCCATACTGTCCATAAAGCACATCATCGGTCAGTCCCAGTTCATCTAAGTCCTCCTGGGTCCACTGGGAGGCATCTGTTTCCAAAAATCCAGCAAGGGCCTCACCCTCTACCCCCAGAGACTCCATCAGCCCTTCATCTTTACTCATGGAAACCAGTTCTTCCTTTACCGCAGCTGTATCCAATGGATAGCTGTAACGGAAGGTATCTGCCATCAGCACGGTCTTTGTCTTGACTGCGCCGTTGGCGTCAATGTACTCCACATCATGGGTACTGAATTTTCCCGCAGGGATCAGATACGTCAGAAGCCAGCAGGCCAGCACAGCCACAAAGATAATTGCATAGGTGTGGGGCGTTTTCATCTTTGTAAAGTCCCGTCCTTCTAAAGGGACGTTCTTTTTTGATCTGAATTGCATAATCTCTATCTCCTTTGTTTTTTGCTCGATTTATTGTATCTCAACCGGACGGATTTAACAAGATTATTTTTTCCCTAAGTTTCCGCATTTTACAGCAGTTCATCCATACATCTTTTTGTCCCCTTGAAGGTAACAAGAATCGTTAGGATGCTGCCCTGGGAAGCTTCAAACCGTCAGGCTGTCTGGAAGGCTGTTTTCCTTGTATGCTTTCGGAGACAGCCCCATCACCTTTTTAAATGCCCTGGAAAAGTAATATTGATTGTCGTATCCCAGCTGCCCCGCCACCTGGCAGACTCTCAGATCGGTGGTGCAGAGCAGGCGGCAGGCCTGCTCCATTTTCATATTGATATAATAATCCATGGGGGCACGGCGGATGCACTCCTTAAAAACCACATTGAGATAACTCTCAGAAAGCCCTGCTTCCCTGGCTAACTGCCTCAAAGTCAGGCTTTCCTTCAGATGATCCCCCATATAAGCGATCACTCGTTCCACATATTCCCATTTATCCCTGCAGCTGTTCTGCTCCATATCCCTCTCCCCTGTTCCAATCTTTTCCGGCCCCGCTGCCTCCTTCTGCTTTTATTTCTATCTATTTTCAAAATAGCAGGGAAGGCACAGACCACTCTGTCAATGAATGCATCTCCATTATAGATCCCAATTCTCTTTTCTCCTTAAACATCATGCGAAAAAAAAGGAATATATTGAGATTTTATTCAGAAAATGCTAAAATAGCCAGCAGAAAACATGACAATATTGAGGAAATAGGAAGGAACTTACTTTTTCCTATGACTTCTGCCTCAGGAAAGGAATACGCCATGGCTCCCAAAATACAGATCGTCACCAATGAACGGAAAGAGGAACTCAAAGAACACGGAACCTACGGTTTTCCCCTGTTAGTCAGCGACGAGGCCCTGTCCCGCTTCCTGTCAGGCTCCTTTGAATGGCACTGGCACAGAGAAATCGAACTGACGCTTTTTATCCAGGGTTCCATGACTTATCAGATCAATGACCAAATCTTTCATCCCCATGCAGGCCAGGCTCTGTTCGGTAACTCCAACACCCTTCATTCCGGACATATGGAGCATGGGGAAGATTGCCGCTATATCTCCATCACTTTCCATCCCCGCCTTCTCTGGGGCTACGAGGGAAGCCTGATCCAGAAAACCTATGTGGATCCCCTGCTGCGGGATGAACAGCTCTCCGCCTGCTTTTTTGACGGTTCCATGGAATGGCACAGGGAAGCCATCTCTCTTTTAACCTCCACGATCCAGGTTCATTCCCTGAAAAAAACCGGATACGAAATGGATATTCTGGGCCTGCTCTTTCAGTTTTGGAAGCTTTTATACCTCCACTGCCCTCCCTCCTCCCGGGTACAGACAGGAGCCGCCAAAAAAAATCAGGAGCGCATCCGCCAGATGCTCTCCTTCATACACAGCTCCTATCAGTCCGACATTACCCTGGAGGATATTTCCCGCCATATCCACATCTGCAAAAGCGAATGCTGCCGGATCTTTAAGGGGTATATGAAGGAATCTCTCTTTGAATACCTCTTAAAATACCGCATCGAAAAAAGCATCCCCGATGTGTTGGAGGGACGCCTTTCCATGACAGAAATCGCTATCCGGGCCGGTTTTACGGATCCCAATTATTTTTCCAAGGTATTTCATAAAAAAATGGGGTGCTCGCCCAGGGAATACCGCAGAAAGCGGTATTCCATCCAGGACTCTAATGGATCGGGCCAATTTTTGGAAAATAGCTGAACAATACCTTTGCAATGATCTGATCCTTCTCCACATAGGTATTTTTCCAAAATCTGGCATCCCTTGAATCATTCCGGTTATCTCCCATCATGAAATAGCTGCCCTCCGGAATCTCATAGGGGCCGTAAGATCCCTCCATAGGTTCCGGAAGATAAGGCTCATCCAGGGGAGTGTCCGAACCGTCAATATACACCTTTCCGTCCACCACCGTCACCGTCTCTCCGGGAAGGCCGATGATGCGCTTTACAAAATACGTTTTTCCTGATGGATCATCTGGATAATGGAAGATCACCACATCCCCTCTCTCCGGATCCTTCGTCAGATAGGACAGCCGGGAACCAATGACCCGTGTCTTAGACATAATGGTATTCTCCATGGAACCGCTGGGAACATAGCTGTTGGCAATGATCACATTGTTGAGGAACAGGGCGATGATCACAGCAGCCACAATGATCTGGATCCAGCTGATGATCTCCTTTTTCCAGCTAAAGGGCTCCTCCTGTTCCTTCCTGCTCCTTTTTTTTCTTTTTTCTTCTTTTTCCTCTAAAGGCATAGGTTTCCTCTTTTCTTTCTCAGACAATTCCGGGAAAACGGCCTGCTCCAACGCATGGAAAACGCGGGAGCCTTCCCTATCCCCGAATCTGCCCGTCTCCGTAAATAATATATTTGGTGGTGGTCAGCTCTTTTAATCCCATAGGGCCTCTGGCGTGAAGCTTCTGGGTGCTGATCCCGATCTCCGCCCCAAAGCCAAACTCCTCCCCGTCTGTAAACCGGGTAGAGGCGTTGACATACACAGCCGCTGCATCCACCTCGTTTAAAAACTTCTGGGCGTTGAAGTAGTCGGAGGTGATGATGGACTCAGAGTGGCCTGTATTGTAAGTATTGATATGATGGATCGCCTCATCGACCGAATCTACCAATTTTAAGGACAAAATATAATCCAAATATTCCCTTCCCCAGTCCTCCTCGGAAGCGCTGGCAAAATCCGGTTCAATGGCCCTTGCTCCCTGGTCTGCCCGGATCTCCACCTGCTTTTCCTCCAGGCTTTTTTTCAGCCGGGGAAGAAATTCCTCTGCAATGCTCCGATGAACCAGGAGGGACTCACAGGCATTGCACACCCCGATCCGCTGAGTCTTAGCATTGAAAATAATATCCAGAGCCATATTCTGATCCGCGGAAGCGTCCACATAAATATGACAGTTCCCGGTTCCTGTCTCGATCACCGGAACCGTACTGTTCTCCACCACGGTGCGGATCAGCCCTGCCCCGCCTCTCGGGATCAGAACATCAATATACTGGTTCAGGCGCATCATATTCCTGACAGTTTCCCTGTTTGTATCCTCAATCAGCTGTACTGCATCCTCAGGAAGCCCTGCCTGGGATAATCCAGCTCTGAGACACTGGGTGATCGCCATATTGGAACAAATAGCGTCGCTTCCTCCCTTTAGGATCACAGCGTTTCCTGACTTAAAGCAGAGGCCGAAGGCATCGGCAGTCACATTGGGCCGCGCCTCGTAGATCATTCCTACCACACCCAAAGGAACCCGCTTCTGTCCGATCATCAAGCCGTTGGGACGCTGCCTCATGGACAGAACCTCCCCTACAGGATCCTCCAGGGAGGCCACATTTAACAGCCCGTCTGCCATGGACTGGATTCTGGCGGGAGTCAGCTTTAAGCGGTCTAACAGCCCCTGGCTCATGCCCTCAGACTGGGCCCTTTCATAATCCTTCTCATTGGCCTTGAGGATTTCCTCCTCCCCCTCCAAAAGAGCCCTTGCCGCTTCCTCCAGGCCCATATTCTTCTCTCTGGAACCAAGATTTCCCAAAAGGCGGGATACCTCTTTCGCCCGTCTTCCGATTTCATTTATATCTGTCATACGCTTTCCTCCCGCCTGGATCAGGCTTCCTTTATACCGCCGTACTTCTTTCCCAGATCTGTGATGGAGCCGTCTGGCTCTTTAATGGATATATTGTTTAAATTATTTCTCAGGCTTCCACGGATCGCTTCGATATATTCCCTTCTCAGCTTTGCCTGCTCCGCCTTTTCCTCCTCCGTAAGGCCTACGGACTGGGATTTGTGATACAATTCATTGATCCGGTCGATCTTCCCTGCTTCCATAAAACTGCCCTTTCTTACTTAATTAATATTCATTGTTGAGATAATGCATCAGATCAAAATCCAGATTGGTGTGAGCCAAAAACAGCGTGCCCTTCTGCTTTCCAGCCATAATGTCGAGCACTACCTCCACCTGGTTTCCATTTGCAATGACCATATCTGCCCCGCTGTCCGTAGCGATACGGGCTGCCGCCAGTTTGGCTGACATTCCGCCAGTTCCCACATCACTGTTGGTATCCTTTCCCATGCTGAGAAAGGCTGGCGTGATCTCTGGAACCAGGCTGATAAACTGTGCATCCGCATTTTCCCTTGGATCATCCGTGTAAAGGCCGTCAATATCTGAGAGGAGGATCAAAAGATCTGCTCCGATCAGAGCCGCCACAATGGCTGACAGGCGGTCGTTGTCCCCGAAGCTGTCCACATAAGGGATCTCTGAGGTAGATACCGTATCATTTTCATTGACAATGGGAACTGCCCCCAGATTTAACAGCTCGTCAAAGGTATTCTGAGCATTATAGCGGGAAGCATCATTGACCATAGTATCCTTCGTCAAAAGTACCTGGGCCGCTGTCTGATTGTACTCTGCAAATATTTTCTGGTAGATCATCATAAGCCGGGCCTGTCCCACCGCTGCAAAGGCCTGCTTTTCGGCAAGGCTGTCAGGACGGCCCCTGTGTCCCAATGCCTGACGGCCGGCTGCAATGGCTCCTGAGGATACAAGGACTACTTCCTTCCCTTCTCCTCTCAGGTCGCTGATCACACGCACCAGCTTTTCTATTTTCATCAGGTTCACTTCCCCCGTCTTCTCATGGGTCAGGGAGGAGGAACCGATTTTAATCACGATCCGTTTCTTATCCGCAAGATGATTCCGTTCCTGGGTCTCCATTTATATTATGCTCCTTCTTCAGCCAAAACCGGCCTGTATTCTCCTCTCATGCAGAAACTGCACAGATGTAACCCTTATCTTACACCAATTTATTCTGGCCGTCAATTGTCAACCGATACTAATTCCGCCCAATGAAATCAAAAAATATCTCCTTACATGGGATGACACCATGCAAAGAGATCAAACTTTTCAAAATATGGATATATACATCATCCCCCAGCCCCAAAAAGTCACTGACTACTTCTCAAAACTCACCTTAATTTCCTGCCATTGAGGTTCCACCTGATAATCCAAATACCCTGTTTCTTCCTCAAAAAAGCTATTATATCCCGGCACTTCGATATCTTTAAGCCTATATCCCTGCTCAATAAACCAATTCAGATAACGGATCTTTTTCGGATCTAATCCCATAAATCTAGCAGCCACAAAATCCACATTGAGCAGATCATTTCCAGCAATCAGACAATTTGAATACCTTGCATGGGGGCAAAATGGGCCTTGTCCCTCCCCGCCGATAATTCCGTCTACAACAGAAAAACAGCTTCTCTCCCTTTCCTGAAATGCCTGGTATAGATCCACGACCATACGCCATATGGTATCGTTTCCTGGGTGAGAACCTCTATGTATTACTTTCGCTGTTTTTGCAGCCTCAAGGCTCTCTCTATCTGGATATTCATCTCCCCCTGTCTCTGGCGTTCCGATCCTCCAGTGAACCAGCTGGTTCTTTCTTGTGATGCTCCCCACTAATCCCTTCAAATTTAATGTGGCTCCCACCTTCTGGTGTGTTTTCAGCTTTGGTACAGATATATATACATCTGCTTCATAGAGACTTTTAGAAAATGTGTATAACTGTATGTCTCCACTATGGGAGGCCACTGTGTCTTCTCTTTCATCAAATACACCGCGGAACAATGAGGGTTCTACATAATACAGCATAGATTTTTTTCCTAAATTGATCTGCACTTCTCCCCTTGGATCTCCCGGCTGACTGGCCATTTTATCTTTTTTTCCATAATCTTTTAAATCTAGACAGACTAATGGCCTTAAATCTAATATCTCACAGGGTACATCATATTTTTCTGTTAATCTTCTTATCCCAGTAAATTCCATTAATTCCTCAAAATCCGCATCAATGGAGGGATTATCTCCAATTATAATCCTTCCCTCACCCTGAAGGGCAAGAGCTGCTCTGTCAGCAACTGCTTCAATCACCGCCGGATGGGTAATCACACTATATAATGTGTCTTTATGAGGCGCGGACGCTCTCCAGCGGGAGGCTACCCAATTAGGCTTTATAAAAACGGTCATTCCTGGCTTTATAAAATCGGAAAAATCATAGTCCAAAGTATTCATCAGCCTGTCAAGAGCGCTATTCACATTTTCATATCCCTGACATGTTTCGATGGCTACGCGGTTCATAATTTCATTTCCTCCAAAAATTTTTCCAGGATCCAGATGTAATACTTTTGATCCCCTGACATGGACTGATGACAGTTCTCCCAAAATTCCGGCCGCTTTGGCCCCTTCCAATGTTCCAACCATTCGTCCATAGGGCGAGGCATTGGTGTTTTTTCTGCCATTTCCATATCCGGATATAACATTTTAAATACCTCACGCACTAGATATTTACTATCACCTCGGCGAACCCGCTCAATATCCAATGGCTTATGGATCAGCCCCAGGTACGCACCTTCAAACTTTACACCAGCTGCCTGGCAGGCATTATCATAAGAGTGAATATCTTCCCAAAAAAGATGGTCATCCAAAAAATCATGTGTTCGTATATAACCATTTTCTTCATATTTTTCATATGGTTCTGTAATAAGGACAGATTTCTTAAGAACTTTGTACGGCATGACATGGGAATATCTCTCAATAAACTCTCCTATAGTCCAATCCCGTGACAAAAGCTTATCGAGTCCACCGAATATCATATCTGCTCCCTGTCCAAAAATCAGGGTATCAAAACCATCCTTTTTCGCCTGAAGAGCTGCTTTATAAATCTGTATATCAATAGAATGAAAGGGCGCATGGGTAAATTGAAACAGTTTCGTTGACAGCTGCTCATAATCTTCCCAATATATTTTTACAACTCGCTGCTCTAAACCATTTAGCTCACAAAACTTCCTAGCTTTTGGCACTTCATCTGTTACCTGTTTCCCGGGAACCACACACTGAAAGGTATAGGCAACTGATCCTTTTGGCATAAAGCTAGCACAGATAGCGCTGTCAATTCCCCCACTCAGTGCAAGGGCAACCTTTCCTTTGGCTATTTTTTCCTCCATAAAGGTTTTTATATATTCGTAAAGTTCTTCCGCTTTCTGAATCGGCTTTCGTCCGTTTGAAACAGTAGTCTCCATTCTACGTGGGATTCCCAACTCTGTTCCAAAAGAAATATTTTTATCATACACTGTGCGAAACTGCAGAAAACTGCTCATTGCATATGTCAGATCAACCATTTTATCCCTCCATCTTCCAACCGCGCGTCTTCATAAGTGTATTGGCAATGATCGTGCTAGAAACCCCCTTTGTATAAGGAAAATAGACCACTTTTGTCCCGATTTTTTCCAGATCACGTTCAATATCATTCCACTTAGAAGTATTGTACCAATCATCTCCCACAAAAAGAATGGAGGCTTTCAGCTTTTTGCATTGCGCTGCCTTGTCCATGGTCTCCTGCGGCACAACTGCATCTACATAGCGGACAGCCCGAACAATCTCCAGCCGATCCTCAAATGGGATCAAGGGCTTTTTTCCTTTATAAAGGCTTAGATCATCTGTAGTAACTCCAACGATCAATTTGTCACACATTCCTTTAGCATTTTTTAGCAGGTTAAGGTGTCCGATGTGAAATAGATCAAACACGCCTGAAGTATAGCCAATTACCATAACACCTTCTCCTATCTTTCAGAATAACATGGATCATATTTTTTTATAAACTCCTCCGCCGACAGATAAAAATCGTCGTGCCGACTGCGGATCTCCTCATCTGTCCAATCCCACCAGGCAATCCTATTTAAGGCTTTGATCTGTTCTGGTTCATATCTATACCGGATGATTCGGGCTGGTACTCCGGCTACAACAGCATAATCTGGAATATCCTTGGTAATTACCGCTCCGGCAGCGGCAATCACACCATTTCCAATATTAGCGCCATTGCATACGATCACATTTCTTCCCAGCCACACATCGTTTCCAATTCTACTTCTGGCTGATTTTTTAATATATCCTTTGGGATAAATTCCGGTCAAAACAGGTCTTCCTCCCATCTCACAATACTTTACAGTCTGAGGTCTGTCTACATTGGGGCTGCATGAATAAACCATAGGATGGGTTGTTATATAATTTGTTGGATGGTTTGGAACAACCGCACTTCCAACAGCAAAGCCACAGAAATTCCCAATCGATTCAATTAATTCACTATATCCCTGAGGAATGAGAGGACCATAGCTGTACTTTCCAACTCTAGTCTCAACCTTCTCTCCTGTATTAATATCAACTTCCTGAAAACACTCAATCTGTCCCGCTTTATTGCACTTTAGCTCCAGAATCTGGGAAGCGTCAAAATACTTCTCTAATAACGCTTTTAACTTCCCATAAATCGATATTCTTGTGGAAGCCAGGATCACACAGTATCTGCTGCATTCTATATGCTCCAAAATATCTATAGGTTGAATATTTTTATTATATTTACAAAGATGGTTATCAATAATAAATTTTTCCTGTATTCCATAGGTATGGTTTAAAATCGCCTTTATTTCTGCTCCCACATCACCAAATGGAAATATGATAAAATTTGTCTGCCCCTGATCTAGCTGATCCTCAATGATAGCTCTAACATCTGCACTGTTTACTTCCACTTTTTTATTCCCTTAAATCCTTTCCAAGCTGGAGCGCTACCTCGATCAGATTCTCCCTTCCTGTTCCATTACAATGGCAGCAGGCTTCCATATGTTGCGGTATATTAATGTATCGCTCCAGCCTTTCACCAAATTCTAAATCTTCTTCTACTGGAAGATAGTCTCCCTCTTTCTCAGGAAATCCCTGTACCTGCTTTGCGATCACAGATCTAGAACAGCGCCCCAAGATGCCATTTTCCAGGGTCAGGCAGTTACGGAACAGACAATTTTGAAAACGATACTCTGCTTTCCTCTGTTGTTCATCATTTGCAGTATGGCATTCCATTTCCAGACCAAGGTTATACCACTTATCATCCTTAGATACAAAATGATACAGTTCAGACTGGATCCCCCTCTCCCTGCACCATTCCTGTATTCTGCTGCTTTGATCGGTATTTACAGGATAATTGCTGATACGCACAATAAACTTTTCATCTTGCAGTATCTGCCATTCGCCCCCCCCCCCCATTTTTAGGTATAATAGTCCCATTGGTAGCGATCAGACATTTTCTGACTGACGGACATTGTTTCACAAACTCTAAAATGCGAAACAATTCAGAATAAAGAAAGGGTTCTCCCCCTTGAATCTGTAAAAGACGAATATCCGCAAATTTTGTAATAATTTTAAGTTTCTCCAAAATGGTATGTACATCATAGCGCAGAGTCTCCTTTGGTGCAAACGGCGCAAAATTTCCGCAATTTTTACATCGCAAATTGCAGGCTTGACCTACTGTTACCACCAAAAAATGAATGTATAATCGTTTCATAAATATCACTCCCTCTTACTCTTTTTTCCCTTTAGGGAATATCAATTCTGAAATTGTGTGTGGATAAATTCTCTTTTCCTCGGGTGGAAGCTCCATATACTGATCACCGAACATTTGACGAAGTATTGCGTCATAATGTTCCGGCCCATAGAATAGCTGGCCTTCAAACTTCAACAGAGTTCTTTTTCCAACAAGCCTTCTGTCATATACCCGATTTTTATAGAGATTAGGTGAATCCCATACGAAATAATGAAGCCATTGAGACATAAATGGATTACAAATCTGTTCCACTCCGATCCCAAGCAGGCGGAACCATCTTCCCACCCAGAAAAGGAGGCTTCTATTATCGTACCATTTGAATTTTTTTGCTAAACGAAAAAGAGAAAGAGAAAGTTTTTCCTGCAATTGATTCAGCCGATTTGGATAAGTACCTACAAAATCAATCGGAAACGTGTCTATCATGATCATTGTCTTTTGACTGCTCCCAAAAAGTTGACAAACACTATTTTTCAACCCAATATTTTTTCTAGATGGCATTTCCTGGATTGCATATTTGTCACCCAACTCTTTTTTCACTACCCGGTAAAACCGATTATAATCTTTGCGTAACAGGGCTATATCAATATCATCATCCCATGGGATAAAGCCCTCATGCCGAACTGCCCCCAGAAGCGTTCCTGATGTAAGATAGTATGGAATCTCATACTTAACGCAAACCTTATGCAAAAAACAAAGCAGGTCAAAAAGACATGCCTTCATCCTATCCCGTTCTTCTGCCTTTAGTTCCAATGGCCTTGGTATATCCCCTGTATCACAGTATGTGTAGAAATCTGGAGAAAGAATATGACTCTTTGGTATTCCAACACTCAAAAGTCTTGCCTCTATCTGCGGATAATTATATGCCGAATTGATGAGATAGCAAGCTCCCTCAGTACTATACTGTTCCAACAGACTTTCCAAAGATCTTACTGTAATTCCTCCTATTTTTTCTCCTATTTTTCGGGTATCCCCATCACAGAATGCCTCTGGCTCTATGTCCAATTTCCTAAGCTCTTTCAGCAGCTCACGTCCGTATTCTCCCGCTGGATATAAAATGATGGGTCTTTCTGTCAAACGTAGATGACGTCTGTAAGCGGTTCGCTTTTTCATGCTTTATTTACTCCATCACTGACACTGTTTTCCAAAACGTCCTTCTTTAATCTCTCCTCTACCTGTATTTTCTCAAGGGGAATCAGTTCATAGGCCGATAAACTTACTGGAGGAAACTTTACTGGAATCATATAATCCCCATACATTCTTCTCAAAGGAAGATCACTGTTAGCAAAACCAACTAATTTATAACCTTCAAACTCATATTCAGTCAAATATTTCATCCACTCAGACCGATATCTCCAATACCCCTTATGTCCTTTGGAGGTAACCACTGGAACGGCAAGACACCGCAGATATTCCGTAGGTTTTCGATTCAAATAATTTATAAATCTCTGAAATCCTCTGTTTAAAACAGAAAGGGGGATTATAGATAAAGCCTGATAACAAAAACGATAAAGCCTATTTTTTTCTGTCTTTTTCCCTATTTCAGACCAGGAAGCCTTACGGAAAAAAAATGAAATTAAATTACAGATCCACTGGCCTACCAACCCATCAGGGATATAATCAACGGGCATAATATCGATATACACCCCTTGATCATAGGGAAGATGTTCCGTGTTCGGACGGATAAAGGATGTTCCATGACGTCTGAGTTTTCCATATCCCCATCGATAAGCCTCTGTCACAAAACGATCCTGAAAATAAAAACGTTCTTTATCTAAATCCTCATCTAAGGCTTTTACAAAAGCATCATAATCTGAACGCAGAAGGGCCACATCTGCATCGTCATCCCACGGAACAAAGCCTTTATGCCTCACCGCACCTAAAAGAGTTCCTCCTATGATCGTATATCGGATTCCATTTTTACGACATATACGATCAAATTCCAAAAGAAGTTCTAACTCTGTCAACTGGAGTATCCGAAGCTTCTTACCGGACAGCGGCTTTATCTGTTGTACCTCACTCATTTGAAATCCTCTTCCGTTCTAAAATATTGTTCCGTACACCATTCCATTTCCTTGAACACATTTCCAAAATCAATCTTTGAGGCAGGTGCTACCGCATACCGCAGTTCAGGAGGCGGTATTTCCATATAGCGTGTTCCATATTCACCAGAAAGATACCAATCCGTATCTTTAACGGTCCGTAGCCAAAAACCCTCAAACTGAATTTCTTTCCGTTCCAGTAATTTATCAGGATTCCATCCCAGACTTGGATATTTCCAGTCAGAGGCATAAGCAAACTGCCTAATCCCTCTGCCGCCATATACAGTTCTATCATTATATTTTCGGGCGGTCTTTTCCAGCAGAGCTGCCATCTTCCTTCCAGGCAGCAGAGAAAGAAACCAGTATCCCATACGAAGAAGCCATCTTTTCTCCTGGTATCTTCCTACTTTCGAGTAAGTTGCCTTTCTGCAGAATGTGCACAGCCTTGCCTGCTTCACTATAGGCCTCATCGCCTTTGAGTGCCACATTGCCTTTGGGAGCCTATAAGAAAATATACCATGTTTCATCTGTATCTTATAAGCCTTTGCAAGAATTTCTCTCTGAAGCTCCCCATTAATAGGAAGATAGTCATACGGAAATACATCAATGGAGATTCCTGTTCTGTACTTCATATGTTCCTGCCCTACCCGGACATATTCCGTTCCAAGCCTTCTAATTTTTCCATAATTCCACAAATAATATGGATCCGATTTCCAGGTCTGAAGAAAATATTTAGAGTTTTCTGTCTCTTTAGGAAATACCTCGCAAAATGTTTCATAATCTTCCCTAAGAAATCCTACATCTACATCATCGTCCCATGGAATAAAACCACCATGACGTACCGCCCCAAGCAAAGTGCCTCCGCACAAAAAATAATCAATCTGATGTTTCCTGCATACTCTGTCAAGTTCTAACAGAATATCAAGCTCCACTAGCTGGATCCTGCGAAGCTGATCGGCTGTCAGCTTAACCGCCTTTGATGGCTGTCCCACTATATACTCCTTCCTTTCTTACTTCCACACACTAATATTAGAACTAGACTCTTTCTTGTTGTAATGCCTGCTATAATACTCCAGAAGTTTATGTCCCCTTAATCTTCAATGCCTTCTGCCACCTAATCGTTCTGCTAATCGTTCAGAAAATTTTTCGCAATCTTCCAGGGCAAGAGTCTTTGGATAATCTATTTCAAAAACCTTTTTCATTTTTCCTATTACTTCGTCTGTAAAATGGATTCCATTCTCATCCAAAGCTTCAATTCCATCACACCTGAGGCTGCCCTCATTGACACGTTCCATGTCCTCTATCGTAAAATTGGTCTCATCAATTTTCATCTTCCCATTTTTGAATAACAGCGGGTAACCGCCGATTTTTCCAAATGGGCCTGGTGCATGAATCTTTTTTTCTTTTCCGCTCTGATCAAGCATAAGACATATCAGCATAGCTACATCTGAAGCGATCATGATATTTCTGTCTGGCCCAGATGCCGTCGGAACTGCACAAAGTTTCCATATTTCATCTTCATTTATATTCTCATTTCCCTCAATATGCAGAAGACATGGAGATCCCTTCGCTGTTCCCTCTTTTGAAATATACGTATTTGCATAATGAGAGCCAACAAATGTCACATTACACTGTTCAGCTGGAATCCCGCTTAATTTCTCATATGCCCTTGCGATTCTTGGAATAAGGTGATTCAAATTTCCTGCACTGGTATAAGGAGCTAGACCATGAGATTTCAACAGAGGGGATACAGCATCCCCATAGCTTGTATTGATTACCCGTGTATGGATCCCCGACCTCTTTACAGCTCTCATTAGTTTTTCTACCAACACAACCGCTAAGGGTGTCCATACCCCATAACCGATCTGATTGGGATAGGAAAACTCGCCATACTTAAATCCTTTCATATAGCGTCCCGTATATGCAATAATATCCGGTTTCTCCTGACTGAGCAGTTCGCTCATCTGCTCCACATTATTGATGTCACAGGATCTATAGCGAACTTTGGGGTAATTACCAAAAATACCAGCGGATACAAGCGTGAGATTGATCCTCTTTTCTGCTTCCACTTTTTCTGTCCTGGACACGACAATATACTCACAATCAGTAAAATCAGGCAACCGTACTAGCATATCTAACACATATTTTCCTGTACTCCCATATCCAACGATCATTACTCTCTGATCCACTTTGCCAATCCCGCCTTTCTTAAATCCTGTTGCGTATTTAAATTAATCCAATCTTCCGGTTTTGGAGAGCAGACTGGTTCAATTTCTACTTTAATCTTGTTAATAGAATAAACCCCAGAATGAAGCATAGGCTCCCTGCTTTGGTCTGCCATATTTTTATATGCTCTCAGTTCTTCTTTCAATGCTTCTAAAGGTTTTCCAGAAAAACTCCAAAGCTGCATACTCTCCCCCAAAACCGCCTCATCTTTACCGATATATATATATCCCTGATGAAGAGGATCATACTCATAACGCAAAATTTTATTTTTACATCCTACTGCAACAACACTTCTCTTTTTATCTATATAAGATTTCTCCCGCACCAAAGAAGCTGCTATCGCATTCTGCTGACATAATTTCTGAACGGATTTCCTATGCAAAAGGGAATCCCCTTCTGCAATCACCACACGTCCAACTTCCATTCTGGAAGCCTCCTCCATTCCGCAGGCCAGAGAATAATTACAGCCATGTCTGTCATACCAAGGATTATGCACCAAGTGAATAGCCCCTTTATCCACACTTCCTGACAGCGCACCTTTCACCGAATCCGAACCATAACCAGTGACCACAATAACAACATCCACTCCCGCTTCCAAAAGAGAAGATACACTGTACTGGACAGAAGACGTGTTCTGAACTGCGGCCGCACATTTATTCTTCCCTTCCGCAAGGCCGATCCGTCTTCCAATGCCTGCACATAGAATTATGGCCGCTGTTTGACAATCCATTCCAGTGTCCTCCTTATCCCCTCTTTCAGCATCACCTCAGGCGTATATCCCAAATGAACCCTTGCACGTGAAATATCAAGAACACGTCTTGTTGGATCACCCGGTCTGGAAATATCAAGTTCCATAGAATGATGGCAGGAAAGCCCCAAATCCCTTGCAGCCTCAACCGCTATTTTGTAAAGTTCAAAAATAGTTACCTCCTCCGGGTTTCCAATATTGTAGCTTATTCCGCTTTCCATGCGCAGCATTGCCAGGCGAGTAGCTTTCGCGCAGTCTTCCATATATAGGAATGAACGAGCAATGGTTTTGGCGTCCACATTTAAATGACACGTCTTATCTTGAGCAACACAGTTCAAAATATAAGGGATCACATGATTATCATCAATATCATATGGTCCATAAACATTAGCATAACGTAAATGGCAGACTTTTATTTCATCTTTATGATGATTTAAGAGATACTCCGTCATAATCTTTCCATGCGCGTAAGACCATCGGGTTGTTTCTTCCACTGAATCATATAAAGACGGCGCTGTTTCCTTGGTTGGAAAATCTTTTGCATGTCCATATATTTCTGAACTGGACGCATTAACAAACCGGGGGATCCTATGTTTTAATGCCCATAAAAAAATTTCATAAGTCCCCTGACAGTTCACCTCATAAGTCAGGCAAGGCTCCTCATAGAAATATCTAGTAGGAACAACGGCCGCCAAATGATAAATTCCATCAAAATTGACCTCCTGCTCCTTTTTAATATAATCCCGAAAATCACACTCATAAAAAGTAAATCGTTCCTCTCCCATTACTTCTAAAAGATTTTCCTTGGTTCCGCGAAAGAAATTATCGATTCCTACCACAGTATCCCCTTGTTCCAGACAGTGACGAACCAGATAAGAGCCGGTCAGACCAGCTGCCCCCGTGATCAAAACTCGCATCCTAAACCTTTCCTTTCCTATATGCCTTGATACAAACGCTGCCACAGATATTCCGGCAGCCCTTTCCCTTTGATTTCTTGAGCCGCTTGTTCCACATCATAGGGAATCCGGCGGAAGATAACTGACTCCCCATCTAAAATTGCATAAGAAGCTTCTGGAAAGCCATCCCTAGGCTGTCCAACACTTCCTGGATTTATAATTCTTCTTCCGTTTCTGTTTAAGAGAAAACTTCTATGAGAATGACCTGCTAAAAGCAGGCGGACATCCTCTTTTTCCATGTCACTAAAAACTTCCTCCACATTTTGGTCTGGAAGAAATTTCCCCCAATATGGATCAGAAATGGTTCCATGAACTAGCATGATTTTTTGACCCTTAAGATGAATCATAGGCGTTTCTACAATACTCCTAAGCCATACAAATGACTCCGGATCCTGTTCTATTATTTTCCTTGTATAAGAAAAAGACTGCTTTCCATGAGGGGTCTGGCTACCTCGAACAGATGGCAGATATAAACAGGCATCATGATTTCCCGCAATTACATATTCAGGATCAAGCTGTTCCAAAAGAGCAACCGTTTCTTTTGCCGAAACGCCATAATCGACATAATCTCCCAGCAGCCAAAACCGATCTGCCTTTTGCTTTCGGCAGTCATCTAAAACTGCTTGGAGGGCTGGAAGATTTGCATGAATATCTGAAAGTAGAGCTATTTTCATCGGAGAGCCTCCGTAAACCGATGTGCCTGCTCGAAAATAAGACGTCTGTCAGGCCTTGGCAAAACTTCCATAGTTCCCATTCTGATCTTTGCATAAACCTGTGTATAAACAGGATTTTTTTGGAAAAGTTGTATTTTCTCTGAAAGTTCCTCTGGTGAATGAATTTCCTCTGTATGATACATGCTTCTCATCACATCAAGCAATCGACTTTCCCCTAGACTATTTCTCTGTCCGCCGGTAGATTCATTTCCCCCATTATCCAGAACGAGGTAAAAAAGATTATTGGGATGTTTCTGTGTTAATGTATACAATCCGCCCAATCTCATCAAACATGCACTATCCCCATCAACAGCAATTACATTTCTTTCCTTCAAATTTTCTGCCAATCCTAGAGAAAGGGAAGAAAGGCATCCCATGGAGCCAACCATGTAGAAATTTTCCGGCCGGTCTTTCACACAAAACATTTCCCTGCTGGTAAATCCTGTGGCTGTGGCAATAACAGCTTTCCCTGCTGCTTCGCAAACTGCTTGAAGCATATGATAACGCTGCGGAAATTCTTTCTTGTTTACGCTGTTCTGCTCCAATTGGACAGGCGAGAAAGTTGTCCTACTATTAACAAGAATCGCTGAACTTCTTCCATCAAAATATTCCACCGCCTGTTCCAGAGCTCCTGGTTCTTCTGCCATAAAATGTCTGATACCTACCGCATCCAAAAACGGTTCCACACATCCTGACATAATCCTATGCTGCGGCTCATCATCTGCTCCTCTATTTCCAATAATGAGTAACACACCAAGTCCAAAAAGTTCATTTAAAGAGGTAAGAGGTGACAAAGCATTGGATAGACCAGAGTTTTGCAACACTACTGCGCATCTATGCCCTGCCAGAATAGAGCCAGCGGCATAAGCCATGGCGTCCCCCTCATTTACAAAGGGTTCATAGAGCCCCCTATTTTCTGCCTCGTTGATTAATGGTGTCAAGAAGGAACATGGGACACCTGCTATTTTTTGTATCCCTCTTGAAAGAAGTTCATCTACAAATTGTTTCGTGTCAATCATACCAACTCCCCTGCTTTCATCAAATCATTTAAAGAATTAATATCCACAATCGCCTCTGAGGAAGACATGATAACCGAAAGCCGCATTCCTGCCTCTAATGCTCCACGCAAAAATGCCGCGGTAGAAAGCTGCTCCTCATCACAGCTTTCGAGAAGCTGACTGGCAGCCTGATAGTTATTCACCATCATCAAACCACTAAAATAAACAGCAGTTTCTTCTCTCCCACCATCACGCCCCAGGCAGACTTCTGATATGCTTAGATCCCTGTCATTGTCAAATACATCCGGCTTTTTATTCAGCCTTAAATAGTATCCAGCATCAATATAATCCTCCCGAACACATACAAGAATCACATCTGCAGAAGGGTATTCCTCTGAATAATCCAGCATAGTACGCAGAAGATACCGTTTAAAGAACACATCGCTATAAAGGACCAAATATGGTTGGCTTATCAAGGAAGCAGCAAGAGAAAGGGAGTGAGCAGCATTCGTTTCAGCCCACTTATCATTATCAATCATTGTTATGCCGGGAACCTGTATTTCTTCCTTTTTGTATCCTCTCACAATCGAAATATCTGTAACCCCGACGGCCTTGATCGCTTCCAACTGATGCTCCAAAATACTTTTCCCGTTCATTTTCAAAAGAGCCTTTGGACGCTCAAACCCCAAAGATCCAGGCCCTCCCGCAGCTAATATCACAGCTTTTACATTCGTATACGATGGAAGATACTTTTTTTCCTTTTCCAGATATTCCTCATTTTTCTGTAATCGGAAAACTTCTGAAACAGAGGCAATGGTTCCTTCCACATCTGCAACAGAAGTATTTTCGTAAATCGTTTTGCTTACTTTCTGCATAGCAGTGATGCAGACACGAATATTGTGGTTTGCCCATATGATTCCTCGGACTCTCCTGTCCTTTGTCAAATGTGCTGTAGGTACTGTATAATATTTGGTAGGGACAAGAAAGATAGGAACATCTCGCTTGAATACCTCAAGAAAATCATCAATATCTTTGGAGGTCTGGCGTTTTGAGTGTACCAACAAAGCATCTGCACCTGCATCAAGGTACAAGTTTGCACGTTTTACAGCATCTTCTACCCCTGCTCCCACGATCAAAGACTCCAATCTCGCAATCACACAAAAATCCGGATCCTTCTGTGATTCCTTCATTGCCCGTATTTTTCCTGCAAATTCCAACGGATCAGCTAATGCTTCCAATTTAGTCTCTAAAAACGAATTTGTTTTAGGAAACTTTTTATCTTCAATACACACTGCCGCTATACCCAACTGCTCCAACTTCTGCAAAAGCCGACAGGCATTATTAAAATTCCCATACCCGGTATCTCCATCTACTAAAATGGGGAGTTCTGTTGCATCATTCATATACTCTAGAACATCTAACAGCTGAGTATAAGAAATCTCATTGTTATCTCTAACTCCTAAAGACGCAGTAATAGATAAGCCGCTGGCCCATATAGCTGGAAATCCTGTTTCCTCCACAATTTTTGAAGATAATCCGTCATGAGCTTCCATCAGAAAAAAGTGTCCCTCACGGTTAAGCAATTCACGAAAACGTTTTGCCTTATTCATTTTGAAGCCTCCTCTGATATCTTTTTTATGTAATTGTATATTTTTTGCCCCGCTGAACCATCAGCGTTTATATAACGCGCTCTGTACTTTCCAGATTGTTCTTCCCGCCAGCATTCAATTACATCCAAATACTCGAGAAAATCAGACAAGCTAAATCCTCCTTTTGAAGGATCCATCACTTCATAGAGAATATAACTGTTGTAATGTCCCTTTGCTACAAATTCCTTCATAGATTGCTCTGCATGTTCCCGACTCCCTGGGACAGCCGGCTCACTGCCAGCATTTTGGATGTTCTGAACAAGGACTGGTTTTCCAATAAGTTGCATCAGCAGATTCAATGAGCTTTCATCACCATAACATGCATCTGCAAAAGCGATGGCACGATCCATATCAGCTGTTCCATCAAAAATCCCCTCCCCCTCTGTCTGGTATTCTCTAATAAGCTTCTGATATTCCTCATAAAGCTCTTGATCTAACCGCCGAAATGTCTCAGACAGCAAAGGATGGGGTCTCCACCACAAAAGTATATCCTTTCTTTTCTGAAAGAAACGCAAGATACTGCGCAGTTTTTCTAAATAAGCTGTTTTTGCTTCTTTCTGTGAGAAACGCAGTGCTGTTTCTAAAGAAAGATTATAAAGGATCACTCGTTTTCCGTTTTTCTGCCTGACAAGTTTTTCCCACTCCTTTAAAACCGGAAAATCCTCCTTTTTCATTGACAAGACTCGATCCGTTTTTGGAGAACCAAGGGACACGATCTTTTTTTCCCATACCTCCCTGCTGGTATTAGGAAAATATTTGCAGGCACTATTCACATACTGTTCCCTTACATGCTCAGACTGAACAATCGTTTTATTTGCAAATAAAACCCCTGGTGTTGCGGCCATCTCCGGCGAGATCACCTCACTGTGAACCAAATATGGAATATAGACTAGCATTTCCGTAAAATTCTTTAATTTTTTAGCATAATAATCCGGATGAACTGTTGTGATCATATTACACTCATCATATGGGTTCATAATAAAAATCACATCAGGGCAACGTTCCTCCACTTTATAAGACTGCCAGTCCGTTAATTCATACTGCTCTGAATAATATCCTTGTGCCTCACAGTGGACTGCCCCCAAACTTCCATCCCCATTTTTATCGAAATAGGGAATAGGAATAAAATATGCATCACAAGCCGGATCCTCCTTTGCAGCCATATAAATGCTTTCCAGACAATCACTCATACTGGCTTTATAGCAAAAAAAAGCCACTTCTATTCTATTTGCTTTCAACTCGCGCTCTGCACAGCCTGCAATTTGCATTGCCAATTCAACCAGAGAAGACGTAGTCTCCTGTCCCTGGCTAACTGCAAACAGTTTCTCATACATATTTACCAATAGTTTAGAGGTTGTTGTATCTACATCTGCTGTTTTCTGAAGAAATTCAAACATCCCAGCGACAAATTCCTGAATATCTGCACACAAATTTACCCTAACGCCCCCATAAGGCAGAGTCATCAACTGTTTGCACGCTTTACACAGCGTATCCAGCAACTCCATAAACTGAATCTTTTGTCGTTTTCTCATCTCTTTTTCCAATCGATTCTTTATTTTAATTTTTTTCAGACACTTAGGAAATCTATGTAAATTATCGGCAGAAAGCAGAAATTAATAAGCGAAATATCTCCAACTGTATTTTCAAGAGAAACTAGGTCATAACTGCAAAATCTCTATACCTACAAAACAAAATAAAAAACACCTTTCGTACAGCAGAATCCATTCTCCTGCATGAAAGATGTTTTGAACACAAATCCATTTGTTCACTTTACAAAAATTAAAAAATGAGGTTTTTTATGGCTGAAACCGCACGATCAGCTTTTCTGCCACCTTTAATCCGTCCATAGCTGCGGAGGTGATCCCCGGCATACCCAGCTCCCTCCCCGCAGGGAAACAGCCCCTTCACTGCACTCTCCATGTTCTCATTTCTGGGAAGGCGCACCGGGGAGGAAGTACGGCTCTCGATTCCTGCCAGCACGGCGTCCGGACGGTTAAATCCTTTAATCATCGTTCCAAATCCTTCCATTCCTTCGATCAGATCCAGGGACAGGGTTTCCGGCAAAAGCTCCCTTAAATTGGCAAATACATATTCCCCTTTAAAGGCAGGAGCCACCTGGCCAAAATCCTGTGACACACGGTTCTCCTTAAAATCTCCGTACAGCTGTACCGGGATTTTCCCGGCTCCCAACTGAAACGCTTTCTCCTCCAGGCTTCTCTGAAAGCGGATACCTGCCAAGGCGTCCGGAACAGCCGGAGCAGCTGGGATCCCCCGAATGCTTCCCTGTGTACCTCCGCAGCAAAAGTCCTCCGGGGAGACGGTGACAATAATAGCGCTGTTGGCATTTTCCCCGTCCCTGTCATGGTAGCTCATGCCATTGACCGCCAGCCTTCCCTCCTCAGAGGAGGCGTTGACCACATAACCTCCCGGACACATACAGAAGGAGTACACTCCCCTTCCATCATCCGCTTTCCACGTCACCTTATAGCTGGCCGGCCCTAAAACCTTATGATCCGGGATTCCATACTGGCTCTCGTTGATCATTCTCTGGGGATGCTGCACTCGAAGCCCCACGGCAAAGGCCTTTGGCTCCATAGGGATCTTTTTCTCCCACAGCCGTTCAAAGGTATCCCTGGCGCTGTGTCCGATGGCAAGCACCGCTGCCTGTACTGGAAGGATCTCTTTATGGTTGACCTCCAAAGCCCTCAAACGAAGGGTTCCATCTGGTTCTTCTTCCAGGATCAGATCTGTGACCTGGCTGCAAAACCGCACCTCACCTCCCAATCGTTGGATCTCCCGGCGGATGGAGATCACCACCCGGCTGAGCACATCGGTTCCGATGTGAGGCTTATTGACATAGCAGATGGAAGGATCTGCCCCAAACTCCGTCAGTATACGAAGTACCTCCCGGTTTCTTCCGGAGCTGTCCTTTACCAGGGTGTTCAGCTTTCCATCGGAAAAAGTTCCGGCCCCTCCCTCTCCAAATTGGACATTGGAGGAAGGATCCAACCTCCCGGTCTCCCAAAACTGGGCTACCTTTGCTGTCCGGGTCTCTATATCCTCCCCCCGCTCCAACAGGACTGGGCGATACCCCGCCCTGGCCAGCATAAGACCGCAAAACAGGCCGGCCGGCCCCATTCCTACAATCACCGGACGGCTTTTAAGAGGCTCTTCTCCCGGTTTTGGCAGTCGGTATACGGTTTCCTGGCAAACAGAAATGTTGCGGTTTTTCAGACGCCGCACCAGCTTTTCCTCCCAGGCTTTCCCTCTTCCGGTATCTGCATCCACGGTACAGCTGTACCAGATATCCGGCTTTTTCCTGGCGTCAATGGACTGCTTTACCATTGAAATCTTCCTGATCTCCTCTGGGGAAATATGTAAAAGTCCTGCTGCTTTTCTCCTCAGATCCTCTTCTCGATAATCCAGCGGCACCTTCAGCTGATTCACACGTATCATGTCTGTCTCCTCTTTTTATCCTTCTGCTTTCTATGTTTTCCCATGCCTTTTCGCCCTAGGTTCTGGGATTTTCTTTCCATAGGCTGACTTCCTGCACACCGTTTTTCTTTTCCCACAGGCTGGCTTCCCAGCAGCCGATCTTCCTTCTTTGCGGGCTGGCTTCCTGTGGGCCGATCTTCCCTTCTCACGGGCTGGCTTCCCTCTGCCGCTGCCCGTCCGGCGAGCATTCCGCTGGACCAGGCAAACTGCAGGTTATAACCCCCGCAGATACCGTCCACATCTAAAATCTCCCCGGCAAAATAGAGATTCTTTCTCAGACGCGACTCCATGGTAGCGCTGTCCACCTCCCTGGTATCCACCCCGCCGCAGCACACTTGGGCGTTGGCAAAAGGGTTGACAGACATGACAATGGCTTCGTAGGATTTCATCTGTTTGGCCAGCTTTCTAAGCTGTCCGGCTGAAAGGCTTCCTGCCTTCTGCTCTGGCAGGATTCCCGCTAATTTCAGAAGAACCAGGGCCAGCTTCTTATTCAAAAGCCCTGTAAACAGCTCCTCCGCTGTCTTATAGCCCAGCCGGCCTGCCCTTTCTGTCAGGCGCTCCAGAGCTGTTTCCTCCTCCCAGGAAGGCATAAAATCCACCAGGACACATACCTTATGCCCTTGATCTAAGGCTTTGGAGGCAAACCGGCTGATCTGAAATACAGGGATCCCGGACAGACCATAATCGGTCAGCTGAAGCTCGCCCTGATCCTCTGCCAGAAGCCCTCCGTTTCCGAATACCTTTACCCTGGCTTCTGTGCGGATGCCTGCCATCTGCCGGTATAGATTCCCCTGGCATCGCAGCTGTACCAGAGCGGGAAGGGGCTTTATGACAGAATGTCCCAGCTTTTTGGCAAGTTCATACCCACTTCCGTCTGAGCCTGTAGACGGGGCTGCTTTGGAGCCCGCTGCTAGGATCAATGCATCCCCCTCCACCATTCCCTGGTCCGTGTCCACCTGAAACCCTCCCTTTTGCCCGGCACGGATTTCTTTTACCTGACAGGACAAAAGGACAAAAACCCCCAGACGGCTTATCTCTGACCGAAGCACATCCAAAACAGCGGAAGCCTGGTCTGAATATGGGTAGATATACCCGTTCCGATCCTTTGGCTCTATGCCTAATTCCCGAAAAAAATCCAGGGTCTCATTTACCCCGAATCCTCCAATGACCTCCAAGGGAAAATCCTTCCTGCTGCTGCGGTAGCAATCCTTGTCCATCCTTCGGTTCGTGAGATTGCACCTTCCGTTTCCCGTAGACAGGATCTTTTTCCCCACCCGGTCCATATGTTCGATAATCGTCACCGAAGCCCCCGCCCTGGCTGCTGCAATGGCAGCCGTCAGGCCGGAAGCTCCGCCTCCTATGATCACGATCCTTTTTTTCATTCTAAGCTTAAAACTCCTTTCAGCTGGTATAGGACTCCAAATAATGATAAATGTCCATCATGGAAGGAAACCAGATGCCCTCCATCAGCCTGGCCCGCTCCTGCTCCGGAAAATCCGTTACAGGTATATGGGTATACAAACAGACCGTACTGCGGTCACTGCAAAATACCAGGAGAAACCCTGATTCTGACACCAGATAATATTCTTCCTTTGGGCGGGTCTCCTCCTTCACATGCTTTACCTGACGGCTCATGGCTGCCCGCCCCTCCATATCGTCTGCGGTCTCAGTCTCGATCACCGTATCGGGAAAAGCCTGTTCCTGCCTGATGCTGCAGCGCATAATGCCGTAAATCACTCCAAGGCAGACAAAAGATGCACCCAAAAACAGAGCAAAGCAGTATAACAGCTTTTTCATGAAATAACCTCCTCGTAGGATCAGACAGCCCCTTTTATATGGGCTGTATCCTTTGAAAGTCAGTATCTGCAATTTCCTCTGTTTTTATGTGATTTTTCACCTAACATATAGTACTTAATCTTTTGCCGTCAAAAAGGGTTAAATATCCAAAGCCATAATGTATGCTCTTGCGGCATTTCCACACCCAGAAAGCTATAAAACAGATACTATATCAAATAATGTCATCTGCTTGTTTTCCGAAAGCAATTTATTTTGTTTTTCATTCACAATATAATTGGTCAAAAGTGCTTCGATAACTGAATTTCTATTTTTTTCTTTTGCTCCCACGTGATAAAAATGTTCCTGTGTAATCTTTTCACAATCCCCCCACACAGAAGCGATATAATCATTTTGCCGATAGTCATTGTGATCCCAAGTAGAAAGCATAAAGCGTGCTTTACTATCAACTAACGCTTTATGCAGAGAAATTTCTGCCTGCTCATCCCAACGATCAAAATAGTCAACATGCCTGCCGATGTATGGAGGGTCACAATAAATAAAATCGTTCTTTCCTGCCATAGATATTGTTTTTTCAAAGGATTGGCATATAAAACTCCAATCATATTTTTGAAGCAGCTCAGACACATGTGCAACTTGATTGACAATTTTTGTTATATATGCTTTTGCAAATCGTTGTGGCTTATGCCCATATGGAACATTAAAATCATAACTTTTATTGAACCTGATCATTCCATTAAAACAGGCTCGATTAAGGAATAAAAAATCAAGTGGATCATGTTCCTGATTAAAGCGTGTACGAACTGTATAATAATATTTGTCATCCCCTTGTTCTAACAATTTCCCCTCACGTTCAAGAAATGCCCGAACAATATATGGCGTGATAGTCCCTTTCTTGATTTGATTATAAAATTCAATAATATGTGGGTTTGTGTCTGCAAAAATTGCGCAGCGCGGTTCAACATTAAAACCAACAACGCCAGAACCCATAAAAGGTTCAATCCAAACAGAATTTTTATCTACAGCAACACTTTGCTTTATAAGCGGAACCAGTTTCGTTTTTATTCCTTGTATTTTAATTGGGGGTACATATACTGTATCTTTCATCTCATTTTCCTTTTTACAGCTTTGGGGTTATTTAAGGTTACCGGCAAACCGCGATACGCTAAATATTCTTCAAAAGAGGATAGTTTCTTGCGTTTTCCATTCACAAGAATCTCTATTTTTCCAAAATTGGCCCAATAATCATCAAACAATTCTTCCCCCGCTTTAACAAATACGCCATTTCCATTTAAAATATCTTCAATCTTTTGGATGCTTCCAATATTTGCCGTATTACCGCTCCCCCCTTTATCACTGGCAATTTTCCATTTTTCTTCAGCAAAAAACAAAAAATTTTTAATAACAGCCGGCATACTCTCTATCTCATCAATGGAATAGATACGTGTTTCCTCGTTTTTATCTAATATCGTACGCGAATAGATAATACCTAGACAAAAATGTCCGCTATAATCATCATATGGATATTGAATATTCTTTGTGCTGGTTCGATTGATAAAATATTCGCCATGTGAGCCAAGTGTAAAACCATTGCAAAAACCGGGATAGTCTTCATCTCTATAGGTAGTTTTCAAATCAACGGCAAATTTAATATCTCGATTCTCCTTACATATAAATGTTAAGTCAGGATACCAATTTTGAAATGTTGCAAGCTCAATATCATATCCAATTCTCTCAGAAAAAGAAAGAAAATGTGGGAACAAATGAAGTTCCAGCACTTTTGAAATTATTTTAGTATCGGACGAAATTGTATATATATTTTTGAAAATATCAATGAAACCTCGCACTGTCCACTCGTCACCCTTAGAAATAAAATTTGCCAGAGTTGCGGCAAAATCTTTGAGCTGCTTTCCAAAAGCAATTTTTTCCGCTTCGTTTTTCATTTTGAACGAACCTCTTTCTGTATTTTCGCAATATCATTCATCCCACAGCCAAAGCCTGCTATAGTAACCGTAATTTGCCTAAAAGCCCTACCAGACGGGCTCCGCCCGGCATCCGTTTCAGCTCCTCCTTCTCCACCGCTTTCAGCCTCACCAACAGAATGGCATAAACCGGTATTGCCACAGCTACAGATGGGAAAACCACCATAGCCATGCCAAGGCGTCCGCTCTCCCAGCTCACAGGGAGAACCATATACATAAGCTGCGATACGCCCCACGCCGCCGCCCCCATAAGGAACGCGCATAATGTTGGAAGAAGAAAGGTCTTTTTGTATTCCTGCCGGTATTTTGCATACCTGCGTATGGACCAGCCATTTAGCAGACACATGGTAAGGGCAAAGACAATATTGGCAAAAACCACACTGTAGATCCCCATCTGAAACACCAAAAGGAGACATTCCAACACCGCCACATGGATCAACAGAGCCGCCAAAGCATGGCGTATAGGGGCGTCCATATGGTTTAAGCCCTGCAGCACAGCGTTTGTCACTGTGGAAAGGGAATAGAATACCACAGCCAGGGAACCCACCATAGACAGGCGGATCAAAAGGCTGTTATCCTCACTGATAAACAGCAGATTACATACCGGCTCCGCTAAAACAGTGATCCCTACAGCAGCTGGAACAGCGATGAGAAGGGAAAAGCGTATGGAAGTGGCAATGCGGTCCAGCTTGTCCCTCCGGTTATGGCTGGCCACGGCCCGTGTAAGGGAGGGGATCAGAGAGGAGGATAATGCGTTAGAAACAGCCACTGGTATGTTAAACAGCAGCTGGTACTGCCCCAGAACTCCCCAGGATGTGGCAATAGCATCCTCCGCAAATCCCAGACGGTCCATTCCCTGGCCGAATAAATAGTTGTCCACCACATTGGAGCAGTTGTAGATCGCACTGCTGACCACAATAGGAAGGATGGTCACTGTCAGAAGGTAAAACAAATGGGGATAGCTCTCCACATATCCGGCAGCATCCTCTTTTGCCTGTCTCCTGCGCTCATTCCGGCTGGAAGCTGTCAGGCACAGGAAGAATAAAAAGGCGGTGAGGGCTCCCATACCGGTTCCAATGGTCCCTCCCGCTGCTCCCAGAGCATAGGAATACTCCTTTGCACCTCTGGCTGCATTCATGGATTCTCCTACGCCGAATAAGATCCCCGCTGCCACCACGCTGACCACAGCATTGACAATCTGTTCTAAGATCTGGGATACGGCAGTGGGAACCATAGTCCCAGTCCCCTGGAAATATCCCCTGAGAACCCCCAGATAAGCCATGATCCATATGGTGGGAGCCATGGTCTTTAAAGCGTATCGGCTGAAGGGAGTTTTGATCAGCTGTGCAAAAAGATCGGCTCCAAACCACAGCGCCGCGGAGGCGATCCCCCCTGCAAGGGTAGCGTAAAGGAGAGCTGCCTTCAGGATACGGCTGCAGTTTTTATACTCGCCTCTGGCCAGGCGGGCGGATACAAGCTTGGATACCGCCACCGGCATACTGTAGGAGGACAGGATCAAAAGGATATTGTAGACATTAAAGGCTGACGTATAATATCCGTTTCCCTGCTTGCCGATGATGTCGTTTAAGGGCATCCGGTACAGCATACCGATGATCCGCACCACAATGCCTGCCATAGCCAGTATGCTTCCCTGGATCACAAAATTAGCCGCTTTCTTTTTTGCACTTTTTTTTCTGCTTCTGCCTGGATTCATGTCTCTTACTGTGTGTCCTCGCTTATAATCTGTGATTTCTCAAAATCCCGGGTAGGGATAATGCAGATCCAGGTTTTCCCCTGATTCAGCACGATCTCATTTTCCTCCCCGTCATAGTAATGGGTGACGCCAAACTCCCCGTCCTTCTTCCAGCTGACCGGGATCGCCATTCCATTTGTCATATAATACCCGTATTCCTGGGCATGAACATTGATATCCAGATACTCTGTGCTGGCATAACGGCCCACAGGGCAATACTGGAAGATCACATTTTTCACAGCCAAAGGCCCCTCGCTCCCCTGGTGAACTCCCCCGTACTGATAACGGTGGTAAAGGCCATCGGAAGGATCGTAGGTAAAATATGCCTGGTTCATTCCATATCCCGTCTTGGCTGTCCGGGCTCCTATGGCCCCGCTTTTTCCCTCAAGGGATACCTCTCTCCCATCCCTGGCAAAGAGATAGTGGCCCTGATAGGAGCTTTCGTATCCCGTGCGGTAGCCCATCTCATCCACAGCCGCCGTCATGCGGTCTGATGAGGTGTATGCATTGTGGGGGGATTTTTTATCCCTGGAACGGTAATAGGCTGTGTTTCCCACTGCCTCCAGCCCGTTGATATGATCCACATTTTTCAGATAAGGCTTTGCGAACGTGCTCTGGCCCACATGAAAATATACCGCATCAAATTCCCGGGCAAAATAAGTATAATAGGTTCGACAGCTGCGCACCGACCCCACCCGCTCCAGGCCGTCGTAATCCTCGATCAAAGCCATGTAGCGGTTCATTCCGCCCTCCACTGGGGCTTCATAGACCACCCCAGCCCGATTCAATCCGTACTGGGGCAGGGCGGCCTTGTCATTGCTCATCATTACGGCAGCAGGCCGGCGGTTTCCCTTTTCCGCCTCCACCAGCTGGCCGGTGAGATAGCTGCGGATCATACCGTTTGTCTCCACCCGTTCCTCCGGCAGATAATAGTCAGGCAAGTTCGGATCCCCTGTCTCCTCCTTCCCTGTATCTGAGTCTTCCTTTCCTGAAAACCCATCTGAATAGATGAAAATTTCCGATTCACCGGCCTCCCCGGCAGCGGAGGAAGAAACGAACGCTTCCGGCGCGCTTGTCTGCCTTCCGCAGCCCCAAAGGATCAGGGCTGCCCCAAAACACAGGACTCCTTTTGCCAACAGGCCTTTGAACCGTTTTATCATCTTGTGTACCCCCTGCTTTCCAAAATTTCTCTTTGCTTTTGTTCCATTACCAGCCGTTCTTCATCCTCCATATGGTCATAACCAAAGAGATGGAGCATGCTGTGGGCTACCAGAAAAGCCAGCTCCCGCTTCTGGGAATGGCCGTACTGCTCTGCCTGTTCCTCCACCTTATCCACGGAGATCACAATATCACCCAGCATAAGCTCCCCTGTCTCCGGATTAAAATAGTCCTCGGCCGCCTCCTCCACATGGTCGAAATCAGAGGGCGTCTCATAATCCACCATCGGAAAGGAGAGGACATCCGTAGGGGCATCAATCTGGCGGTGCTCCCGGTTGATCTCCTGGATAGCCGGATTGTCTGTTAGGATCACATTTACCTCTGCCTCATAGGGACATTCTTCATAATCCATGGCCGCCAGGACGATCTCCTCAATGATCTCTCTGTAGGGAAGATCCAGCTGTTTTTGCGCCTCATACTCAATGGTTATCGTCATATGCTCTTTTATCTCCTCTCCCGCTTAAACCGTCCTGAGGGCGGTGTATTCCTGGATTCGCTGTTCTTAGCCTCATTTTTCTGGTTTCTCTGCTCGTAAGCATCATAAGCCTGGACGATCTTCTGCACCAGCGGGTGGCGCACCACATCGGAGCTGGTGAGATAGCAAAATCCAATATCGTCGATTTTCTTTAAGACTTTCAGGGCAGTATCCAAACCGGAAGCCGCTCCTCCCGGAAGATCCTTCTGGGTCTGGTCTCCCGTGATAATAACCTTGGAGCCAAAACCGATCCTTGTCAAAAACATCTTCATCTGGGCTGGGGTAGTATTTTGGGCCTCGTCCAGGATAATGTAGGCATTGTCCAGCGTCCGCCCTCTCATATATGCCAGAGGCGCCACCTCGATCAGCCCCTTCTCTGAGTTGTGCAGATAGCTCTCCGCTCCCATGATTTGATACAGCGCATCGTAAAGAGGACGCAGATAGGGATCGATCTTGCTCTGCAGATCTCCCGGCAGAAATCCCAGCTTTTCTCCTGCTTCAATGGCAGGCCGTGTCAGGATGATCCGTCCTACCTCCCCGTTCTTAAATGCCTGGATTGCCATTGCCATAGCCAGGTAGGTCTTTCCGGTTCCCGCAGGCCCGATTCCAAAAACGATCATCTTTTTGCGTATAGCGTCCACATAATGTTTCTGTCCCAGAGTTTTTGGCTTCACTGGCTTTCCCGTAATGGTACGGCATATAATGTCCTTATCGATCTCTAATATCTGTCCGTCATTTTCCGTAAAGGATAGGGACAGCGCATAGTCTACGTTCTGTTCTGTGATGGTATTGCCGCGCATGGAAAGCTGGATCAGGTTGTTGAACACGCTTTTTGCCTGTCCCACTGTCTTCTCCGGCCCGATCAGCTTGATCTCACCGTTCCTGGCGATCATCGTCACATGCAGGGTCCGCTCAATTTTCTTTAAGTAGGCATCAAATTGTCCGCAGACATTCCGCTCATGCTCTGCTGGAATGTCGATCATGGTCTCGATTACACTCATTGTGCTGTCTTTGTCTCCTCCGGTTCTGTGCCTGAACCTGCGTCAGGCGTTGTCACAGGCTCTCTAGCCCGCTCTGGCCTTCCGATGGATTCCTCTGTCACCAGTTCTCCCATCAGACGGCATTGAGATACACTCCTTTCTATTCTATCATTATTTTCAAGAATTTGTACCCCCTTTTCCTCTAAATTTTTGGCAAAACGCAAATTGACGGCTTTGGAAAGAAACTCCAATTCTTCCTGGCTGTACCGGCGCTCATAGGAAACCATCTGCCTTCCCTTGATCCTTCCCCCGTAAACAGGCAGATAAAGATCTCCCAACAGCCGGAGCTGATGCTCCTCCATGGTGTAATCCCATTCTCCCTCCCTTCCCGGTGGAAAAAGACAGGTAAAGAGCCATTTTCCCGCTTTTACATACCAGCCCCGTTTCTCTTTTCCCGTAGGAACCCGCTCCTTGCAGAGCATGGGGATCTCTCTCTCATAGGTGCGGACGGTCTTTACCTCAATGTCCCCATCTGCCCGTACCATATACCCGCTGATCTCCTGTCCGTCATCTCCTATGATAGGGACATAGCCATCTATAAGGATCTGGCCCGGCTCTACCGCATCCCCTACCTTTACCTTTGGTATGCCGCTTCTCACCACCATAGAAGTGATCACTCCCTGTTTATCTGCCACGATATGGCAGGGAGAAGTATCCTTTTCGGGAATCTCTGATAGAGCTTCATTTTCTTTTACATAAATTGCCAAACGTGTCCCCGACACCTGGGCGGATACCCATGTGATCTCAGGAAATGTGCTGCGGATCGAGGCCTCCAGCATATCGCAGTCCACCTGCCTCTTTTTTATTCCGCTTTTGATCTTTTCTCCCTCAAGAAAGGTCATAATGGTATCCCTGGTGTACCGATAATTCCCCTGGATCTCAATCTTCCATATAAAGCGGGACATAAAAAAGATCACCAGGAAAAATGCCATGAGTCCAGCGCCATAATACCACCGGCTCCGGTTGCGGTACAGAAAAAAAGGAAGGCCGAACCGCCCGGCAATATGGGGGCGGACACCAGACTTTTTCACAAGGGGCCGGATCTGCCGGAACCCTTTCACCTCCATGAAACACTCATATTCCCCGGAGCCCAGGCAAAGTATATCCCATATCTGGATCCCTCTGGCACAGCAGAGATTAAAAAAACGTTCCGGGGAACCGCCTTTTAAGCGCAGTCTCACATACCCTCCCATTTTTTTCCCGATCCATTTCACAAAAGGTTCCCTCCCATTTCAAATTCCAGCGATCCGATCACCCCCGTTATCTCCATCTCCTCTGATGTGTAGTGGTCGATACGCAATCGCTCCCCCCGTATGGCGATCCTGCCCTTTCTTGTCTGTATCTTGATCAGGCAGTCGGTATAGATCAGGATGCTTCGGTAATTTTCTATATTCACCTGGCTCTGTCCCACAAAACTGATCAGCACGTCTCCCAGGACCACATCCTTTGGAAGTCCCAGGGCGCATACGGCCTGCAGCAGCATACACCTGCCTCCTGACATAGGGATTCCTTTTCATTATATGCGCTCCATAGCCAGCCATGCAGAAACGGGCCTAAAAAGGCTGCAGTTCACCGGATTTCCTGTGAACTGCAATATGCACCTCCTGGCTGCTGTCGGAATAGAATATAGGGAATCTATCTTTTGCGAGGTCACTATGAGTCAGCAAATCTATCATACGTCCAACAGAAATGGATATGAAGGGACGGTTCGGGCCGCTCAGAACGAAGGGGATGCCATTCCCGTAATCCCTCTCCCCAACCCAGGAGAAGGAGGCCCTGTAGACAGCGGTGCTTCCCAGGACAATGGCGGCGAGATACCGGTGATCCCCCTTCCAAACCCAGGGGAGGGAGGGCCTGTGGACAGCGGAAACCGTCCCCCTTTCCCCCCGATCTTCCGCCCTGTTTTTCCCGGAGGCAGCGGTGCTGTAACGGTTATTCCCGGCATCACCTTCCCCTGCTACAGCTGCAGCTCTGCTCCCTATGGGCGTGTCCGCATCCTGAACGGATCATCGGGCTATCACCCCTTCTACGTTTATCTGGGAAGCTGGCTGGTGGCAAGCAGCTTGGGGAACGGAGACATAACCCGGTATGTCCAGGCAGTACCGGGCAGGCAGACTGTAACTATTTCCGGGGCTGACGGCTATGTGTACGTACAAAAACAGATCCAGATCCGTTCCTCCTCCTCCATGACGTTAGCCATTATCAATACAGCCAGCGGGCTTGATGTGATGGAGATCTCCGATCTTTCCTGCAGCGCTCCCTCAGGGAATACCTGCCTGCGCGTCTGCAGCCTTTCCCAGGATCTGGGCCCCTTTGACGTGACCTTAGAGAGCGGACGAAACTCCTACACACCCTTTACCAATATCCGTTACAGGGAAGTAACCCCTTACACCAGCTTTTATCCAGGCTGGTATCAAATGTACATTTCCCGGACCGGAGCCTATGACAATCACTATATAGCCACCACTTCCGCCAGCATGAACTCCAATCACTCCTATACGCTGTACCTGTTCAACGGACAGAACACGGCCGATGGTCTCAGTACCCTGGTAGTATCCAACTAAACCAAAGGCCGGAAGCAGCTCTTTCTTCTGACAGCTGCTTCCGGCCTTTCTGTTTTTCTTTTCTGTTTTCTTTCCTTTTTTCTTTTATAAGCTATGGCAGCCTTCTGCCCTATTCTCCCTGTTTTCCTGACCGGTCTTCCCAGTAAAGCCGCGCCTGTTCTTCCCAGTATGCCTGATCTTCGGGCGTGATCTCCCGCAGAACCTTACATGGAACCCCGGCGGCGATCACATTCGCCGGAATATCCTTTGTTACAACAGAACCTGATCCGATGATCACATTATCTCCAATGGCAACTCCCGGATTAATGGTAACATTTCCGCCAACCCACACATTATTTCCGATCCGGATCTCCCTTCCGTATTCCAAGAGTGAATTTCTCACCATCGGATCCACCGGATGACCTGCGGCATAGAGCCCGACTCTCGGGCCAAACATCACGTTGTCCCCAATGATGACCCTGCCCACGTCTAAAATAATGCATTCATAATTGGCAAAAAAATTGTCCCCAATATAGGTATTGCACCCATAATCCACTCTGAGAGGCGGTTCCAGCCAGATATTTTTCCCTACTTTTCCAAAAAGCTCCTTAAAAAGCTGGATGCGGTACTCTGCCTGGTCTTCTGTGGAATCATTGATCAAACGGGTCAGCCGCTTCGCCTCCTTGCGTTCCCTCACTAATTCCGGATCTGAGGCCATATAAAGCTGCTGGGACAGCATCCTCTCTTTTTCCGTCATATTCCTTGATCCTTCCCTCTCCTCTTACAGCTCTGTGGTCACAAATATATCGTAGATCGCACGTATGGCTGTCTCAAAATCATCGTTCTTGACTCCGATGATGATATTCCACTCGCTGGAGCCCTGATCGATCATCTTTACATTGACCCTTGCATGGGCCAATGCTGAGAAAATACGTCCTGCTGTCCCGCGGGTGGAACGCATTCCTCTCCCAACCACAGCGATCAGCGCCAGATCTGCCTCCAGCTCCACCGTATCCGGCTCTGCTGCCCTGTGGATCCCCGCGATCACAGACTGTTCGTACTCCTCAAACTCTGACTGATGCACATAAACCGTCATAGTATCAATTCCGGAGGGCATATGCTCAAATGAGATCCCATACTGCTCAAATACACTAAGAACTTTTCTCCCAAACCCTACTTCTGAGTTCATCATCGCTTTCTCAATATTGATCGAGCAGAATCCCTTTTTTCCTGCAATTCCCGTAATGGTGTAGCGCGGTTTGCGGCAGGTGCTCTCTACGATCAGAGTTCCCTTATCCTCCGGACGGTTGGTATTCCTGATATTAATAGGGATCCCTTCCTTGCGCACCGGGAAAATGGCGTCCTCATGGAGTACGCTGGCTCCCATGTAAGACAGCTCCCGCAGCTCCTTATAAGTGATGGTCTCGATCACTTCCGGATCATCCACGATCCTGGGATCTGTCACCAAAACGCCGGATACATCGGTCCAGTTCTCATACATATCTGCATGAATGGCCTTAGCCACAAGAGAACCGGTAATATCGGAGCCGCCCCTGGAAAAGGTCTTGATGCTCCCATCCGGTTTAGAGCCGTAAAAGCCTGGTATCACAGCCCGCTCCACATGCTCCAGACGTTCCGAAAGCTCTGTGTTCGTAAGTTCACTGTCAAAAGCCCCTTTTTCGTCAAAGGCAATCACCTCAGCAGCATCAATAAAGGTATATCCCAGATAGTTGGAAAGGACGATGCCATTCAGATACTCTCCCCGGGAGGCAGCATAATCCCTGCCCGCCTTTGCCAAAAATTCCTCCTCAATGCGCTCAAACTCATGATCCAGGTTCAAGTTCAGGTTCAGCCCGTCAATAATATCTGTGTACCGGCTTTTGATCTTTTCCAGGATCTTTTTATAGGAAGCCCCGGAGGAAGCCGCATCATAGCAGGCATAGAGCAGATCCGTCACCTTATCATCCTTGTCATTGCGCCTTCCAGGAGCGGAAGGCACTACATACCGTCTTGTCTTATCGGCCTTTATAATATCGGCCACTTTCTTAAACTGTTTTGCACTGGCCAGAGAGCTTCCGCCGAATTTTACTACTTTTTTCATCTGTATGTCTCCCCTGTTCTTTCCCTTTCTGATATAAGGAACTTATGATCTCTTCTATGGCAAAAGGGTATTATAAGTACAAATCATACTCTAATTTTTCTGTCGTGTCAACACGTTAAAGTCTTAAATTTCCCACTTTTTCATTTCCTCTGCCACAGAAGACTCACAGGAGCGCATGGCCTGTATGGTCTTTTCCATCAGCTCCTCCAGAGTCCAGCCTAGCCGCTCTGCACCTGCGCGTATCACTTCTCTGGAACAGCCTGCTGCAAAACGCTTATCCTTAAATTTCTTCTTCAGGCTGGATACCTCCATATCCATCACGCTTTTGGATGGACGCATCCTGGCAGCCGCTCCGATCAGGCCTGTGAGTTCATCTGCTGCAAACAGGATCTTCTCCATCGGATGCTCCGGTTCCACATCAGAGACCAGTCCATAACCATGGCTGCACACCGCATGGATCAGCTCCGGCTCAGCTCCCATCGCTGTAAGAAGCTCTGGAGCCTTTTTGCAGTGTTCCTCCGGGTACTCCTCAAAATCAATATCGTGGAGCAGTCCAGCCAGTCCCCAGAAGTCCTCCTCCTCCCCAAAGCCTTCTTCCTTCGCAAACCACCGCATCACACCTTCCACCGTAAGCCCGTGGAGGATATGAAAAGGCTCTTTATTATGGCTGGCCAGCCCATGGAGCGCTTCTTCTCTTGTCAGTGCTGTTTTCATCTCTCGTCTCTTCTCCTTCCAAAATAAAATGGAACTGTTCAGGAGGGGCATCTTCTTGTCCGGCTTGCCCGCCTCCCTGAATCGATGCAATAAAATTAAAAATACTCCCAGGATCCCTGGTGAACAAATTTCAGCAGGAAATCCCGGGAGATCGGTCTAATGATAGATCTTCTTATGCTCGTAAACCGGTTCGGAAGTCAGCTGCACTCCCAGCTTGCTGAACACCTTAATATCCACCTCTGACAGCATGACCGAGGTATGGACCTGACAGCCCCTAAGCTTCGGCAGCTGTGCCAGAGCCTTCTTTGCCGTATCATCTGTAGCAGCGCTCATACTGAGGGCAATCAGCACCTCGTCTGTGTGAAGGCGCGGATTCCTGCTTCCCATATACTGGGTTTTTAACGTCTGGATCGGCTCGATAGCAGACGGTGCGATCAGATGGATGCCGTGGGGAATATCCCCCAAAACCTTGATCGCGTTCAGCAAAAGAGCGGCGGAAGCGCCTAAGAGAGGGCTTGTCTTTCCAGTGACAATGGTTCCGTCCTCCAGCTCCATTGCTGCTGTAGGACCGCCGGACTTCTCTGCCCGTTCCAGGCAGACTCCGATCACCCGGCGCATGGAAACGTCAATATTCGCTTTTTTCATCAGCAGATTGATCTTGTAAACTTCGTCGGAATTTCCCTCCTCCTTTGCCAGCCGGTTCAGCGCCTGGTAATAGCGGCGTATGATCATCGTCTACAATACAGAAACCTGCCATATTCACGCCCATATCAGTGGGAGACTTATAGGGGCTTTCGCCGTAGATCCCCTCAAAAATAGCGTTCAACACCGGGAAAATATCCACATCCCGGTTGTAATTGACTGTGGTGGCCCCATATGCCTCCAAATGGTAAGGATCGATCATATTAACATCGTTTAAGTCAGCCGTAGCCGCCTCATAAGCCAGATTGACCGGATGCTTTAACGGAAGGTTCCACACTGGGAAGGTCTCAAACTTCGCATATCCTGCCTTGATGCCCCTCTTATTCTCATGGTACAGCTGGGATAAGCAGGTAGCCATTTTTCCGCTTCCCGGTCCCGGCGCGGTAATGATCACCAACGGACGGGTGGTTTCAATGTAATCGTTCTTTCCATAACCCTCATCGCTGACAATGAGAGGCACATTGCTGGGGTAGCCCTCAATGGAATAATGGCGGTACACCTTGATATTCCTGTGCTCCAGCTTAGCCTTAAACTGGTCTGCCCCGCTCTGCCCACTGTACTGTGTAATCACGACACTGCCCACGTACAGCCCTTTATCGTGAAATTCCTGGATCAGACGAAGCACATCCTCATCGTAGGTGATGCCCAGATCATGGCGTATCTTATTTTTATCAATATCTGCGGCATTGATGGCAATAACGATTTCCGCCTGGTCTGCGATCTGCAGCAGCATGCGCAGCTTGCTGTCCGGAGCAAACCCGGGCAGTACCCTGGATGCATGGTAATCATCAAAGAGCTTTCCTCCAAACTCCAGATACAATTTGTCCCCGAATTCCCCAATACGCTTTCTGATATGTTCTGACTGCATAGTCAGATACTTTTCATTGTCAAATCCGATTTTCATATGCTCTGTCATCTCCTGGTTTTTAATTCATTTAGTATAGCACAACTTCTGCCCCCATGCCACAGGTATTTAGAAATGGTTTTCTAAGGACATGGCCAATTTATAAGTTCTCCATATATCAGTAATTAAATATATTAATTTTACTAATTTATACCTTCTGTGGTATGATAACATTGATGTTATACTGATGTCATTTATTCGTATCCTAAGACAGCGCCGCCCGGACTGTTCCGGGCAGCTGCCATGATTTAAGAGCAGGAGGTTGCCAAATGAGCGTAAAACGTATTTTTGTAGAAAAGAAACCGGACTATGCCGTAAAGGCCGGAGAGCTCCGGGAAGAACTGGAAAATTACCTGGGTATCGATCAGGTGTCCGGTGTGCGGGTTCTGATCCGCTATGACATTGAAAATCTGTCTGAGGAGACTTATAAAAAAGCGCTGGTGACTATTTTTTCTGAACCGCCGGTGGATTTTATATACGAAGAAACCTTTCCGAAAAATCCGGAGGATCTTGTATTTTCTGTGGAATATCTTCCAGGCCAGTTTGACCAGAGGGCTGATTCTGCCATGCAGTGCGTAAAATTGTTAAAGGAAGATGAGGAGGCTGTTATCCGGTCCGCCACCACTTATGTGATCACCGCACCCCTGACTGAAAGCCAGAAAGAGGCTGTAAAAAGCTTCTGCATCAATCCAGTGGACAGCAGGGAAGCAGGGGAGGACAAGCCTCAAACACTGGTGACCGTATTTGATACCCCTGAAGATATTAAGATCTTTGAGGGCTTTAAAGAGTGCTCTGAGAGTGAATTAAAGACACTTTATTCCAGCTTAAACCTGGCCATGACCTTTAAGGATTTCCTCCACATCCAGGCCTATTATAAAGAGGAAGAAAAGCGGGATCCTTCCGTCACGGAGATCCGCGTCCTGGATACCTACTGGTCCGATCACTGCCGCCACACCACCTTCTCCACAGAGTTAAAAAATGTAACCTTCACCGACGGCGATTACAGAAAGCCCATGGAGGATACCTACCATCAGTATCTGGCTGACCGTGAGGAGATCTATAAAGGCCGCAAAGACAAATATGTATGCCTTATGGATCTGGCTCTTATGGCCATGAAAAAGCTGCGCAGCGAAGGCAAGCTGGAGGATATGGAGGTTTCTGACGAGATCAATGCCTGCAGCATCGTAGTTCCTGTTGAGATCGACGGCACAACAGAAGAGTGGCTGGTAAACTTTAAAAATGAAACCCACAATCATCCTACAGAGATCGAGCCCTTCGGAGGCGCAGCCACCTGTCTGGGCGGCGCGATCCGTGATCCCCTGTCCGGACGGACGTATGTATACCAGGCTATGCGCGTTACCGGTGCAGCAGAT
>CABQJX010000002.1 GCA_902464595.1 uncultured Lachnoclostridium sp. | reverse complement strand
TGGACGTATTGATAAGTTCAATCGTAAATATGGCATGAACGCCAACTAATAAGCAGAGAGATGAGGGTTGAGCTGAATCAGGCTCAACCCTTTCTGGTTTACGCGGGACAGAGTTCCTTTTTTCTACATCAGAGAGGTTGTGACAATGAAATATTCAGGGATCGGCGGTCAGGCCGTGATCGAGGGCATCATGATGCAGAATGGCACGGACTACGCCATTGCGGTCCGAAAGCCAGATGGGGATATTGAGGTGAAAAAGGATACCTATGTGGGCATGACGAAGAAATATCCGTTTTTGGGTCTGCCCTTTATAAGAGGTATTTTCAGTTTTGTGGATTCCATGGTAGTGGGAATGCGGGCTCTCACCTGGTCCTGCAGTTTTTTTGAGGACGATGAGGAGGAAGAACCAAGCCGGATCGAGGCATGGCTGGATAGGGTTTTCGGGGAAAAGCTGGAGAGCATTCTGATGAGTGTGGTCATGGTATTTTCCTTTGCTATGGCAATCGGTATTTTTATGATCCTTCCCCTGCTGATTGCCCGTTTGTGCCGCAGCGTGATCCATTCAGAAACCCTCATGGCTGTTTTAGAGGGAGTGATCCGCATTGTGATTTTTATCTGCTACATTAAGCTGGTGTCGCGGATGGAGGATATTAAGCGGACATTTATGTACCATGGTTCTGAGCACAAGTGCATCAACTGCATCGAGCATGGCCTGGAATTAAATGTAGAAAATGTGCGGGCCAGCTCCAAGGAGCATAAGCGGTGCGGAACCAGCTTTATCATGATCGTCATGGTCATCAGTATTTTATTTTTTATGGTTATCCGCGTGGATACGGTTTGGCTGAGAGTGCTCAGCCGGATCCTGCTTATACCGGTGATCGCAGGCGTGTCCTACGAATTTCTGCGGTTTGCGGGCCGTCATGATTCCAAGCTGGTGAATCTTCTCAGCCGCCCAGGAATGTGGATGCAGGGTCTCACCACGACGGAGCCGGATGACTCTATGATTGAAGTGGCTATCGCGGCCGTAGAGACGGTATTTGACTGGAGAGCTTATCTGGATGAGAATTTTCCGGGCTGGAAGAAGGAATGATCTTGTTTGAGGGGAGGAGAGGGATATGACGATGGGGCAGCTGCTTGCCAGAGGGACAGAGGCGCTTCAGCAGGCGGGAGTGCCGGAGCCGGAGTTAGACGCCAGATATCTGTTTTTAGAGGCATTTCATCTCAGCCTGTCCTCCTTCCTGGCAGTGAGAAACCGAGAGCTTTCAGAGGACAGCGGGGAAACGGAAGCAAGGGTCTGTTTTGAGGAATGGATCAGGAAAAGGGCCAAGCGGATCCCTTTGCAGCATCTTATAGGGGTCCAATGGTTCATGGGGCTGGAGTTTCAGGTGAACGAACATGTCTTAGTGCCGCGCCAGGATACGGAAACTTTGGTGGAGCTGGTGTTGGAGGAACAGAAGGAAAAGGATAAACGGATCCTTGACGTCTGTACCGGTTCCGGCTGTATTGCTGTCAGCCTGGCCCGGTTGGGAGGATACCTCCAGGTAACGGGCCTGGATCTGTCTCAGGAAGCCCTGGCTGTGGCAAAGAAAAATGGGGACCGGCTGCTGGGAGATTCGGCAGATGACGGGGCTGCAGAGGTCAAACGAATGACGTCTTCCAGGATAAACTGGATTCAGAGCAATATGTTCCAGGCATTGGATCCGGGGCAGCCGTTTGATGTGATCGTATCCAATCCTCCCTATATTCCCAGCCGGATCATTGAGGGGCTGGAACCGGAAGTTCGGGATCACGAACCGAGAATGGCCTTAGACGGGGCGGATGATGGACTGGCATTTTACCGGATTTTAGCAGAAGAGGGAATGGCTTATCTGGTTCCGGGGGGCTGGATTTATATGGAGATCGGCCACGATCAGTCCCAGGCAGTGGAGCAGCTGTTTTTTGACAATGGGTATGAGAAGATCAGGACAGTAAAGGATCTGGCAGGAAAGGATCGGGTCGTGTGCGCCAGATGGCCCTAAAGGGGATAGAGAGCGGCCCTAAGACACGGAAGGAACCGGCTTCAGCCGGAGGTTTGAATAATCGCAGGAGCAGGAGATAGATATGTTTGATAAACTGGACGATATGTTGATTCATTATGAGGAATTGATGCTGATGCTGGGGGATCCGGACGTGACCCAGGACACCAAGCGTTTCACCAAGCTTATGAAGGAGCAGGCGGATCTGGCCCCTATCGTGGAGGCTTATAAGCAGTATAAGCAGGCCAAGCAGGATGTGGAGGACAGCCTGGCCCTGCTGGAGGAAGAAAGCGACGAAGATATGAGGGAGCTGGCGAAGGAGGAGCTGTCTGACGCGAAAAAGCGCATTGAGGAGCTGGAGCATGAGCTCAAGATCCTTCTTCTTCCCAAGGACCCCAACGATGATAAGAATATTATCCTGGAGATCCGGGCAGGAGCAGGCGGAGACGAGGCAGCCCTGTTTGCAGCAGAATTATACCGCATGTACTCCAACTATGCGGACAGCCAGAGATGGAAGGTAGAGATCATCAGTTTAAATGAGAACGGTATCGGAGGCTTTAAGGAAGTGGTGGCTATGGTCACTGGAAAAGGCGCATATTCCAAGCTGAAATACGAGAGCGGCGTTCACCGCGTTCAGCGTGTGCCGGAGACAGAATCCGGAGGACGGATCCATACCTCCACTGCTACGGTGGCTGTTATGCCTGAGGCGGAAGAGGTAGACGTACAGATTGACATGAACGACTGCCGTATCGATGTTATGCGTGCTTCCGGAAATGGCGGACAGTGCGTTAATACTACAGACTCCGCTGTGCGTCTGACCCATATGCCCACAGGTATTGTGATCTATAGCCAGACAGAGAAGTCCCAGCTGCAGAACAAGGAGAAGGCATTCCGCTTGCTGCGTTCCAAGCTCTATGATCTGGAGCTTGAGAAACGCCAAAATTCTGAGGCAGAGGAGCGGCGCAGCCAGATCGGTACAGGAGACCGTTCTGAGAAGATCCGTACCTACAATTTCCCACAGGGCCGTGTGACGGATCACAGGATCAAGCTTACCTTATATAGGATCGATTCCATTATGAATGGTGATATTCAGGAGCTTCTGGACAACCTGATCGCTGCGGATCAGGCTGCCAAACTGGCTAAGATGAACGAGGCAGTATAAAGAAGGAAGACGACGGGCCCTTTCTGCGCGCTTACAGCATACAGAAAGATGTTTGGCTGAATGGATACCATTTCGTAAATAAAGTTTAACAAAATGACAGAGGATCTTTATCCGGGCAAAGGAAGTATTTGGGCCGGGCAGGGATCCTTTTTTTAATGAAAAAATGACAGAATAAAAATTGTTAAACAAATAAAAAAATTGGAGAAAACAAATATTATATTTGTCTTTAGGGGCTATTATGTTATAATTGACCTTAGATTGCGGGAGCACACAGTGCAGAGAAATCTGGTATCATAGGGGGCAAAAGACCTTTTGACCCCAGCATCATGACATTGTTTGCAGGAGGTATACGGCATGGATGTAAGCTATCATAAACTATTTAAGCTGCTGATTGATAAGGAAATGAAAAAAACAGAGTTTGCAAAAACCGTTGGTATTAGCTCTAATACGCTCGCAAAGCTTTCAAAAAATGAAACTGTTTCAATGGATATAATCGTGCGTATTTGTCGGACATTTCATTGCAGTGTAGATGATATTATGGATGTCCTTCCTGAAACAAGAGTACGTGGGTAAGGAGGTCTTGCGTATGATGTCGGATGAAACAATCAAAAATCCCAGTGAGCTGGAGTTTGTTATATTTTGCATTGAAAACGTAGCGGAAAAGATTCGACAGATTATGATCTTGTTGTGGGTGGTGTTGCCAATGATAAGGTATTCAACACGGTGGAATTATTTTTTGATGGATTAATTGATAAGACGGAAGCGATTCGTCGATTGCAGTATGAAAAGCCGAACCTGCAAATGTGTTTTCGCACAGAGAAAGCGCTGTCTCTGCTGCATTTTGAAGGGAGTGAAAAACTATGACAGCAAACCCTATTTTGCTCCAAAAGAAATACAGCCGTGTCATTGAGTGCTTTGCGGGGCAGCAGGGAATTTCTTTGGATGCGGCATTGGATTTCTTTTATCATTCCGAAGTTTATCAGCTGATCCGTGACGATGTCTCCGATATGCACTGTATGAGCGATGCGTATCTGGCGGAAGAACTGAAACGGGAATATCAGGATAAATAATCTGGTTGTTTTCTCTTGTATTTGCTATAATAGGGGTAAGAAAATAAAGGGCAGGCAGATCATTTATACAGAGGGGAGCGGGCAGGATGGAACCAATCAAGGTGTGGACCAAGCAGCATGCAAACGTGCTGAAAGAGCTGAAGGAGAAAGGGCGTTACATTGCAAAGAGGGAATATATAAAAATGGATCTGGGGGAACATGCAGGCCTTGTGCTGGAGGCATATGACTGGCTGGTAAAGCACGGGCCTAAGAGGGCATACCGTCCGGAGGATGTACAGTATCCGGTCTGGGTATCCTATACCAGTGAGGCGGTGATGCTGCCAAGTCCTAATTCGGTCATTCTGGAGCTGACGATCGATCCTGAGATCATTACAGATGTCAATATTGAGAAATGGGGCTGCATTCTCAACTATTCATATATACCGAAGGATGAGGCGGATAGGAAAGAACATATAGAACGGATGGAGTCTTATGGAGTCAGCGACGCTAAGGCATGCATGACCCAGTTTTATCCCCAGCTGAAGCGGGAAATTGTGGCCAGCTGGGATCGTCTGTTTGATGAGGAAGTTTGTCTGGGAAACGATTCAAAATATGGGAATATATGGGAGATAAGAGAAGAATGGGTGACAAATGTGATCGGATAACATTGTACACAGCGCAGGCAGGGCCGGTATTGGCGGCCATCGAACAGGACGGACGCTGCTTTTCTAAGCGGGAATATGTGGAGAGGAAATATGAGGAGAGCGCTGGTATTTTCCTTACCGCATATGATTGGTTTGTGTCAGAGGCGAAAAAGCGGGTTCCCAGGCCGGAGGGGGCTCAGTTTCCTTATTGGGCATTTCATGATCTCTACAGCCTGGACGGATCATCCGGATGCAGGCCGATGACCCTTCAGGTTCCGTTAGACGAGGCGGTATTCTTTGATGTTTATGATTGGAATAAGATCCTTTGCCTTAAATATCTGGGGGACAGCGAAGAAGAGGAACGGGATTTTGTGCGAAAGCTGGAAGCCCAAGGGATCCGGGAAACAGATGTTATGCTGACTCCCTTTTATCCTGTGCTGAAACGGGAAATTTTATCCAGCTGGAGCCGCCTGTTCCGCTATCACGAAGGGATCGCTTCAGGTGAAATCGAGTTGGAGAAAAAAACAGAAACCAAGAACAGGCCCAAGAGTATCCAGGCGGCTCTCTGGCAGATTAAGAAAGAATGGATCTGTTAAGATCTGTTAAGGAGACCGAAACAATAACGAATAAAATTATTGTGATTTTCTTACTTTGTTTGAAAATCTAAGAATAGTATGGTATATTGGAAAAAGAGAAAACAGGTTTTATATCTGCCGGACGCCTTTGGGGCGCGTCCGGCAAATCAAGGAGGAATTTATGAAGGGAATTATACTGGCCGGAGGAAGCGGTACAAGGCTTTACCCGCTGACAAAGGTGACTTCCAAACAGCTGCTTCCAATTTACGATAAACCGATGATCTACTATCCCCTTTCCGTTCTGATGAACGCCGGGATCCGGGATATACTGATCATCTCCACCCCTGACGATACGCCCAGGTTTCAAGCACTGTTAGGGGACGGGCATCCCTTTGGCATCAACCTCAGCTATGCGGTTCAGCCAAGTCCGGATGGGCTGGCCCAGGCATTTATCATCGGCGAGGAGTTTATTGGCGGTGATTCGGTGGCGATGGTGCTGGGAGACAACATTTTCCATGGTCAGGGATTGACTAAGAGGCTGGAGGCAGCCGCTTCCAAGCAGTCTGGCGCCACGGTATTCGGATATTATGTGGACGATCCGGAGCGTTTCGGCATTGTGGAGTTTGACAGCGAGGGCAAGGCAGTGTCTATTGAGGAAAAGCCGGAGAAGCCAAAGTCCAACTATTGTGTCACAGGCCTTTATTTCTATGACAACCGGGTCGTGGAGTATGCTAAGAATCTGAAGCCCTCTGCCAGAGGCGAGCTGGAGATCACGGATCTGAACCGGATCTATCTGGAGAATGGGGAGCTTGATGTGATCCTTTTGGGACAGGGCTTTACCTGGCTGGATACGGGAACCCATGAGTCCTTAGTGGAGGCTACTAACTTTGTAAAGACAGTGGAGACCCATCAGCACCGCAAGATTGCCTGCCTGGAGGAGATTGCCTATTTAAGAGGCTGGATCACGAAGGAGCAGGTTCTGGAGACATACGAGGTGCTCAAGAAAAATCAGTATGGCAAGTATTTGAAGGATGTTCTGGATGGAAAATATGTGGATAAGATCCATCCCCAGGACTTTTAATGGAGTTTAACGGAGGAACGCTATGAAGATAATTGTAACCGGCGGAGCCGGATTTATCGGAAGCAATTTTGTACACCATATGGTCAATAAATACCCAGATTATGAGATCGTAAACCTGGATCTTTTGACCTATGCAGGCAATCTGGAAAATTTAAAGCCTGTGGAGAATAAGCCTAATTACAAGTTTGTGAAGGGGGATATTGCGGACCGCAAGTTTATTTTTGATCTGTTCGAGAAAGAAAAGCCGGATGTGATCGTAAACTTTGCCGCAGAGAGCCACGTAGACCGTTCCATCACGGATCCGGAGGCTTTTGTCCGCACCAATGTGATGGGAACCACCACTCTCCTTGACGCCTGCCGTACTTATGGCATCAAGCGCTACCATCAGGTTTCCACCGACGAGGTATACGGAGACCTTCCTTTAGACAGGCCTGACCTGTTCTTTACAGAGGAAACACCGCTGCACACCTCAAGCCCTTATTCTTCCTCTAAGGCCAGCGCGGATCTCTTTGTCCTGGCTTATCACAGAACCTACGGGCTGCCGGTGACTGTATCAAGATGCTCCAACAACTATGGCCCATATCATTTCCCGGAGAAGCTGATCCCGCTGATCATCAGCCGGGCTCTGGCAGACGAGGAGCTTCCCGTATACGGGACAGGGGAGAACGTGCGTGACTGGCTCCACGTTTCTGACCACTGTGAGGCCATTGACCTGATTCTTCACAAAGGCCGTGAGGGCGAGGTTTACAATATCGGCGGACATAACGAGCGTACCAACTTAGAGGTGGTTAAGACGATCCTGAAGGCCCTTGATAAGCCGGAAAGCCTGATTAAGTTTGTAACAGACCGTCCGGGCCATGATATGCGCTACGCCATTGATCCTACTAAGATGGAGACTGAGTTGGGCTGGGAGCCGAAGTATAACTTTGATACAGGGATTGCCCAGACCATTCAGTGGTATCTGGATAACCAGGATTGGTGGAAAAATATTTTAAGCGGAGAATACAGCAATTATTTTGATAAAATGTATGGAAACCGCCTGTAAGGGAAAGGTTCTTTCAATGGGGAAGCAGTAGGCGGATCACATGGCTGACGGAGGAGGGAACTCTGTCAGCCATTCTTGAGAATGGAGGAAGCGTAACATGAAGATTCTTGTAACCGGTGTGAAGGGACAGCTGGGCCATGATGTGATGAATGAATTGGCTCTCAGGGGAATCGAAGGCATCGGAGTGGATGTTGAGGAAATGGATATTACGGACCGGGAAGCATGCGAACATGTGATTTCCCAGGTAAAACCGGACGCCGTGATCCATTGTGCTGCATATACTGCAGTAGACGCCGCAGAAGATAATCTGGAGCTGTGCCGCAAGGTCAACGCTGAGGGAACCCGCAATATCGCTAAGGTGTGCGGCTCTATGGGGATCAAGATGATGTATATCAGCACCGACTACGTGTTTAACGGCCAGGGAGAGAGGCCGTGGGAGCCGGACGACCACAGGGAGCCATTAAATGTTTATGGCCTGACAAAATATGAGGGTGAGATCGCTGTGGAGCAGAATGTTGAAAAATATTTCACGGTGCGCATTGCCTGGGTGTTTGGCCTTAACGGAAAGAATTTTATTAAGACTATGCTGCGCTTGGGAAAGGAGCGGGGAGCGGTCAGCGTTGTGGACGATCAGATCGGCTCACCTACCTATACCTATGACCTGGCCCGCTTGCTGGTGGATATGATCCAGACAGAGAAATATGGCCGCTACCATGCCACCAATGAGGGGATCTGCAGCTGGTATGAGTTTGCCTGCGAGATTTTCCGTCAGGCTGGTATGGATGAGGTGAAGGTAACACCGGTGGATTCATCTGGTTTTCCTGCAAAGGCAAAGCGCCCTTCCAACAGCCGTATGAGCAAGGAAAAGCTGACGCAGCAGGGCTTTGAGCGTCTGCCCTCCTGGCAGGATGCCCTGGGACGCTATCTGAAGGAATTGGAAAAACAGGAAGCTCAGGGAAAATAAGCGGGAAGAAGCAGGAGTAAGAGAGAATAAGAATACAGGGTCATAGGAAGTGGGGACTGGCTGGGCAGACTGCAGGCGGGGAAACGGTTACAATTGACTGAGATGGAGGAATCAAACAATGGGAAAATATTTTGGTACAGATGGCTTCCGGGGCGAAGCGAATGTGGATCTGACCGTGGAGCACGCCTATCAAGTAGGCCGTTTTCTCGGCTGGTATTACGGAAAGAAGAATCCGGGCGAGAGATGCCAGGTTGTGATCGGGAAGGATACCAGAAGGAGCAGCTATATGTTCGAGTACGCTCTGGTATCAGGTCTGACCGCCTCAGGAGCAGATGTATTTCTTCTCCATGTGACCACGACCCCCAGCGTGTCCTATGTGGTGAGGACAGAGGGATTTTGCTGCGGGATCATGATCTCTGCCAGCCATAATCCATTTTATGACAATGGGATCAAGGTCATCAACGAGAGAGGAGAGAAGCTGGAGGAAGCCGTGATCCAGGAGATTGAAGCATATCTGGACGGTGAGATAGGGGAAATCCCTCTGGCAAAGGGAGCTGATATTGGCCGGACTGTGGATTTTGCAGCAGGAAGGAACCGCTATATCGGTTATCTGATCTCCATTGCAACCCGTTCCTTTAAGAACGTAAAGGTGGCCTTGGACTGTGCCAACGGAAGCGCTTCTGCCATTGCAAAGAATGTGTTTGATGCCCTGGGAGCAGAGACCCATGTAATGAATAATCAGCCAAATGGACTGAATATCAATACGGACTGCGGCTCCACCCACATCGAGCATTTACAGAAATTTGTGGTGGACGAGGGATGTGACCTGGGATTTGCCTATGACGGGGATGCAGACCGCTGCATCGCTGTGGACGGTAAGGGACGTGTGGTGGACGGTGACCGCATCCTGTACATCTGCGGGACGTATATGAAGGAGCAGGGAAGTCTGGTAAACAATACGGTGGTGACTACCATTATGTCTAATTTCGGTCTCTATAAGGCCTTTGACCGGGAAGGGATTTCCTACGTAAAGACAGCGGTAGGGGACAAATATGTATATGAAAATATGGCTGCCACGGGACACTGCCTGGGCGGTGAGCAGTCCGGCCATATCATATTCAGCAAACATGCCACCACTGGGGATGGCATCCTTACATCCTTAAAGCTGATGGAGGTAGTTCTGGAACGGAAGCAGCCCTTGGATAAGCTGGCAGACGAGGTGGAGATTTATCCACAGGTATTAAAAAATGTCCGTGTAAAGGATAAAAAGGCAGCTCAGGATGATGAGACAGTCCAGGCAGAGGTGGCAGCTGTTTCAGAGGCGCTGGGAGAGGATGGAAGGATCCTGCTGCGCCAGTCAGGGACAGAGCCGGTGGTCCGCGTCATGGTGGAGGCGCCGGATATGGATACATGCGAAAGGTATGTGGATCAGGTTATCGCTGTGATGAGAGAAAAGGGACACTGCCTCTAGTCCGGATTTATAACCGGGAAGGAAATCAGGCAATCTCCTTTATAAGACAGGGGAATGAAAACCATAACAATTCAGAATAGCCTCAGAAAGTCCTTCGTATTGTCAGTTATTTTCAAGTATGTTATAATTAAATAACGCTTTGACGGAATAAAGTGATCCCGGAGCGAACAGCTCCGGGATTTTGTATATGAAAAATTGCAGGGCGGAATGGAGGAAATGTCTATGTTAAACTATCAGAGATACAAAAGGGTTCCCGTAGTGGATTTCCCCGAGCGCACCTGGCCTCAGAAGGAGATCCAGAAGGCGCCTGTTTGGGTCAGTGTAGACCTAAGGGATGGAAACCAGGCCCTGGTTGAGCCTATGGTAGTGGAGGAAAAGGTGGAAATGTTCAATCTTCTGGTGAAGCTGGGTTTTAAGGAGATCGAAGTGGGATTTCCAGCGGCCTCTCAGATTGAGTACGATTTCCTGCGCACCCTGGTTGAACGGAAACTGATCCCTGACGACGTAGAAGTCCAGGTACTGGTGCAGTGCCGGGAGCATTTGATCAAGAGAACCTTTGAGGCCCTTGAAGGAGTAAAGAAGGCAATCGTACATATTTATAATTCCACCTCTACCCTTCAGCGGGATGTGGTATTCCACAAGGACAGGGAGGAGATCAAGGATATTGCTGTAGTGGGGACAAAGCTGGTTCAGCGGTATATGGCGGACAGCTCCACCAAAGTACGCCTTGAGTATTCGCCGGAAAGCTTTACAGGTACAGAGCTGGATTTTGCCCTGGACATCTGTACAGCAGTGCAGGAAACATGGGGAGCAACGAAAGAAAACCCCATTATCATCAACCTGCCTTCTACGGTGGAAATGACCACTCCCAATGTATATGCAGACCAAATTGAGTGGATGCATACCCACTTTAAGGACAGAGACAGCATTATTTTGAGCATTCATCCCCACAATGACAGGGGAGAGGGCGTAGCCTCCACGGAGCTTGCCCTGTTGGCAGGAGCGGATCGGGTAGAGGGAACCCTCTTTGGAAATGGTGAGCGGACCGGCAATGTGGATATTTTAACGGTTGCCTACAATATGTTTTCCCAGGGGATCGATCCTCAGCTTAATATCGAAAATGTGCGGGAGATCGCAGAGGTTTATGAGCGATGCACAAAGATGTCCATTCCGCCCAGACATCCCTATGCAGGCAAGCTGGTGTTCACCGCTTTCTCAGGCTCCCATCAGGACGCCATCAACAAGGGAATACATGCCTTAAAGGAGAGAAATGGGCAGTACTGGGAGGTTCCCTATCTTCCCATCGACCCAAGCGATATTGGAAGGGAATACGAGCCCATCGTGCGCATCAACAGCCAGTCTGGAAAAGGCGGCGTAGCCTTTGTCATGGACACCTTCTATGGCTTCCGCCTGCCTAAGGGAATGCACAAGGAATTTGCAGATGTTATCCAGAAGATCTCCGAGCAGCAGGGCGAGGTATCTCCTGAGCAGATCATGGATGAATTTACAAAGAATTATCTGGACCGCAAGGAGCCTCTGCACTTTAGACGCTGCCGTATCACTGATACGGAGACGGGAGACGGCGAGTTTGCAACCCTGGCCAAGGTGGTGTATACAGATCACGGTGTGGAGAAGTCCTTCGAGGGCGTCGGAAACGGCCCTATCGATGCAGTTCAGAGGGGACTGGAGGACGCACTGGGGATCCAGATCAAGGTGCTGGATTACACAGAGCACGCATTGGCTTCCGGTTCCGGAGCCCAGGCTGCCTCCTATATCCACCTGGTGGATCAGGTCAGCGGAAAAGCAACCTACGGCGTGGGGATCAGCTCCAATATTACCCGCTCCTCCATCCGCGGTATTTTCAGCGCCATAAACCGTCTGTTCTACTAAGGGTCTTTCTTAAGAACCGGAGTATTCCATTTTATAAAATGTATCCGTCCCTGAGTGGATAGCGCACTCAAAGGGGCCGCTTATGATACAGAAGCCGGATTTCTCATAACAGCGCAGGGCGCGTGTATTCCAGGTGCGCACCAGAAGGCGCAGTGGGAGATCCGGCAAGGTTTCCCGGCAGATCCGGCATACGGTTTGAGTGATCCTCTGTCCGTAATGCTGGCCGCAGAGGGCAGGATGGACGCCTACACCTAAGAGAAGCTCCTCCTGCTTCTGGTGAAGGCTGACGAATCCAACCAGTCTTCCAGCTTCAAAAAATCCATAGTATTCCTTTTCTCTTTCAGGGTTAAAAAATCCCTGATTCTGTTCCCGCATCATCTGGCAGGACGGGAGGTTGTAGACTGCATATTCGCCGGGATACCTCCAGCCGCAGATGTCTTCTTTTTCCCTGTCTGTCAGGTGGCGGTAGATCAGGCAGGATTCCGTTGGGGAAGTCTGAGGCATTTTATGTTCCTTGCAGGACCATTCTGTGACCTCCAGGCGGAACACTGCGGTTCTCTCAGTCATAGCTTCAGGAAAAACCCATTTTTTCCCGGGAGCATAGTGCTCCATGATCCGTGACAGCCCATGCTTCTTTTCAGAGGCTTCCTCCAATACAGAGATCCTTCCGCGCCCCATAATGCTTTGGTAAGCGTAGGAGAAGGCGCAGGGGGAATCTCCCTTTATAAGCTGATGGGAGGCGTCCATCTCAAAGGAGGCCACACCTTGTTCCCGGATCAGTCCTATTTTTTTTCCTTCACAAGCTCCATGGAAATAGAGCATCAGTACCCCATCCTTTTCTTCATATCCAAAGTTCATTGGGAGTATATAAGCTCCCTGGGAATCCATAAGGCCCAGGCGGCAGCAGTCGCAGGAAGCGGCAATGTCGGTCATTCTTTGAAAATCTTTGATTTCTCTGTCTTGTCTTCTCATAGGGGCTCCTCCTTGCTTTTGTAGTAATTATAGTTTAGCATATTCAGAAGAAAAAAGGTCTTCTTATTTTTTATGGATGACAGGCTGATTTAATGATAAGATAACATTTCAGCTACATAGGCAAAATATGCAGATAAAAGGAGAAAATAGAAGAAAGTGAAAGATATTGGACGAGATAGAAGAAAAGTTTTTCATATAGGAGTTACAGAAAGAAAATTTGGCCTGACGGGAGCTGCCTTAAAATATATAGCGCTCGTTTCCATGACCATTGACCATATAGGGGCTGTGATCCTGGAACGGCTGCTGATCTATAGAGGCCCTCTGAGGGAGGCGGGGAATATTCTTTTAGCTTCCGGGATAGGCGAACATCTTTACAGGCTGGACTATTTTTTCCGGCTCGTGGGGCGGATCGCATTTCCGGTTTACTGCCTTTTGCTTGTGGAAGGGTTCTGCCATACCCGTAACCGGAGGCGGTATGGCCTGGCCATGGTGATTTTTGCTCTGGTATCAGAGATCCCTTATAGCCTGGCGGTATGGAATACCTGGTTTGGGGAAACTCACAATGTCTATATAGAACTGGCTCTGGGGCTTTTTGTGTTGTGGGGGATTGAGAAATGCAGCCGCCTGGAATCTTCGGCCCGCTTTTATGGGACCGCAGGCTGGATCGCAGGAGGGGCTGCGGCCAGTATGGTTTTGCAGGCAGATTACAGCATAGATGGGATCTGTCTTATCTCCTTAATCTATCTTTTGAGAGGAAGAAAAAAAGAACAGGCTTTGTTAAGCGGGCTTCTGATCTTTTTCACCTGCTGGGAATGGTTTTCGGCGGCAGGGGCTGTGGCAGCGGGATGCGGCACGGCCTTTTTCCTCTTTCTCTATAACGGGGAGAAAGGAAGAAGGCGGGGAAGGTATGGCTTCTATTGGTTTTACCCCCTTCATCTGCTGGCACTTTTTGCCCTTCGCCTATGGGTTTTCGGGATCCCGTTAGAGTAGAGGCCTCCATTTACATTTTTTGCGAAACATAGTACAATTGGGAAAGAGAAAAAGGATCTGGGAGAAATCCTGGGGAAGGAGCAGCCGGTATGAAGCATTATGATTATATATTGGTAGGCAGCGGCCTGTACGCAGGTGTGTTTGCCTGGTATGCAGGAAAGAATGGAAAAAGCTGTCTGGTGGTGGAGAAGCGGGATCATATTGGGGGAAATGTGTACTGTGAGGACATTGAGGGGATCCACGTCCACCGCTACGGGGCCCACATCTTCCACACAGGAAATAAAAAGGTGTGGGAGTTTGTCAATTCTCTGGCGGAATTTAACCGCTATACCAACAGCCCAGTGGCTAATTTTAAAGGAAAGATGTATAACATGCCTTTTAACATGAACACCTTCAGCCGCATGTGGGGCGTTTCCACACCGGCTCAGGCGAAGGCGATCATTGAAAAGCAGAGGGGAGAGATCCAGGGGGAACCGCAGAACCTGGAGGAACAGGCCATCCATCTGGTAGGCAGGGAGCTTTATGAGACTCTCATTAAGGGATACACGGAAAAACAGTGGGGAAGGGACTGCAAAGACCTTCCGGCCTTTATCATCAAGCGTCTTCCAGTGCGCTATACGTATGACAACAATTATTTTAATGATCCATACCAGGGGATCCCCATAGGAGGCTACAATGTGATCGTAGAAAAGCTTTTTGAAGGGTGCGATATTGAGCTGGGAAAGGATTATTTAAAGAACCGGGAACACTATGACAGTATGGGGGATCGGGTGGTTTACACTGGCCCCATCGATGCTTTTTTTGACTATCAGTTTGGAAAGCTGGAATACAGGAGCCTCCGTTTTGAGACAGAGACCTTGGAGGAGGAGAACCATCAGGGTGTAGCGGTGGTCAACTATACGGATCGGGAAACGCCTTACACCCGTATCATTGAGCATAAACATTTTGAGTTTGGCACTCAGCCCAAAACGGTAATTACCAGGGAATACCCGGTGGATTGGCAGGAGGGGATGGAACCTTATTATCCGGTCAACGACAGCAAAAATCAGGAGCTGTACCAGAAGTATGAGGCCCTCGCTAAGGAACAGGATCGGGTGATCTTTGGAGGCCGTCTGGGCGAGTATAAATACTATGATATGGATAAGGTGATCGCCTCAGCTATGGAGAAGGCGGAGGAGATCTTTGGATAGGGGACAGGCAAAGGAGCCGGGCCGGGAAAAAGAGAACGGAAAAGAGATCAGGAAAGACAGCAGGAAAGACAGCAGGCGGCTGGTTTACCTGGATGCAGCTAAGGGAATGGGGATCCTGGGAGTTGTGGCCAGCCATTGCCTGGTTCAGACCAGCCTGGGAGCAGTTTCCCTCTGGTATGATTTTTTTATGCTGGCCATTTTCTATGTTTACACAGGCTGGCGCTATGCCCTGCGTTACGGCACAGATCCCACTGGAATCTGTTTTCGCAGGCTTGCAGGCCGAAGGCTTCGCTCCCTTGGGATTCCCTATGTGTGTTACAGCCTGCTGTTTATGGCTTTTCGCGTATTTTTAGTGTGGCCGGCTTCTTATACGCCTATGGTGTTTTTGTCTGATATTTATTATACGGTTACGCTGGTAGGACTGGAAACGCTGTGGTTTCTTCCCAGCATGTTCCTGGCGGAGCTGCTGCTTAACAGTTTTTATGGAAAATGGAAGAAAATGGGATTAGCAGCTGCCCTGGGTACAGCTGCCAGCGTATGTTTGATCCTGTGGATCAATGGAGGAAGACAGGATACCACTCTGTGGAGGATCACTCATCTTCCTCTGATGGTTTACATTAAGGGACTTGTTGGATTTTTGTTGGCTTCGGGAGGGGCAGGCGGATATTTTATATGGAAATGGGTGTGCAGACATTTGGGGGATCGGATGTCGGCTGTCCTTTCTTTTTGCCTTTTGGGTATCTCTTTCTGCCTCACCTCTCTGGTTCCAAGATGCGATTTTAATTATCTTACCATGCAGGATCCCCTGTCCTGGATCGGAACAACGCTGTTTGCCTCCGGGGCGATCCTGATGGCAGGGGAGCGGCTGGAACATTCGGCGGGAGCTTGGAAGCAGCTGGGGATCATAAAAAAGGGGATCGTGCCAGTCTTTGTGTGGTATGGCCGCCATTCCCTCACTGTTATGTGTACCCATCTGGTTCCGGTGGTCGCCGCCTTTCGGGTGATTGCCGGAAAGCTGACCGTTCCGGGGATCTTGGATCAGAGGCCCTGGGATCTTATACTTCTTGGGGTGGTGCTTGTGGGGGAACCATTTGTGGTGAAAGCGGTGGAACGCAGTTTTCCATGGCTGGAAGGAAAGGGAAAAAAATGTCTTTGATAACGGTTTTGCTGGCTGCCCGCAATGGGGAGACATACATCAGCCAGCAGCTGGATTCTATTTTAGCTCAGAAGGAGGATATACGGATCCTGGTGTCCGATGACTGCTCCTCCGACCATACCAGGGAAATTTTGGAACGGTATCGAAAACAATGGCCGGACCGTATTCTGGCTCTTTTTCGCAGGGAGCCATCTGGAGGGGCCGGGGCCCATTTCCTGAAGCTGATGAAGCTGATGGCGGACGGGGGACGATATGGAGTCTTGGAAGAAAACGAAGGGGATTCATGGGGCGGAAAGGAAGAAAAGGGAAAGGGCGGCCCATGGGAAAGGGGTGGGGAATATGCCCCTCTCAGCCGGGAGGAACGCTTCCTTTTGGAGGATATGGCCCATGCCTCTTACTTTATGCTCAGTGATCAGGACGATGTGTGGAAGCCCCAGAAGGCGTCCATGCTCTTGAAAAAGCTTCATGAGATGGAGGGTGAGAGAAAAGGGAAGGAGAGGAAAGCGGAGGAAGGCGGACTGGCCCTTCTGGTCCACTCGGATCTGACGGTGACGGATCAGGAGCTGAATCCCATTGCTGGCAGCTTTTTCCAGTATCAGAACCTTTCCCCGGAGCGCTGCCGTCTTTCTCAGCTGTTGGTGCAGAATAATGTCACAGGAGGAGCGGTGATGTTTCACAGGGGAATGCTTCCCTTTTTAAAAACAATACCTGATATATGCCTCATGCACGACGCATGGCTTGCCCTCATTGCCTCCTGCTTTGGCCGGATCGGATGGGTGGATTCGTCCCTGTATTATTACCGGCAGCATGGGGAAAATGCTTTGGGGGCAGGCCAGGCAGATGAATTGGATTCTGCCAGGCAGCGGCTGAAGGACGGAAGCAGGGCCAGGGAAAATTACAGGAAGATGTTCGGACAGGCCCGCTGCTTTTTGGAGATTTTTAAAGATCAGCTGGATGAGGAGCAGAGGCAGGTTTTGGAAGCCTTTGTCCGTCTGCCCAGGTGCAGCCGGATTGGAAAAATCGCCCTGATCCTGCGTTACGGTTTTACGAAAAATACACTGGCCCGGACTCTGGGACAGATGATGTTTATAGGAGATTAATAGGTTGAACGAAGGAAAGACTACAACAAAGGTTTTGAATGGCCTTTTTTGGAAATTGATGGAAAATGGAGGGGCTCAGGGCGTCCAGTTTCTGGTGTCCATTTTACTGGCCAGGTTGCTGTCTCCGGAGGAGTATGGAGTCGTAGGAGTGATCCTGATCTTTGTCACCATAGCAAATGTGCTGGTGCAGAATGGATTTGGAACTGCCCTGATCCAAAAGAGAAAGGTGGATCAGAAGGATTTTTCATCGGTATTCTTTTTCAACATGGCTCTGGCTGCATTGATATATTTGATCTTGTTTTTGTGCGCTCCCGGGATTGCTGCCTTTTATCACAACCGGGAGATGGTTTCCCTGATCCGAGTGCTGGCAGTGGTTCTGTTTCCGGGCGGTGTGATCTCCATTCAGAATGCCTATGTTTCCCGGAATATGGAATTTAAGGGGCTGTGCATCTCCTCGTTCGGCGCTTCTGTATTATCAGGCGGGGCCAGTGTTTTTCTGGCCTGCAGAGGATGGGGCGTTTGGGCTCTGGTATGGCAGCAGATTGCTTACTATTTCTGTTACATGATCCTCCTGTTTGCAGCTGTGAGCTGGAAGCCGAAGCTTTTGTTCAGCCTGTCCCGGCTTCGTACAATGTTTTCCTTTGGATGGAAGCTTTTGTGCGCTTCCCTTCTTGATACGGTTTACAACAATATTTACGGCCTGGTGATCGGACGGATCTACAACAAGGCTATGCTGGGAAATTATAACAGAGGAGAACAGTTTCCGAAGCTGATCGTCAGCAATCTGGGCGCTGCGATCCAGTCTGTGATGCTGCCTCTGCTGTCTGCCAGCCAGGACGAACCAGAAAAGGTGAAGGCCATGATGCGCCGCGCGATCACGGTGAGTTCTTATCTGGTACTTCCCATGATGGCAGGGCTGATGGCAGTGGCCCGCCCTATGGTTCTTCTCCTTCTGGGAGAAAAATGGCTGTCCTGTGTCCCTTTTCTTCAGATCATGTGCATTGCTTATTCCTTTTGGCCAATCCATATTGCTAACCTTCAGGCATTAAACGCCTTGGGCCGCAGCGATATTTTCCTGAAACTGGAAATTATTAAGAAGCTGGTGGGGCTGGCCGTGCTTTTGGCTGGGATCCGCTATAATGCTCTGGTGCTGGTGGCGTTAAAGGCGGCAGCAGATTTTCTGTGCACTTTCATCAATGCATGGCCCAATAAGAAGCTGTTGGATTACAGTATTTTTGATCAGTGGAGGGATATTATCCCCTCCGTGGCCGTGTCTGTCCTGATGGCCGTGTCGGTGCTGGCTTCCCAGTATTTTTTGCCTGGAGGCTGGCTTGGCCTGATCCTTCAGATCCTTTTGGGGGCAGCCGTATATGTGATCGTATCCTGGGGATTTCAGCTGGCTGTGTTCCGGTATCTGGCAGGGCTTGCAGGGGAGAGGCTGAGAAAGTAGGAGCCGGGTTATATTAAAAAACATCAGAAAGAAGCATCCTGATAAAAATGAAAATAGGAGTGTGAGAATAGATGAGGACAGTGGTTGTGACAGCCATCGGTTCTTTTTCCGCTGACATTGTCATCAAGACATGTAAGAAAATGGGAATCAGAGTGGTGGGCTGTGATATTTACCCAAAAGAGTGGATCGCAGACAGTCAAAATGTGGATAACTTTTATCAGGTTCCTTTGGCTGTGGATCAAGAGGCGTACCGGAAGGCTTTGATAGAAATTTGCCGGAGAGAGAAGGCGTGGGGGCTCCTTCCCCTTACGGATGTGGAGATTGACGTTCTCACTGGATTCCGGGAGGAATTTTGTAGGGAAGGGATCACACTGTGCATATCGGGTGAGGAGTGCATTTTCCTTTGCCGGGATAAGATGAAATTCTACCAGTTTATGAAAAAAAACAATCTGGGGAATCCTATTTTAACAAAGAATCTCCTGGAGGCGGAGCCGGATGGGATAAAATATCCTCTGGTGTGCAAACCCAGGGACGGGCGGAGCAGTCAGGGACTGCGGTTTGTAGGAAGCCCACAGGAGCTGGAGAACCTGAAACGGCTGGAAGGGGCTGAGAGGTACATTGTCCAGCCAAAGATAGAGGGCCGGGTGGTGACTGTAGATGTGGTGCGTGATCCGGAGAGCGGGGAGAGCGCTGCAGTGTGCCGCCGGGAGCTTCTTCGCACCCTTAACGGAGCGGGAACCTCGGTTCAGGTATTCCGGGATCCAAAGCTGGAGGAGACCTGTAAGGAGGCTGCAAAGCGTTTGGGCGTTAAGGGATGCGTGAATATGGAATTTTTAGAGGAAGGGGAGGGAAGCTGCCGGATCTTAGAGTGCAATCCGAGATTTTCCGGCGGAGTGGAATTTTCCTGCCTGGCTGGCTGCGGCTGTGTGGAAGGCCATCTGCGCATCTTTATGGGACAGGGGTTGGATCAAATGCCGAAAAACATAGAGCCCATGTTTATTGCAAGAAAATATGAGGAATACATTACAAAAAGGGGATAGATATGCAGGAGGAAAAGAACATGGCGGACAAAAGCGGACAGATCATGGCCAGCATCAACTGCGTTACATTTAACCATGCCTCCTATATCAGGCAGGCGCTGGACAGCTTTTTAAGCCAGGAAACAGATTTTGAATTTGAGATACTGGTTCACGATGACGCTTCCACAGACGGAACCAGCGATATTATACGGGAGTATGCTGCAAAATATCCCCAGATCCGTCCGCTGATCCAGAAGGAAAACCAGTATTCCCAGGGAATTGACAATATCAGCGGAGCCTTCAATTTCCCCAGGGCAAGGGGGAAATATATTTTTATGTGTGATGGGGACGATTACTTTGTATCTCCCCACAAGCTTCAAAAGCAGGTGGATTACATGGAATCCCACCCGGACTGTATGCTCTGTATCCACAGCGCATCCATTGACCTGGTGGGAAAGGCGGTGACAGAGGGGCAGATGCGTCCCTATAAGGGAGACCGCATCCTTACAGCGGAGGATATAATTGACAAGCCGTCGGGCTATGCCATGTCCTCTATGGCGTTTCCTGCGGATCTGGTGAAACAATTGCCGGATTATTATGTGGATTGCCCGGTGGGAGATACGCCGATCCAGCTGATGGCTGCTGCCAGGGGGGGAGGATATTATTTTGACGAGCCCATGAGCGCTTACCGGGTAGGGGTAGCTGGTTCCTGGACCGTTCAGGGAAAGGAGGGGGACTACCGGGCCAAGCAGCAGGCGTACTGGGAACGGATGAAAAAGACATACGCCCAATACGATAAGGCTACCGGGGGCCGGTTTAAGGAAGCGGCTGCCAGCGCAGCGGCCAGGACCTACTATCAGACCCGGGTGAATCTGAAAGAGTTTTCCTATATTTTTGCACCGGAAAATCGGAAATATTACAGGGAGCTGCCTGAGCGTCTGCGTTTTTTCCTGCGGTTTGAGCGGACATTTCCCTGGGCATATGAAAGGGCAAGGAGGCTGTTCACTGGGAGATGATCCCGGTGAACAGCCTCCTTGCTTTCGTTTAAAAATTGGAATATTCTTCTTTCGCTTTTGGTCTGACAGCCCTGTCCTACTGCTGGGCGAACAGCGGATCCGTAGGATCCCAATGCTGGTCGGCAGGGATAGGCCATTCAATAGCCGGGCGGTCATAAGGGCCGGGCTTTTCTGAGTTGTAGATCGTCACTGTGGTTCCCAGAGGACAGTGGTCGTATACCCATTTTGCATCTCCGGAAAGGAGGCGGATACAGCCTGCAGACTGAGCGATGCCCAGATAGTTGTAGGTCAGCGGATCTAAGGTCATGGGGTCAGGACTGCTGTATAAGATGGAGTGGATGAGGAATCCTTTATAGACACGGGTTGCATACTGTGTATAGATTCCATGGTTCATGTCACGCCACCGGTATTTGGCAGGAGTCTGGAAGGTTCCCAGAGGGGTATCCGGCCCTGTGGAGGTAAGGAATGTCTTTACCGGGATGATGAAGCCGTTGGCTCCGTCCTGGGCAAAGATGGTCATGCAGTTCATCTGCTTATTGATGCTGATGAGGAAGGGGCCGTTGTTTCCCATAACCGGCTCCAGATCCGTCACAAGCTTTCCTGTCCCGTCAAAAAAGTATTTGAAGCCGTCAATGTACTGCCATCCGGTGACAGGGGCATTGTTTACAAAGTAATAGCGGTCTCTGTCATTCCAGGCCCATCCGGTAAAGGGAACGCCGGTTCCGCTTGAGTATGCCACTGCGCCGTCGATCACCTGTATGCCGTCAGGGAATGCTGCATCCAGAGGCTTGTCCATCTTGTAGGAAGCGCCTTCTACTGTTTTGCCCCATAAGGAGGTGCGGAAGCTCTTTAATGCCTTTCCTGTACCCATGGTTCCGGCAGTAGCGCCGTTTTTAGCCCAGTCAAGCTCCGTCCCGTCATTTAAGGTGGTGCAGTAGTAGACGTCGAACATATTTCCGGCGAAGCCGTTAAAGCGGATCTGGATCGCCTCAACAAGAGCGCCGTCCTCCCATATCTTGGTGTGTCCGCCGTTTATAGCCCAATCGCTCCATCCGTGGGCTCCGGTGTAGGTGCGGTAAAGCACGTCTCCTATGATGTTGTTTAGGTAAATACAAAGGGAGCGGAAGCCCTCCTCTGCCACTACAGGCGTATCGCCTACCACAGGATCGGTCCATGTCGTATTTGGGCGCAGAACCTGGATCTGAAGGTAAGGGGTATTGGCAGCGGCCTGGCGGGCTGCTTCCTCCTCAGCAAACTTTTGGGCTGCCTCCGCCTCAGCGTCTGCCTGGGCGGAATCCTCAGATGTATTGGTCTGGGCTGCCCCTTCTGCTGTGCTTTCCTGGGCAGAGCTGTCCGTTTCCTGGGCTGCTGTATCGTTTGACTGTGGGGCGTTTGCATCCGTCTGCGCCGCATGATCCCCGGAACCGTTTGATTCCTGGGTCTCGGAAGCTGGCCCTAATGACTGGGGGGCAGCGGATCCATCGCCGGTAGACTGGCTCTCAGAAGCTCCGGGGGCAGCCTGCTCAACCTTAGGAGTGGCAAAGGCCGGCCCGTAATTGGAATCGTCCTGAGAGGCAAACGCGGGAACAGCCTGGCCGAAGATCAAAAGCCCGGTCAGAAGCGCTGCCGCCGCACGTCTGGATAATTGATTCATTGGTAACGTCCTCCTGAAATTTAATATAGATAATATAGATTGCCATACAATCCTTAATCTACCATATTTGAAATGAAAATGCCAGATGCGATTTACTTTTTACATGGGATAGGGTAAAATTGTAAGCAAAAAGATGCTGGAAAGAACAAATAATGTAAGAAATAGGTGTCATAATATGGATGGAAATACAGAAACTGTCAATATCATTTATGCTTCCAATGACGGCTACGCCTGCCATCTGGCGGCCTCTCTGGCCTCCCTTTTAGATCACAGCAAGGGGATCCCGTCCCTGGATATTTACGTCCTGTCAGTGGGAATGTGCCGGGAATTTAAGGAGCGGCTGAAAGAGATGGCCTCCTCCTTTGGCCGCCGTCTGTTTGCGGTAGAGTTAGGGGATCTGCGCCAGCGGTTCGATTACGACATCGATACCCGTGGATTTGATATAAGCGCCATGGGACGGCTGTTTGCCCCCAAAGTTCTGCCGGAGTATGTAAAACGGGCGCTGTATCTGGACTGTGACACCATCATTAATGGAAGCATCCTTCCGGTGTATGGAACCGATATGGGAAGCTGCCTGGTGGGGATGGTGATGGAGCCTACCGTGTATCGGGAGATGAAGGAATCCATTGGGCTGGGAAAAGAGGATCCCTACTATAATTCCGGCGTCCTTTTAATGGATCTGGAGGGCTGGCGCCGGGAACATGTTTTGGAACAGCTTTTGGAATTTTATGGAAAACATGAGGGGCGATTGTTTGCATGTGACCAGGATACCATCAACGGGGCTTTACAGGGCAGGATCTTTCCCCTGCCTCCCCGGTACAATTATTTTACCAATTACCGGTATTTCCACTATGATACCCTGGTGTCTCTGTGCCCGGCTTATGGAAGGATCGGGAGGGAGGCATACAGGCTGGCTGGCCGCGCACCTGTGGTGATCCATTATCTTGGGGACGAGCGGCCGTGGATCGCTGGAAATCACAACCATTTCCGGCGGCTTTATGAATATTACCTGGGCCGGACGCCCTGGAAGGGAATGGAGAAGCAGAGGGGAAAAGAGGGTTATATGCAGCTTTGGTGGGTGTTTAACCATGTAAGCTTTCTCTGCCCTCCTATCCGGCTCTGGGTCAGCCGACGCCTGGGGATGAAGGTCATAGACAGCAGGAAGGATCGGGGGAAAGGAAACAGGAAGGACAGCCGGAAAGGCCACAGGAAAACCTGCGGGCAGGGCGGCGCAGGAGGCAGAAGGGCAGAGGGCTGTAAAAAGACTGTGGGAGGCGCGGATCAACATGAGTAAACTGTGTATGATCATTCTCAACTACAATGACTGGCCCACCGCTCTGTCGTTGGCAGATGAGGTAAAGGGATTTGGCTGTCTTGACAGTATTGTGGTGGTAGATAACCATTCCACCGATGATTCCTGGGAGCATTTGAAGCCGTTGGAGGAAAATGAAAAATTCCATCTTCTGCGCTGTCCCGAAAATGGGGGATACGGTTCCGGAAATCAGGCGGGCATCGATTATGCCCTTTCCCATTTGGGAGCGGATTATGTACTGGTGGCCAATCCGGATATTCATGTGACGGAGGAATGTATCTTGCGGGTGAGGTCTGCCCTGGATCATACACACCGGGCAGCTGTGGCTTCAGCCAGGGTGAGATCGCCGGAGGGGGGAGAGCTGTTCTCCTACTGGACCCTTCTTCCCCTGTGGAAGGATCTTCTGGACACCGGCCTTGTGACGAGAAGGCTTTTCCGCTCCATCCTGAACGTGCCTCCTTACGGGCTGGCACAGGGAGGAGACAGAGACTGCCGTCTGGTAGGGGCTGTGCCGGGATCCTTTTTTATGGTGAAGCTTTCTATGTTTTCAGAGCCGGAGCAAAAGGAATTATTTGACAAAGACATCTTTTTGTATTATGAAGAAAAGGTGCTGGGGCAGAAGCTGGCCAAAAAGGGGTTGAAAACCGTATTGGTCACGGATCAGTCCTATATCCATGCCCACTCGGTCAGCGTGGACAAGAGCATCCGAAGGATCGGGGATAAACAGCAGCTGCTCCATGAGAGCAAGCTTTATTATTATAAAACATATCTGGGGGCAGGCCCGGTGAAGCTGGCCGCCGCCAGGGCCTGGCTGGCTTTCGTCCTGGCAGAGGTACGGTTTTTGACCCAGGTCTGCCGTATGCGGTGGTAGGAAGGGATAAAAGGCTGGGAGCAGGAAAGGAAGAAGAAAGATGATGAGGGAACAGGAAGAAAAGGAGAAGGAGATACTGGTGACAAGGGCCTCCCTTCCTCCCTATGAAGAATACATTGAAATGATACGGCCCATCTGGGACAGCGCCTGGCTGACCAACATGGGAGATTTCCATAAAAGGCTGGAACGGGAGCTCAAGGAGTACATGGATATTCAGAACATGGTGCTCTTTGTCAACGGGCATATGGCCCTGGAAATGGCGATCCAGGCATTAGAGCTGACGGGGGAGGTGATCACCACCCCTTTCAGCTTTGCCTCTACCACTCACGCGATCGTGCGCAATAACCTGACGCCTGTATTCTGCGATATTGATCCAGAAGATTATACCATAGATGTGGACAAGATCGAGGAGCTGATCACGGACAAAACGTCAGCGATTATCCCGGTTCATGTATATGGAAACATGTGCAACGTGGAGCGGATCCAGGAGATTGCACAAAAGCATGGGCTGAAGGTGATCTACGACGCGGCCCATACCTTTGGGGAGCGTTATAAGGGAAAGAGTGTGGCGGAGTTTGGGGACGCCAGCATTTTCAGCTTCCATGCCACAAAGGTATTTAATTCCATTGAGGGCGGCGCTGTGACATTCCGGGAGGATTGGATGGAGCATCGGCTGAACTGCCTGAAGAATTTTGGCATCGTAGACCAGGAACATGTGGTATGGGTAGGCGGAAACGCTAAAATGAACGAGTTTCAGGCTGCTATGGGCCTGTGCAATCTCCATCATCTGGATGAAGAGATCGCCAAGAGAGAGAAGGTAGCCAAACGATACCAGGAAGGATTAGGAGGGCTTCGGGGTCTCAAGCTTCCCTCCTACCGCCAGGGGCTTACCCCCAATTATGCCTATTTCCCGGTTGTGTTTAATGGATTTGGGGCTACCAGAGACCAGGTTTATGACCATTTGGCTTCCCATCATATTTATCCGAGAAAGTATTTTTATCCCCTGATCAATGATTTCCAGTGCTATCAGGGCCGTTTTTCCTCCAAGGATACGCCGGTAGCCGCCTGCATCGCTGACCGGGTGCTGACTCTTCCCTGCTATGCGGATCTGGCGCTGGAGGATGTGGATCGGATCTGCGCCCTGATCCGGGAAATGCAGCCAGGAATGGGAGAAAACCAGGGAGAAGGCCGGGGAGAAAACCAGGGAGAAGGCCGGGGAGAAAACCAGGGAGAAAACAAAGGGAAAAACCAGGGGGAACTCCGGGCAGGAGATGGAATATAAGCCGGGATAAGCCTGAGAGAATTTGGAACATACAGGTGAAAAATCAGAAAAACCAGGAGAGAAGCATGGACAAGGTTCTGCTGGTCATACCAGCTTACAATGAAGAAAAAAATATTGGCCGGGTGGTGGAAAATCTCATCCGCAATTTCCCGCAGCTGGATTACGTGGTGGTCAACGACGGTTCCAGGGATCATACAGCCCAGATCTGCCGGGAACGGGGGTATAATCTGCTGGATCTGCCGGTAAACCTGGGATTGGCAGGATGCTTTCAGGCAGGTATGAAATATGCCTGGAAGAAGGGATACCGCTATGCAGTGCAGTTTGACGGGGACGGACAGCACAGGCCGGAATATATTGAGGCTATGCGCCAAAAGATGGAGGAGGGCTATGACATTGTCATTGGCTCCCGGTTTGTATCGGAGAAAAAGGAGTGGTCAGCCCGTATGATGGGAAGCCGTATGATCGGGGCCGCTATCCGCCTGACCACAGGGGTGTCCATTAAGGATCCCACCTCCGGCATGCGCATGTTCAGCCGCCATATGATCGAGGAATTTGCCCTGAATTTAAATTATGGGCCGGAGCCGGATACCGTGTCCTTCCTCATCAAGCAGGGGGCGAAGGTGGCGGAGATCCAGGTGACGATCGACCAGCGGACAGCGGGAGAGAGCTATTTGAAACCCCTTACAGCCATGCATTATATGACCCGCATGCTAATCTCCATCCTGATGATACAGAATTTTAGAAAGCGTCAGTAGAGGGGATCGGAGTATATGAAGAATTTGACAAGACGATTGCTCTATGAGGGCCCGGATGTGGGGCGGAAAAATGTGATCTGGAATATTGCCGGAAGCTTTGCCTATGCTTTTGCCAGTATGGTGCTGTCCTTCTTAGTCATACGGATGGCAGGAGAGGAGAAGGGAGGGATTTTTTCCTTCGGCTATTCCACTCTGGGGCAGCAGCTGTTTATTGTGGCCTATTTCGGCCTTCGGCCCTTCCAGATCACAGACGGCGCAGGAGAGTACTCCTTTGCCGATTACAGGGAGCATAGAAATATCACCTGCATAACAGCCCTGGCCGCCGGAGCGGTGTTTCTGACCCTGATGCACGGCCTGGGGCGCTACAGCGCCTCTAAGTCCACTATATTACTTTTGCTTATTGTATACAAGGTCATCGACGGGTATGCAGATGTGTATGAATCGGAATTTCAGAGACAGGGGAGCTTGTATCTTACAGGAAAATCTAATTTTTTCCGCACAATCCTGTCCGTCAGCGTATTTCTCATTACCCTGGCAGCCTTTGGGAATCTTTTGTTTTCCTGCGCAGCGGCTGTGGCTGCCCAGGCAGCAGGGGTGGCCCTGTTTAACCTGGATGTGATCCGCGCCCTTCCCGGTGTGGACTGGAAACGGAGAGAGGGCAGTACCGGTGATATTTTTCGTAAGACAGCTGTGCTGTTTTTATCTGTATTTTTGGACTTTTATGTATTTTCAGCGGCCAAATACGCCATTGATGGGAGAATGGACGATGCGTCCTCCGGGTATTTTAATCTGATCTTTATGCCCACTTCCGTAATCTATCTGATAGCAAATTTTGTGATCCGCCCGTTCCTCACAAAGCTGACCGCTCTGTGGAGCCAAAAGGAATACCCTTCTTTTCTGAGGGAGCTGAAAACCATTGGGAGGGTGATCCTGGGGCTTACGGTTTCGGCAGTTTTTGGGGCGGCGGTCCTGGGAAAATGGGCGCTGTCGGTGATGGAGAGGGTTTTGGGGGCAGGATACGGCGGAAGCCTGACAGGCTATTACGGGGCTTTTGTTATCATTGTGGCCGGAGGAGGCTTTTACGCCATGGCGAACCTTGTCTATTATGCCTTGGTGATCATGCGCAGGCAGAAGGTGATTTTTTTGGTGTATCTGGGAGCCGCGTTTGTGGCGGCGCCCCTGTCCGTTTTTTTGGTATCCCACTTCGGGATCCATGGGGCGGCTTTTTGCTATCTTTTGCTCATGGCAGGACTTACCGCCGGGTTTAGCGTGTGCCTTAGGGGGGCTTACAGCAGGGAAGTAAGGGAGAACGAAAAGGAGAATAGTGGTGATGGAAAAAGTCAAGGTTGATGTGATCATACCGACCTATAAGCCTGGAAAGAAATTTTCCAGGCTGTTAAAGATGCTGGCAGTCCAGACCGTGAAGGTTAACCGGATCATTGTGATGAACACGGAGCGTTCCTACTGGAATGACAAGGGGTTTGAGGGGATTGAAAATCTGGAGGTCCACCATCTCGATAAGGCAGAATTTGACCATGGGGAGACCAGAAACCGGGGCGCGCGTTACAGCAGGGCGGATATTATGGTGTTTATGACAGACGACGCAGTTCCGGCGGACGAGCATCTCATTGAAAATCTGGTAAAGGCCTTTGACCAGAGAGGGCCGGAGGGAGAATCGGTGATCATGGCCTACGCTAGACAGCTTCCTGACAAGGACTGCGGCCTGGCGGAGCGGTATACCAGATCCTTCAACTATCCCGGTGAGAGCCGTATTAAGACAAAGGCAGATTTGAAAGAGCTGGGGATCAAGACCTTTTTTGCATCCAATGTGTGCTGCGCCTATGACCGGGAAAAATTCTGGTTCCAGGGTGGCTTTATCCACAAAACCATCTTCAACGAGGATATGATCTTTGCAGGCAGGGCGGTCCTTCAGGACGATTATGCCATCGCCTATGCAGCTGATGCCAGGGTGATCCATTCCCACAACTACGGATGCAGAGCTCAGTTCCACCGGAATTTTGACTTGGCAGTATCGCAGGCTGACCACCCGGAAGTGTTTCGGGGAATCCACTCTGAGGGGGAGGGGATCCGCCTGGTGAAGCAGACGGCCAGGTATCTCGTTTCCCAGAAAAAGCCCTGGCTGATCCCGGGGCTGGTTGTGAAAAGCGGTTTTAAATATGCAGGCTACCGATTGGGAAAATGTTACCGGCTGCTTCCAAAGGGGCTGACAGCTGCCTGCAGCATGAATAAGGAGTATTGGTTATGATGACAATGGTATTCCGGGTGATCCTGGTAGCAGTTTCCCTTTTTACAATGGTGTTTATGATGCGCCGTATCCGACAGGCCAGGGTTCAGATTGAAGCGGCCTTGTTCTGGGTAGCTATGGCAATGATCCTGGTGGTATTCTCTGTATTTCCGGCTGTGGCGGATACCTGCGCCCATCTGCTGGGAATCTACTCCACCCCCAATTTCCTGTTTTTGTTCATGATCTTCCTCCTGATGGTAAAGGTATTTGGAATGACCTTACAGCTGTCCCAGATGGAGAGCCGTCAGAAGGAGCTGGTACAGCGGATCGCTCTGGACGAGAAGGAGCGGGAGGAATTGCAGCAGCGCCTCAGGGGCTTTCTGGAGGAAGCGGAAACCGTTTCTAAAAAGGGATCCGGGAATGGGGAGGCTTTATGACAGCAGGAAAAGAAAAATTACAGAAGCCGGCTGGGTGGATCTTTGCCCTTTTGGCCGTTCTGGCTCTGGGGATCTGGCATCTGGGAGATGTGAGGGCAGGGATCCAGGTAAGCAATGACCGGTTTCTCTATGGATGGTATGCCCTTCTCCTCCTTTTTGGGCTGGCTGTGCTGACTGGCATGGGAATCTTCCTGATCTGGGAAGAACACCCAAAGCTTGAGAGGGTGATCCCCGCGGTGATTATGGGGCTGGGAGTGATGTACATGGCGGTTCTGCCTCCTCTGTCAGCGCCTGATGAGGTGAGCCATTTTATTACCGCTTACCAGCTGTCCAGCCACCTTATGGGAAAACCGGCCAGGGCAGAGGATGAACGTGTTTTTATCCGTCTTCAGGATACCTTTATTGAAGATCTTTCAGGGGTGATGGAGTATGGGGCAGAGGAGGGGCAGAATAGCCCTTCCGCCGTGGTTTTGGGACAGAAACTGGAGGAGAGCACTTACCGGGAAATCCATAACCGGGGGTTTGGGAGCACTGGGGAAAATGAAATGGTCATGTCCTGGCAGATGCCGGTGCGCACCACACCCCTTGCCTATGTGCCCCAGGCGCTTGGCATCTCCCTTGCAAGGCTCCTTCATTTAGGCGGATTGGGGCTGCTGTTTTTGGGAAGGACATGCAACCTGATCTTCTTTTCCGTTATGGCATGGCTGACTATAAAGCGCCTTCCCTTTGGAAAAGAGGTGGCTGCAGGCGTATTTTTACTGCCTATGACCCTTCACCTGGCTTCCTCCCTGTCTTATGATGTAATGATTATTGCCCTCAGCGCTTATTTTACAGCTGTCTGCCTGGATCTGGCCTGTGAGGCTTCCCGGGTGGGGATCTGCGATGTTGCGGCCCTGGCGGCTGTGATGGCCGTCATGGGGCCCTGCAAGATGGTCTATGGGGTGATCGCAGGACTTTGCCTGCTGATCCCGGTAAAGAAATTCGGGGGCTGGGGAAAATGGGGGCTGTCAGCGGCAGCTGTGCTGGGAGCCTTTGCAGCGGCTATGTTTATCGTAAACCGCAGTACCGTGGCTCTTTACACACAGGCAAGCGAGAGCTATGTGGCCTGGGCTGAGGAGACAGGGTATACCTTCTCCCAGCTGCTCCACTCTCCGGGACTGGTCCTCAAGATGTGCTACGATACTCTGGCATGGCAGGGAGAGCAGCTGTATTCCGGCATGATCGGCGGTGCTCTGGGAAATATGGATGGAGTGCTCAATACCCCCTATCCGGTAATCCTGGCCCTGACTGCAGCTCTGGTGCTCCTGGCTCTCAAAAAGCCAGGAGAGAGGATGCCTATTGGGTGGAAGGGACGGCTGTGGATCTGGTTTTTATGTCTGGTATGCCTGGGAGCATTGATGTTCTCTATGCTGTTAGCATGGACGCCTGTGACCTCCAAAGTAATCCAGGGCGTTCAGGGACGGTATCTCCTGCCCATTCTCCCATTGTTCCTGCTGACCTTGAAAAATGACAAGGCCGTGCGCACTGATTGGCGGGACGGAGGGATCCTGTTTGCCATGGGGGCCATGGACGTATATGTGGTTCTAAGGATATTCAGCCTGGTATGTCTTCGGGTGTAGGCACCCAGACAGGCATCCGGCCAGATGCCAGAAAGATGTCCAGACAGATGTCCAGATAGATGCCCGGACAGACGTCCAGAGCTTCCCATATTCTGTAAGAGCAAAGGAAAATGTATGGCTGAACTGTTACGGATTTTAGGAGAGAGCGGGTCCGTGGGGCTTGTCAGTTGTTTTAGAACGTGATAGAATTGACCGGGCGAAGGGATGATACCAAAAGCCCACAGTGAAGAAAAGGAGTAGTGATCATGGGAAAGATTAAAGTGACCCCCTGTGACATCAAGGGATTGTATGTGATCGAGCCGACCGTATTTAAGGATGAGAGAGGCTATTTTGTGGAAACTTATAACCAGAATGATTTTAAAGAGGCTGGCCTGGATATGGTATTTGTCCAGGATAATCAGTCTATGTCCGTAAAGGGCGTGCTCAGAGGACTTCATTTTCAGAAGCAGTATCCCCAGGGCAAGCTGGTTCGTGCCATCCGCGGCACGGTGTATGACGTGGCAGTGGATCTGAGGGCAGATTCTGAGACCTATGGAAAATGGTTTGGAGTCATCTTATCTGCTGAGAATAAGAAGCAGTTTTATATTCCCGAGGGCTTCGCTCATGGATTTTTAGTCCTTTCTGATGAGGCGGAGTTCGCGTATAAGTGTACGGATTTCTATCATCCGGGAGATGAGGGAGGACTTTTGTGGAGCGATCCTAAGATCGGTATTGACTGGCCCATTGAGCCGGATATGCAGCTGATCATCTCTGATAAGGACAAAAAATGGAGCGGGCTTGAGGATACCTTTAAGTTCGGGGAAGCCTAAGGGACGGAATGGAAAGAAAAAGGGTTTAGTCATATGAAGTATGTGTGTTCTCTTTTGAAGGAGATCATAGAAAAGCGCAGGCTGATCTGGGATCTGGGAAAAGCGGATTTCCGCAAGCGCTTTGTAGGCTCCTATTTTGGGGTTGTTTGGATGTTCATACAGCCCATTGTGACGGTCAGCATATACGCAGTCGTATTTGGCCTGGGGTTTAAATCGCCGCCGCCTGTGGAGGGGGCCTCCTATGTGGAATGGCTGGTTCCCGGTATTGTACCCTGGTTCTTTTTCGGGGAGGCGGTCAACAGCGTCACAAACTGTCTTCAGGAGTACAGTTATCTGGTGAAAAAAGTGGTATTTAAGGTGGAGATCCTTCCGATCATTAAGCTGATCTCCTGCCTTCTCGTCCACGCCTTTTTTGTGCTGATCATGTTTGGAATGTACTTGATCACGGGGAAAATGCCCCATTTCATCTGGATCCAGGTCGTATATTATTCTTTTGCGGCTTCTATGCTGGCTCTTGGGATCGGCTTTTTTACCAGTGCGGTCAATGTGTTTTTCAAGGATATGGCCCAGATCGTCAGCATCTGTCTCCAGTTTGGCATATGGATGACGCCTATCATGTATCACGAGTCCATGTTTACAGGGGCTGGTCCCTGGGTAGAGACGCTCTTTAAGCTGAACCCATTCTACTATGTAGTGGCTGGGTATCGGGATACTGTGCTTACAGGAAATTGGTTTTGGGAGCGCCCCACCCTTACCCTGTACTACTGGTGCTTTACAGGGGCTGTGATCCTTCTGGGACTGAAGATCTTTAAACGTCTGCGGCCTCATTTCTCCGATGTGCTGTAAGAACGGCAGAGGAAAGGGTATGTTAAAACAGGAGATCATCCGATGGAGGGAAGGGGAACGCCAGGGGGAGATCCCGGTCAGGATTATCTATTCCGGCCGCCGTACTTTGGGATTGGAAATAAAAGGGGACGGTCAGGTCATTGCCCGGGTTCCGAACAGGATCAGCGACCGGGCGGTAAGGCAGTTTTTGGGAGAGCGGGAGCAGTGGATCGCTGAGAAATGGCGGCTGGTCATGGAGCGGGCAAAGAAGGAGAGAAACCGTCCGCGACATGATTATGAGGAAGACCCCGGACTGGAAATCCTTTACCGCAAACGGGCGAAGGAACAGCTGGAACAGAGATGCGCTTATTTTGCCGGGATCATGGGAGTGGATTATAACCGGATCACCATTCGGGCAGCAAAGACGCGGTGGGGCAGCTGCAGCAGCGGGGGAAACCTGAATTTCCACTGGAAGCTGATCTTAATGCCTCCGGAGATTTTGGATTATGTGGCAGTCCACGAGCTGGCTCACAGAAAAGAGATGAACCATTCTTCACGGTTTTGGGCAGAGGTGAGAGCTGTCCTGCCGGATTATGAGGACAGGCGGAGATGGCTCAGAGAGTTTGGAGGCCAGGTGTAAAACCAGGCGGAGCCAGACCAGAAAGAGGAGTGCCAAACAGCAAGAGGGAGCAGACGTTTTAACGCGTCCGCTCCCTCTTTAGGTAAACCATATCAATCAGCTGTTTCCCGCCCTCAAAGATCGGATGGTCATAATATTCTGTAAAGAAATGGGGGATGCGGTGGGAGAAGGAAAAACCGCAGGACTTGTAGAAATCAAGGGTGAGGGGGCTGTCTCCGGTTCCCACATATAAGGTTGTGAGATCGGTGTAATGGAAAAAAATAAATTCGATGAGGGTTCGGCCATAGCCCTGGCGCTGGAAGGAGGGGGCTGTGGCTATATTTTTTAATTCATAGATCCCTCCTGTTTCTGCTTCAGGAATCAGTGTGCGGCCCTGTTTTCCTGTCCCTTTCGTATGCTCCTCCTTTGTGACCACACACTCTGCGGCCACAGCATCCTTTTTCATCAGTACGAACAGATCCCCCCGCTCCAGATAGCGGTCGATCATATCCTCCTGTTCATCAGCCAGAAGGAGGAGATCCAGATATTGCTTTTTGTTCTCTTTGATTTTCCGTATTTGGAACGATTGGTATTCCTGTCTCAGCTCCATAGGGCCTCCTTTTGATGATTTTTATTTGATAATAGCTGCAAACGTCTGGAATAAAGTTTCTGCCGCCCCGCACAGGAGCATTACCAGGATCGGGTTCAGACGGAATTTGATCAGCAGCGTTAAGGCACCCAGAAAGAAAAGGAAGGAGCGGAGACGGAAAGCGGAAAGCCCCGGGACGAATCCCTGCCCGCCCCAGAATGCGGTGATGAGGATACTGACTCCGGCGGCTCCGATCAGGGCGATCACCGCAGGCCGGAGAAAATGGAGGATTCCCTGGAGAAGGCTTAGGCTCCGGTAGCGGAGGTAAAGCTTTGCTAAAAGCGTTACGAGAAGGCAGGAGGGAAGGACGCAGCCAGCTGTGGCGGTAAGGGCGCCTGGGATCCCTCCAAGCCGGGTTCCCACAAAGGTAGCGGCATTGATAGCAATGGGGCCTGGCGTCATCTGGGAGATCGTTACCAGATCTGCAAATTCAGCTGGGGAGAGCCAGCCATTTTGCGTTACCACCTGCTGCTGGATCAAGGGCATGGCCGCGTAGCCGCCGCCAAAGCTGAAGGCGCCGATCTGAAGAAAGCTGAGGAATAGTTTTGTATAAAGCAGGATGTCCATTATTGGCCGCCTCCTTTTCTGTCCGGTTTCTGTCCGGAAAGCTTTTGCTTATCCGGTTTCTGGCACAGCGTCCACACCGCGCCCAACAGGCCGCAGGCCAGAATGATGAAGACGGCGCTCACATGGAAAAACCAATTGGCTCCAAAAGCGGCGGCCATAACGAGAAGGGAAAGCCACTTCCTTTCCCATGCCAGCGGGGCTGCCATCTCCCACACCACCTGGGCGATGACCGCTCCCACTCCGGCCTGCATCCCCTCCAGCATCCATCCCACAATAGGATTGGAGCGGAAAGCGGTATAGCAGAAGGAGATCAGAGTGAGGATCACGAAAGGGGGGAGCACGGTGGCTATGACGGTGGTGATGACCCCCAAAAGCCCTGCAAGCTTATATCCCACCACAATGGCTCCGTTGACAGCAATAGCCCCCGGAGAGGACTGGGCGATGGCTACCAGATCCAACATTTCCTCCTCATCGATCCAGTGATATTGATCCACAAATTTCTTTTTCATGAGAGTGACAATGACGTACCCTCCCCCGAAGGTAAAAGCGCTGAGGGAAAGGGTGGACAAAAAAAGACGAACCAAAAGAAAGCCCGAATGATCGGTGTCATTTTGGGCTTTCTTGGAATGAGAATGGTGTAAAAGCTTCCATTTCTCGGATTTTACATTTATTCCCATAATTTTGCCTCCCAGGAAGAGATTCAAAGAAGAAACCGCTAATACCCTAATACTATAGCAAAGGCTGAGAAAGAAAGCAATCATCCTGGGGCTTTGAGTTTTTTAGAGGGAAACAACAGCCTGCCAGCTATTTTTGTTCAGGGGCAAAGATAAATCCCAGAAACCGGATCAGCGTATAGATTACAAAGGCAGCTGCGATGATGGTCTGAATGAGGACAATGGGTTTCAGAATAGGCAGGGGCTGCCCCATATTGGCGAGACAGGCCATGGTCTGTTTGGAGGCGATGGCGCTGATCACAAAGGGGAAGGTAAAAGCCGCATAGCTTGGGTAAAATTTTAATTTTAAACATCCCACAGCCTTGATGAAAGCAGCCAGATATAGGATTACTGCCAGGGCCAGCATGACTAACAGGAATGTTCTGGATTTGGGGGTCACGGACTGTACATACCCGGCAATGCAAAGGCTTGCAGGAGCGGCGTAGATACAGAACAGAGGCTGTGCCGGTTCTGGAACCTGAGGAAATTTGATATAACGGACAGTCACCAGGATCAGAAGTCCAATGAGGGTCACAAAACCAAACCAGAATGCCGCTGTACCTACCGCTAACTGTCCGAAGGCAGGAGCAGTTACAGCAGCTGCGGCGATGCCTACATATACGATGTAATAGCTGGCAAAGACCTTAGGCATCTGTAACCGGAACAGAAAGGTTACTGTGAAATAAAGGATCAGAGCCAGATGCATCCCAATGGCAAAAAACCAGATATACATGGCCCCGGATCCGATGAAAGGCTTTATATAAGCGCTGAGGAGCATGATGCCCATGGGCAGGGTTCCGGCCACACTTGCCATAATGGGATTGTTCAGATCTTCCCGGATCATGTTTGGAAAAAGAACCAGCTTGAGCAAAAATAAGATCAGTAAACATGCGGCTGCAATCCCGCAGGCGTAACGGATCCCTTCCCCATAGCTCTGGAGAAGGTTGCCAAGGGCTGCCAGGCCCAGCATAACCCCACAAATAGGAAGGGGAACTTTTTTGATCATATGTTTCATATCTGTTTTATCCTTCTGTTGGAACAGAAGTCCTCCTGTCAGTCTTTTGATTTTATCTCAGTCTTTAAATTTCAGCCAGACTGCGTCTGGGAGCAGGTTCATCAATTTCATCCAGATTTTTGATGCCAAGTTCCCGGCATACGATCTGTGCCACCTTCCATGCGCACAGTCCGGTAAAGAAAATACACTGTTCCTTGTGTTCGCCTTTTCCTTTGTCAAATTCTTTGGTGAGTACCCGGCAGCAGATTGCGTTTTTATGGTTGGCTTCCTTAAACCAGTCGTGAAGCTCCTTTGTCAGAGCCATACATTTTACGCTTTTGGGATTGGAAGGCCCGTCCTGCTCTGTTCTTCCAAAAAATAATCCCAGGGCAAGGATTCCGCCATTGAAAGCGCCGCAGACACAGCCGGATTTTCCGGCTCCTACTGCCATACCGGAAGCCATGGCGATCACTTCCTCTGGAACATCCAGATGAAATTCATCCCGAATGGCGCTTACAAGGGCTTCACAGCAGTAATAGCCATCTTTAAATTTTTTCTCTGCGATCTGCTGTACGTTTCTGGGACTGATTTCGGTTACACCAATGTTCATAAGATAGTTCCTCCTTAAGTATGATAGCCTTATTTTACCATATCCTGGGGCGGTATTCCCATTGAGAATTTCGATGGATCTTAGCCGGATATTGAAAAAAGAAAAGCCCGGACAGAGCTGCTTGCTGCAGCCGACTGTCTGGGCCTTTCTAAAGGGATATTCGTAACATTTCAGCCATACATCTTCTATGCGTTTTTGTACTGCTCTACAGCAGCTGCCAGCTCTCCAGCATCCACATAACCAGTGGAGCGGTGAAGGACAGTGCCTCGTTTCATATAAAGCAGGGTAGGGATGCTGAGAACACGGAACCGGAGGGCCAGATCCCTCTGGGTTTGGGTGTCTACCTTATAAAAATGCACGTCTGGATACTGCTCTGCAGCTTTGGCTACTACCGGGCCTAACATTTGGCAGGGGGTGCACCAGTCTGCAAAAAAATCTACTACTACCAGGTCGTCGCCTGCATTTACTGCCTGATCAAAATCTTCTTTATTTAAATGTCTTAACTCCATATGTCTGCCTCCTTTTGTAAGTGGTTTTCTTTCCTATGTTCTTATAATACCACAGTTTGGCTGAAAGATATGTGATAAAAGTCACGGTAATTTTTTCCCTTTCCCATTTTTTGTTTTGTGCCGTTTCTTTTCCTAAATCTTCCCATGGCTGAACGGCTGCGAAAAATGCGGAAACTCAAGATTAGAGGTATAAAAATCTTTCATTCTATGCTATACTTAAAAGAAGTATGCATGAAAACGCCTTTGAAAACCGGCAAAGGGGATCCAAAAGCGTGAAAAGATGGAGAAAATTATGTCAGTGATAGAACAGGACAATCAATATGCCATAGAGGTTGCTGATGTGACCAAGGTATACCGGCTTTACGAAAAGCCCATTGACCGTCTGAAGGAATCTATGAGCATTTCCCATAAAAATTACCATCGTGATTTTTATGCCCTCAATAGCCTTTCCTTTCAGGTGAAAAAGGGGGAGACGGTTGGGATCATCGGAACAAACGGTTCCGGTAAATCCACTATATTAAAGATCATCACAGGGGTTTTGACTCCCACCACGGGAGCGGTAAAGGTGAACGGCAAGATCTCAGCCCTTTTGGAGCTGGGAGCCGGATTTAATATGGATTATACAGGAATTGAAAATATATATATGAACGGCACGATGATGGGGTATACCAAAAAGGAGATGGATGCAAAGCTCCAGGAAATCCTGGATTTTGCGGAAATCGGGGATTTTGTATACCAGCCCGTGAAGACTTATTCCAGCGGTATGTTTGTACGGCTGGCTTTTGCCCTTGCCATCAATGTGGACCCTGAAATCTTGATCGTGGACGAAGCCCTTTCCGTGGGGGATGTATTTTTCCAGTCCAAATGTTACCGCCGCATGGAGGAGATCCGGCAGAAGGGAACGACTATCCTGATGGTGACCCATGATATGGGAAGTATTATCAAATACTGCGACCGTGTGGTTCTCTTAAATAAAGGGGAGTTTATCGCAGAGGGACCGGCTGGCAGGGTGGTGGATATGTATAAAAAGATCCTGGCAGGACAGCTGGAGGCGCTGAAAGAGGAGCTGGAGCAGGAACGCCAGAGCGGAAACAGCAGGGAAGCCAGACCCGTGGAGAAGACCGTGCAAGGGACAGAAAAAGGAAGACAAACAGTAGAAATGTCTGATTTTTCCGGCGGAATGGGCTTGGATAGCCGTCTCATGAAGGATCAGCTCACCATCAACAGCGACCGCACTGAGTATGGAGACGGGCGGGCTGAGATCGTGGATCTGGGGCTTTTGGATCAGAAGGGCAATGTAACCAATCTTCTCTTAAAAGGGGAGATGTTTACGATCCGGGAGCGGATCCATTTTAATGCAGACATTGAAGCGCCTATTTTCACCTATACGATCAAGGATAAGAAGGGAACGGAGCTTACAGGGACCAATACTATGTTTGAGAGTGCAGACGTGGAGCCTGTGAAGTCCGGCGATGAGTATGTAGTGGAGTTTACCCAGAAAATGACCCTTCAGGGAGGGGAATATCTTCTGAGCATGAGCTGCACCGGCTTTGAGCAGGGGGAACATGTAGTGTATCACCGTCTTTACAATGTGACCAATATTACAGTCATTTCCAATAAAAATACGGTGGGCGTTTACGATATGGAATCTCAGGTAACGACACAGAAAATACCTTCGTAAAGGGAAAGAGAGGATAAAAGACAGTCCATGAAGGATATGAGTTATGAGATATTAGATCTGTTTAAGGCCTATGGAAGCGGCCCCGATGGGATCCAGAGGATCCTGGAGGAAAATTCCAACCCGGCTCTTCTCTACGCCCTGTCGCCGCTGCGGAAAAACCAGCTGGAATGGCTGGATACCACCGGGGAGGAGGAAGTCCTTCAGATCGGTTCCGATTACGGCGCTCTGACGGGCCTTCTTGCCTCACGCTGTGCTCATGTGACGGTGATGGATGAGGCTGACGAAAATCTGGAGGTGAACCGCCAGAGAAATTCGGACTATGTTAATATTACCTATGGCTTTTCCTTTGAGCGGGGGGTGGAGAACCAGGGAAAATTGTTTGATCTGGTTCTCGTTTCATCCCTGGAACCTGGCCGGGATATACAGGAGGCAGTGTCCTTTGGCGCGGCCTTTTTAAAGCAGGGGGGAAGGCTTATTTTTTCCTGTGAAAATGATCTTGGCCTGCGTTTCCTGGCAGGAGGGGAGCATATGGAGGCCTCTTGTACCAGGCAGGAGGCAAAGGAGCTCTGTGAGGGCCTGGGATTTAGCCGGGTGGAGTTTTATTATCCAGTTACGGATCAGAAGCTTCCCTCCTCGGTCTATTCGGACCGCTATCTTCCTTCAAGAGGGGAGGTAGGAGCAGGGGCAGCTTTGGAGGGCCCCCGCTATGCATGCTTCCAGGAGGAGGCAGTATATGACGGTATGGAGGGCGGAGGGCTCTTTGGCTCCTTTGCCAATGGGTTTGTGGTGATCGCCTCCAATGGGGGCTGCGAAACCACTTGTTTTGCAAAGTATAACCGCACCAGAAGAAAGGAATTTCAGACCCGTACCAGGATATGGGAAAAAGAGGAAGGCTGCCAGGTAGAAAAATCCGCTCTCAGCCCGGAGGGAAAGAGCCATCTTGAGGCTTTTGGGGCTCATTATGAAAGTCTGAGCCGCTGTTACCCCCATATCTGTTTTTTAAAGCCGGTAATGGGGGAAAGAAAAGATCGGATCACGTTCCCATTCTTGAAGGGGCGCACATTGGCGGAATGTCTGGGAGAACAGATCCGGGATGGAAAAGCGCCGGTTTGTGAGCTTGAGAAGGCTCTTGAGGCTGTGATCGGCCGTCCGGAGATCCCCTTAAAGCCCTTTGTCCCAACACCGGAATTGGAGCAGGTGTTTGGGAACGTGCCGGATCTGGGCGGTATGTCCTATGAGATCAGCAATATTGACGGCCTGTTTGAAAACCTGATGGTACAGGAGGAGAATGGGGAGGAGAAGCTGTATTGTCTGGATTATGAGTGGGTGTTTGACTTCCCTATTCCAGTTTCCTTTGTGCGCTACCGGATATTGGCCTATTTCTATTACCGCTATGAGGGAAGCTTGTGTTACGGCTCCCTGGAGGGATTTTTAAAGGAATTTGGAATAGAAGGAGATACCGCAGAGCTTTATGCCAATATGGAAAAGGCATTCCAGTCCTATGTCCATGGCGACGCCCTTCAGGGGTATCTGGCAAATTATATCCATGAAGTAACCGATATGGAACAGATCCGTTCCATGAAGAAGGAACTGGAAAAGGCGAGAGACCGGATCAACCAGCTCCAGGAGGAAGTGGAGGAGCGGAATCTGTTTATCCGCAAGGAGCAGGAGCTGAAACGCCTGACGAACAATCACGTTGCAAACCTGGAGATCATGATAAAGGATCTGCGCCATGAGATTGATGAGCTGGGCAAGCTGGCTACTTACTTAAACGGCCATGAGGCGCTGGTATTCAAGGCCAGACGGAAGCTGGGAGTCCAGGTCAGCAAGGCATTTCCAAAGGGGACCAGAAAACGCAAGGCTCTTGATTATTGCGTGAGCACGGTAAAGCATCCCCTTCGTTATGGAAAAATGTATGCAACGAAGGAGGGGCGCAGGCGGATCAAGGGAGACTTTGCCATTGGTGAGGATTATCTGAAATATGGGAAGCTTGTCTTTCCTCAGGTTCCAAAGGAGGGGCCAATGGTGTCCATTGTGATCCCCTGCTATAATCAGATCGGCTATACCTATGCCTGCCTCCAGTCTATTTTGGAATTTACAAAGGATGTGACCTATGAGGTTATTATAGCTGACGATGTATCCACGGATGCCACCGCCCAGCTGGGACAGTATACAGAGGGCCTGGTGATCTGCCGCAATCAGACGAACCAGGGCTTCCTGCGCAACTGCAACCAGGCGGCAAGGGCAGCCAGGGGAAAATATATCATGTTCTTAAACAACGACACGAAGGTGACGGAAGGGTGGCTTTCCTCCCTGGTGAACCTGATCCAGTCGGATGCTTCGATCGGTATGGTCGGCTCGAAGCTGGTGTATCCGGACGGACGGCTCCAGGAAGCAGGGGGGATCATCTGGAGCGATGGCTCCGGCTGGAACTATGGCCGGTTGGATGATCCGGATAAGCCGGAATACAATTATGTGAAGGATGTGGATTATATTTCCGGCGCAGCTATTTTGCTCAGTACCAAGCTGTGGAAGCAGATCGGGGGCTTTGATGAGCGGTTTGCCCCAGCTTACTGTGAGGATTCCGACCTTGCCTTTGAGGTGAGGAAAGCGGGCTATCGGGTGGTATATCAGCCTCTTTCCAAGGTGATCCATTTTGAGGGGATTTCCAACGGAACGGACGTCAATGGCACTGGATTAAAGCGGTATCAGGTGGAAAACAGCCGGAAATTAAAGGAAAAATGGGCAGAGGAATTGAAAAAGCAGTGCGTCAATACAGGGAATCCCAACCCATTCCGGGCCAGGGAGCGCAGCCAGGGAAAACAGGTGATCCTGGTGGTGGATCACTATGTTCCCACCTTCGATAAGGATGCGGGCTCTAAGACCACTTATCAATATCTGAAAATGTTCCTGAAAAAGGGATATGTGGTTAAGTTCCTGGGAGATAATTTCCTTCACGAGGAACCGTACACTACAATCTTGGAACAGATGGGCATTGAGGTGCTCTATGGAGAGGCGATGTCTGCCGGAATTTGGGACTGGTTAAAGAAAAATGGGGATGAGATTGATTTTGCTTATCTCAACCGGCCCCATATCGCCACGAAATATGTGGATTTTATCAGGGAACATACCAATATGAAGGTGATCTATTACGGACATGATCTTCATTTCCTGAGGCTGGGGCGCGAGTATAAGCTGACAAAGGATTTTGCCGTTAAGCGTGAGGCGGATTACTGGAAGTCGGTGGAGCTGACCATGATGCACAAGGCGGACATTTCGTATTATCCGTCCTACGTGGAGATCGACGCTATCCATGAGATGGATGCTTCGATTCCGGCAAAGGCCATCACCGCTTATGTATATGACCAGTTCCTTGATCATATAGAAGAAGATTTTGCAAAGAGGGAGGGACTGCTGTTTGTAGGCGGTTTTGCTCATCCGCCCAATGCGGACGCAGTACTGTGGTTTGCAGAGGAAATTTTTCCGCTGATCCGCAGAGCGCTTCCTGAGGCGAACTTTTATATCGTAGGATCCAAGGTAACAGAGGAGATCCAGGCGTTAGAAAAGCCGGGAAATGGTATTGTTGTTAAGGGCTTTGTCACAGAGGAGGAGCTGGCAGAGCTTTACAGCACCTGCCGTATGGTAGTGGTTCCCCTGCGGTACGGAGCAGGGGTCAAGGGAAAGGTTGTGGAGGCCATTTACAATGGAGCGCCTATCGTGACCACATCGACAGGAGCTGAAGGGATTCCCTCAGGCGAGACTGTGCTGGAGATTGAAGATGAGGCAGCCGCCTTTGCCGCTAAGACCATATCCCTTTATCAGGATCCTGAGCGTTTGGCTCAGATGTGCCGCAGAACCCAGGAATACATCCGGGAATACTATAGCCTGGACGGCGCCTGGAATGTCATCAAAGACGACTTTGCGCGATAGCATAGAGCGGTGCGACAGATTGACTTGGCCCCTTGGGGAAAAATATTTTTCTCCCAAGGGGGCAAGGAAATTCTGTCATAGGGCCAAAGGCCCGTGACCGAGAAAGTGCGGAGCATTTTCGAGGTGCACCGCGCAGGAGGGAAGTGCGAAGCATTTTCTGGCGCAGGGATCCCTGGGGGACCATAGGGCCAAAGGCCCGTGACCGAGAAAGTGCGGAGCATTTTCGAGGTGCACCGCGCAGGAGGGAAGTGCGGAGCATTTTCTGGCGCAGGGATCCCTGGGGGACTATAGGGCCAAAGGCCCGTGACCGAGAAAAAGCGAAGCATTTTCGAGGTGCACCGCGCAGGAGAGAAAAAGCGAAGGAAATACAGAGAGGAGAAGATGGAAATGGAGGCAATTTTACTGGCAGGAGGCCTGGGAACACGGCTTCGCAGCGTTGTAAGCGACCGTCCTAAGCCCATGGCTCTGATCGAGGGAAAGCCTTTTATGGAATATGTGATCCGCCAGCTGATCCGCCATGGCGTTAAGCGTATTGTTTTTGCAGTTGGATATAAGGGAGCCATGGTGGAGGAATATTTTGGAGACGGAAGCAAGTTTGGATTTGAAGCAGTCTATGCCTGGGAGGAGACTCTTCTTGGTACAGGAGGAGCGATCAAGAACGCCGGAAAGCAGATAAATGGCGATTTCTTTTATGTTCTCAATGCGGATACCTTTTATCAGATCGACTACCGCCGTCTGGTGCAGCAGCAGCAGAGCCAGGATCTGGATATGGCCCTGGTGCTGAGGCGGGTTCCTGACGTGTCACGGTACGGACAGGCAGTTTTAGATCAGGAAGGCCGTCTTGCAGGATTCAATGAAAAGTCTGAGGAGGCCAGGGAGGGAACCATCAACGGAGGGATCTATCTGATGAGCCGTTCCCTGATGGAGGAGATCCCTGACGGAAAAGTGTCTCTGGAAAACGACATGATCCCCCGGTGGCTGTCAGAGGGAAAAAGGCTGGGAGGATTTGTAAATGACGGATATTTCATTGATATTGGAATACCGGAGGCCTATTTTCAGTTCCAGGAAGATATAAGGGATCACAGAATCGGATAAATGTTTGTATTCTCATTCCTTATAAGAGGAACGTCACGAAGGATCCGGCCAGAAAGCAAAAGGGATCCATGGATCAAGAACAGCAGCCAATGACAGGAGAAAGGAATTATATGGTAATCAGAGGAAGAGCGCCCCTGCGAGTGAGTTTTGGCGGCGGCGGAACGGATGTAGCGCCTTTCTGTGAGGAGCAGGGAGGGGCCATTATTGGAAGCACCATCAACAAATACGCGTATTGTTCCATCGTACCCAGGGAGGATGATCAAATCATAGTCCATTCCCTGGACTTTGACATGACCGTTAAATACAACACCAGCGAGAATTATGTGTATGACGGAAAACTGGATCTGGTGACGGCGGCCCTGAAAGCCATGGACATCAAGCAGGGATGCGAGGTTTATCTCCAGTGTGACGCACCTCCGGGATCCGGTCTTGGAACTTCCTCCACTGTGATGGTAGCCATGCTCACAGCCATGGCCCGGTGGAAGGGGATTATGATGGACGCTTACGCTATGGCCGATCTGGCCTATCAGGTGGAGCGTCTGGATCTGAAGATCGACGGAGGATACCAGGATCAGTATGCGGCTTCCTTCGGAGGTTTTAATTTCATCGAATTTCATGGACGCAACAACGTGGTGGTTAACCCCTTGAGGATCAAGAAGGATATTATCCACGAGCTGCAGTACAATCTTCTGTTGTGCTATACGGGAAAAGTCCACGTGTCTGCCAACATTATTAAGGATCAGGTGCAGAATTACGAGAAGAAGGATGCTTTCGAGGCCATGTGCGAGGTAAAAGCCCTGGCTTATGCCTTAAAGGACGAGCTGTTAAAGGGAAATCTCCACAGCTTCGGAAAGCTTCTGGATTACGGCTGGCAGAGCAAAAAGCGCATGAGCAGCAAGATCAGCAATCCTCAGATCGATACCCTGTACGACGAGGCGTTAAAGGCCGGAGCTCTGGGGGGAAAGCTTTTAGGAGCTGGAGGCGGCGGTTATCTTCTCATGTACTGCCCTTATAATGTGCGCCACAAGGTGGCTGCCCGTATGGAACAGATGGGGGGCCAGCTGGCAGACTGGAATTTTGAGCTCCGGGGAGCACAGAGCTGGGTGGCAGATGAGAACCGATGGCAGTATGATCAGGTAAAGGTTCATATGCCAAACGGGGAATACCGGTTTGATATTTAGAAAGCCAGACAGGAGTACCATGGAGCGTATTGTATTTTTAGACAGGGACGGAACCCTCAATGAGGAGGTCTGCTATCTCCACCGGCCGGAGGATCTAAGGATCCTTCCAGGAGTGCCAAAGGCCCTTAGAATGTTGAAAAAAGCGGGCTATCGGCTGGTGGTGGTCACCAATCAGGCAGGGGTGGCAAGAGGTTATTATACGGAGGAGGATGTAAAGCGCCTCCACCGTTATATGAATGAAATACTGGAAAAAGATGGGGCAGGGATTGATGCATTTTACTACTGCCCCCATCACCCGGAGCATGGGATCGGCGTTTACAAAAAGGCGTGCCATTGCAGAAAGCCGGATATTGGCATGTTTGAGATGGCTGCCAGCCAGTTTCCGGTGGATCGGGCCCATTCCTTTATGATCGGGGATAAGATCCTGGACGTGGAGGCGGGAAAAGGTTTTGGGCTCACCTCTATCCTGGTGGGAACTGGCTATGGTGAGAGCGAAAGGGGCCGGATCTTAGGGCAGCTGCCTTGGGACTTCTATGCCGCAGATCTGATGGAGGCAGCCAGGTGGATCATACAGAAAGGACAGTCAGGACATGAGAGAAATGGAATATCTGGATAATCTGGTAGAACGGTATCCGGTTTTGGAAAAGGTGAAGGGAGACATTCTCAAGGCATATGAGATGATGCGGGACTGCTATGAGCAGGGAGGAAAGGTGCTCGTGGCGGGAAACGGCGGAAGCTGTGCAGACAGCGAACATATTGTGGGGGAGCTGATGAAGGGCTTTGTTAAGCGCCGCCCGGTCAGTGAAGAATTTGCGGCTGCCCTGCGCCAGGCAGATGAAGAGCTGGGGGAGAAATTAGCTTCCAGCCTGCAGGGAGGACTGCCCGCCATCGCCCTTACCGGACATCCGGGGCTGTCCACCGCCTTTTTAAACGATGTGGACGGGAGCATGATCTATGCCCAGCAGCTTTACGGCTATGGAAAAAAGGGGGATGTATTCTTAGGCATCTCTACTTCCGGAAACTCTGAAAATATACGATATGCCCTTACTGCGGCAAAGGCCATGGGAATTGGAACCATTGGACTTACGGGAAAGAATGGCGGGAAAATGGCTGGGATGTGCGACTGCACTATCATTGCTCCCTCCATGGAAACCTATCAGATCCAGGAGCTCCATCTTCCCATCTACCATGCCCTTTGTCTGATGCTGGAGGAGCATTTCTATGAAGTATAAGCATGTATTTTCCATCTGTGCCTATGGGGATTCCCCTTATCTGGAAGCGTGTATCCGTTCTTTGAAGGAACAGACCGTACCCTCCCATATCATATTGTGTACCTCAACCCCCAGCAGCTACATTGACCGTCTGGCCTGGAGGTACGGGATCCCGGTGTATGTGCGCCATGGGGAGAGCAATATACGGGATGACTGGAATTTTGCTTATCATATGGCGGACGGGGAGTTTGTGACCATTGCCCATCAGGATGACATGTACCATCGGGATTATGCCGCCAGCCTGCTGAAGGCGCGGCAGTCTTATGGAGATATGACGGTTTTTACTACCGATTATGTGATCGTGAAAAAGGGACGTCTCATTACCGGAGATGAGATGCTGTGGATCAAGCGCCTGCTGCGCCTTCCGCTGCGTCTGCATGCCCTCAGCCATCTGGAATGGGTGAAGCGCGGGGCCTTTGTCTTTGGAAATCCTGTGTGCTGTCCGGCAACCAGTTATAATAAGCAGCTGTTGGGAGAGCCTTTTGTCCGGTCCGATTACAGCTTTGCACTGGATTGGGATAATCTGGTACAATTATCATCGCGGCCCGGACGGTTTATCTGTAAGGAGCGTCCCCTTTTCTTCTACCGTGTCCACGATGAGGCTACCACGAAGGCCTGCATTAAGGATCAGCGCCGCTTCCGGGAGGAGAGGGAGATGTTTGGCCGTTTTTGGCCGGCTCCCATCGCAGATCTGCTGATGAAATATTATAGGAAAGCCAGCGACGAGTACAGCGATGAGGGCAGTGACGGGCTCAGCAGCGAGTTCAGCGGCGGGGATGGTGACGGGTTCAGCGGCGGGGATTGTCACGGGTTCAGCGGAAACCCAAGAAAGGAAAAAGAGAAATAGAAGGTAATAGGAAATCAGTTTTATGGAATATAGCAAACAATCAGCAGTGGGCTTTATCGCTCTGGCTCTGACGGGAATATTGGCTCTTGGGCTGGCAGTTACAGAGGTTTTGGCAGGGCCCTTGAAGCCTGCTTTGGCAAATATAAGAACCTGGATCATGATGGGGGAGACAAGTATTCTGTTTCTTTGGCTCTGGTTTTGTCTGTGCAGGGAGGACAAAAAATGGCTTCGGACGGCAGGGGCGGTGGGGGGGATCCTTTTGGGAACCTGGCTCCACCGCATATTCCTGCCCTTTGTTGTGTCTGGAATGTATGCAGCCCTTCTTGCGCTTACGGGAAGGCAGATCCTGCGTCTGCTCCTTCCGGACTGCCGTCTCCCGCTGGTACAGAGAGCTTCTGTCTCCATGACCCTGGGAAGTTCCTTCTGGATCATTCTCGTATGCATGGTTTCCCTGACAGGAAGGGGAGGAATGGATCTTTGGCGCTTTTTAGCAGCGCTCATGGCGCTGGCAGCTGTTCTTACAGAGCTGGCAGTAAAATGGAAGGGCAGGAGAAGAAAGGATAAGATCGCTGGGGGACAGAACTTGCTTGCAGAGCTGCGCTGTCTCAGGCTGTGGCCTCAGGGGCGGATAGAGGCCTGTCTTTGGGCTTTTATCCTTTCTATGGCGTTTATCCAGTTAGGAAGGATGAACATTGAATTGGATTATGATTCCCTTCACTATGGACTTCGTTCCGCCTTTGTTTTGGACAATGGGAAGGGAATCTATGAAAATTTGGGAATGATGAACCTGGTATATACATACAGTAAGGGGCTGGAGGTTCTGGTCTTTCCGTTGGTATCGGGATCTACGTATGGATATGTGCTGGCCTTTTCCTTCTGGTGTACCATGGGAAGCCTGATCCTTGCCGCTCAGATTGTGGGAAGGAGATGCACAAGAAGGGCAGGACTGTGGACGGCTGCTCTGGTGGCAGCTGTGCCGGCGGTAATGAATATGGCGGCTACAGCTAAAAGCGATGGGATCACCCTTTTCGTCCAGCTGATGATCTATGATTTTCTTTCCATGGCTTTTCTGGAGAAAAAGAGGACTGGGATGCCTAAAAAGGAGGGAAGGGGGATCCCCTGGCTTCTGATGGCAGTCAGCGCCTATATCCTTACCCTGGTCTATAAGCCTACGGCTATGGTATTTTCCACAGCATTGGGTGCAGCAGCGCTGTTATGTCTGGTTCTCACCAAACGATTCACATTGGGAGACAGGAGAGGCTGGCTTTTGCTCCTTCCTCCAGGAGCCGCTGTCGCCGGCTTGTGGTATCGAACCTGGCTTCTCACCGGAGTTCCCATGACCTCTATTTTCGCTGGCTTTTTTGAAAAGATAGGCTTTACCATCCATTACCCCTTCCGGTTTACCCATGTGATCGGAGATCCATCCATCTGGACCTTTTGGGAAAAAATGGAACGGCTTTGTGCCAGGCTGTGGGGGATCCTGTTTGTTCCTGTAGGGAGAGATATGGATCATGTGATTATTGCCTGGGGGACAGGGTTAGTAACTCTGTTTCTTCTCTTGTGGCTCTTTGCAGCTTTTCAGAGAACCTTCCTCAAAAAAAGCCAGGAAGCAGAAAAGGGACTGGATGTGTTTGATCTGATGCTCATTCCCGTATTGGCCCTTGGTTCAGTTGTCAGCGTTTATACCCTTTCTCAGGTAGATGGAAATTATTTTATTCTGTTTTACACGCTTCTTATCATCAGCAGCCAGCGCATGGCCTGGGGACTTCCATGGGGAAAATGGATGGAGCAGGTGAAATACAGTCTTTTTACAGCCTTTTTTGTAGTCAACGCCCTGGTGACCTGTGTTACCGGATGGGCAGGGGCCGTCGGCTTTACTCCAGTGAGCCTGCGCCACAAGGGTTATTACGACCATCAGAGAGCCAGGGAGGAGCGGCGGATGGAGGAGGGAAATCTGGCTCTTTCCCATCTCTTTTCACCCAGGGACCGGGTGCTGGCTTTAGGCGATCATCCGAAGGTGTTGGATCTTCCCTGCTGCGTTCAGAGCTATTACGATGTAACAGGCAGCGGGGGAAATGTGTATCTGGTGAAGAAGCTGGCTTATTTTGAAGAATTTCTCCAATACGCTGGGATTCAGTATTTCTTTGTGGAGGCAGGGTATCTGTCCGGTCAGGACCGGGCAAGACAGATCGTGGAGGATATGATCGCAGAGGGGAGCCTTTCTGAGCTGCGCTACGAGTGTGGGCACATGGCAGCCCGGCTTACGCTAGGAGCGCCGCCGCCGGAAGATCCTGAAAAAGCGGTAGAGGAATTTTATGCCAATTACCGGCTGGAGTAACAGTCCCCATCACAGATATCAAGAAGGAGGAACAGGACTTGAATACAAAGGAACATGTCAGGAACCGTATTGGGTTCTCCAGAATGGAAAAGAAATATGAGTGGAAGGATCATGTGATTTTTATGGGGCTGCTCTTTGGAATCGCTGTCTGGGTCAATGGGGGGATCGAGATCAAAGGGCTTTATATGGATGATCTCTACTTCTGGTCCTGCTACGGGGAGCAGAGCTTCTTCCAGTACGTATTTCCAATGGGGAGCACACGGTTCCGTTTCCTCTATTATCTGGCAGCCTGGCTGGAGATGGCAGTGGTTCAGAACCATGTAAACTGGTTTGTGCCCATCAATATCTTCCTGAACGGACTGACCGCCTGTACCATTTATTTTATAGGCAGGAGGCTTTCAGGAGCGAAGGGGATCGGCTTTCTTAGCGGCTTCGGCTATCTTATGAGCCGTATGGCCTACTATCAGATCGGTCAGGTTCTGGGGCTTATGGAGACCATGGCATTGTGGATGGGGATCATGATCCTGTGGGGCCTCTATCAGTATGTAAATGAGGAGAAGGGACACAGATGGTATATCCTCTCCTCTGTCCTGTATTTCGGCGTTTGTTTTGTCCATGAGCGCTATATGGCCCTCCTTCCTCTTTTATTGGCAGCCCTGCTTTTTAAAAAGAGCAGAAAAGCCGGGGAGTGGGCCGCTGCCCTGGGAGCCTTTGGGCTGGTACAGCTCATCCGTTTCTTCACCATCGGAAGTGTCCTTCCGGCGGGGACAGGAGGAACCCAGGTGGCAGATACCTTCAGCCTGGCGGACACTCTGTTCCATGCTCTGAGCCAGATCGCCTATATCTTTGGGATCAATGCGGGACCGGAGCATTTAAACGGAGTTCCCTGGGGGCAAAGCCCCTTTTTCATAAAGCTCTTGGTGCTTCTGGCGGATCTGGCTCTTGGTGCTCTGGTCGTTTCTTTTATCTGGAAGGTAATACGGGATAAGAGAAAGGAGCGGCGCATCCGCATGCTCCAGAATACAGCCCTTTTTGTCCTGTTTATCGGACTGTGCATTGCTTCATCAAGCGTTACCATACGTGTGGAGATGCGCTGGATCTACGTTTCCTTTACAGCAGCCCTCTTATTTCTTGCCTATATGTACGGGGAGCTGACCGAAGGGGTGCAGCCGGAATTTTATCTAAAGCGCCTTCTTCCCTGGGGCGTTCTCTTTGCCTGCTATATCGGTCTTATGGTTCCTGTGGAGCTTTATGGACGGGCAGCTTATCCTAAGCTTTATCTCTGGCCGGATCAGCTGCGCTACAATTCTCTGGCGGAGGAAACCTATGGCCGGTATGGAGAGGACATTTTTGGAAAAAATATTTATATTATTGGGAACAGCTATGAGATGAGCGATTTTACCGCCAGAACCTTTTTTAAAGTTTTTGATGAAAACCGTAAGGCAGAGGGGACAACGGTACAGTTTATCAGCAGCATCCGGGACATTGGCCTGGTGGACGACCGCATGCTGGTGCTGCGGGAGGATCCGGAACACAACGGATTCCAGGATGTGACAGAGATCGTCCGCAAAATGAAACTGCAGACAAGCTTCGGCTACTACAGCGACGGCTGGATGGACGAGCATGCCAGCATCACAGTGATGACCGGCGAGACAGGGCTGATCGACCTGGAAGTCGTATACCCTGGGATCATGAGCGGCGGAGAGGCAGTAAAGATCACCAGGGATCAGGGCGAGCCGATGTACCTTCCGGTGCGTTCCAATGTTGTAAATACAACAATACAGGCGGAGCCGTGGCAGATGGTAGATCTGACCTTTGACTATAATTTCTATATGCAGAATGCCCAGGAGCAGAGAGGGGATGACCGGCTGGCTGCCATTGTGCATATCAATGTGAGATAGGAGGCAGAACGATGGATGCAGAGAAAAAAAGAGAGTGGGTCCTATGGCTTCTCCCGGCGGCGGGGACACTGTTTTGCCTCTGGTATGTGAAATATGCAGTCTGCGACGTGGTCTATTCGGATTATATCCGTTTGGTAAACAGCTATCTGCCGGATGTGTGGGATCCGGGAAAATTTTTTGTTCCTGATGTACTCACAAGGATTCCCATTAATTACCTGTGCCGCATTGTGAATGTGGAGCTGTTTGACTTTTCCATTACCTTTGAGCGGGTGCTGGGAGTGGTGAGCCTTGGGTTAGCCGGCCTGGTATTTGCCTCTTACTGCCGCCTTCAAAGGATCGGATGCCTGTGGTTTTCCCTTCTCATGGCAGTGATGTTCAGCCTGAATAAGTGGGAGATGCTCACCAATGGAAGCGGATGGTCCCACTTTTTTGCCTTTGCCTGCTTCTACTACCATGAGCTGGTGCTGGAGCGGGTATGGACCGGAAGGGAGAAAAAACATGACCGGTTAAAGCTCCTGATCCTTCCCTGGCTCATTATCCTGGGGACCGCAGGCCCTTACTGCGCGGTTTATGCTGCAGTCATGCTGCTGTCCTACGGATTCTGCATGGCCGCCGGACAGAAGCGGGAGAAGTGGGACAAGCGGTATCTGATCTACATAGCCTGTGTTTTTATCCCCCTTCTCCTTTATATTCTCAGCAATTCCTTTGCGGTGGAGGAGCATGCAGGGGCCACAGGCCGTTCTCTCGGGACGATTCTGACAGAAAATCCAACCTTTCCGGTCCGCTTCCTCCTCAAATCCCTGGCCGGGATCCTGGTAGGGGGGGAGGAACTTACCTCCCTGGCAGAGCGTGGGATCCTTTCTGACAGAGGGATTTATGGATTAGGGCTTTTGGCGGCATCAGGGTATCTTCTCTCTCTCTGGCTTATATTCCGCCACAAGCTTTATAAAAAGAGCCTTCTGCCTCTTATGCTTCTTGCAGGCGGGGCCATGAACCACATACTCATTTTCCTGTCCCGCTATATTTTTGAGCGGGAGGATTACGCCATGAGCTCCCGGTACGCCTTGCAGTTCCAGGTAGGGATCCTTGGCATGATCCTGACCTTTGCTGTTTTTTATAAGGCAAAACAGGAGACGGCAAAGAAATATGGGTGGATCATGGGACTGTTCTGCCTTGCAATCCTGTTGGGAAATGGTTATACTACTTATCATGAGATAAAGAAAGCGCCCTACCGGGAGGAAAATTTTGAAAAAATGGCCCAGACTGCACTTCTTGTGCCTTCTATGAATGAAGAGGAGCTGAAGGCCAGGGAGAAGGAGCTTTCGGATCTGTTCGAGTACCGGAAGGGAGCCGACAAGATCCAGAGGGCATTTCAGATATTGGAGGAAAATAAGCTGAACGTGTTCAGCCGCGAATAGAACGGAGGACAATCGATGAAGGTAGTGATTTTAGCAGGTGGATTTGGCACGAGGATCAGTGAGGAGAGCCATTTAAAACCAAAGCCAATGATCGAGATCGGCGGAAAACCGATTCTGTGGCATATTATGAAATACTATTCTGAGTTTGGATACCATGATTTTGTGATCTGCCTGGGGTATAAGCAGTATGTGGTAAAGGAATTTTTTGCAGACTACTTCCTTCATACCTCAGATGTCACCTTCGATCTGGCAAACAACAAGATGGAGGTTCACAATAATTATTCCGAGCCATGGAAGGTAACTTTGGTGGATACAGGATTAAACACAATGACTGGCGGACGTGTCAAGAGGATCCAGCCATATATTGGAAATGAGCCCTTCATGCTGACGTATGGGGACGGGGTTTCCACAGTGGATCTGAAGGAGCTGGCAGCCTTCCATAAGTCCCATGGGAAAATTGCCACTATTACTACGGTGAACATCGGGCAGATGAAGGGGGTTCTGGATATTGACGACCATGATACCATTTTGTCTTTTAGGGAAAAGGAGGACAATGACGGAGCGCTGATCAACGGCGGATTTATGGTTCTGAATCCGGAAATTTTTGACTATCTGGAGGGGGATTCCACGATCTTTGAGCAGGGACCTATGCAGAAGCTGGCTGCCCAGGGAGAGTTAAAGTCCTTCTATCACAGCGGTTTCTGGCAGTGTATGGATACGCAGAGGGAAATGAACAAGCTGGAGGGCTTGTGGCAGTCAGGAAGGGCTCCGTGGAAGATCTGGAAGGACTGAGGTGAAGGCCATGACGATGAAAGAACTGGAACAATTTTACAAAAATAAGCGGGTGCTGGTGACAGGGCACACGGGATTTAAGGGATCCTGGCTCTGCCGTATCCTGACGCTGGCAGGGGCCCAGGTAACGGGATATGCCCTGGATCCCCCTACAGATCCAAGTCTATTTGAGATTGCAGGGATTGAGGATACCATGGACAGCGTTATCGGTGACGTAAGGGATCTGCCAGCCATGATGGAGGTTTTTAAGCGGGTTCAGCCGGAGATCGTATTCCATTTGGCCGCTCAGCCCATTGTGCGGGATTCCTATAAGGATCCGGTATATACCTATGAGACAAACGTTATGGGAACCGTCCATCTGTTGGAATGTGCCAGGCAGACGGAGAGTGTGCGTTCCCTGTTGAATGTGACCACGGATAAGGTCTACGAAAATCAGGAATGGGAGTACGGATATCGGGAATGTGATCCCCTGGACGGCTACGACCCTTATTCCAACAGCAAATCCTGCTCTGAGCTGGTGACCCACAGTTACCAGAAATCATTCTTTGCTGACGGGCGCTGTGCCATTTCTACTTCCCGTGCCGGAAATGTGATCGGAGGAGGCGATTTTGCCAATGACCGGATCATACCGGACAGCATCCGGGCCGCTGCTGCGAAGAAGGCCCTGATCGTGAGAAATCCTCATTCTACCAGGCCTTATCAGCTGGTATTAGAGCCGTTGGCTGTCTATCTTGATATAGCCATGAAGCAGTATGAGGATATGGCCTTTGCAGGCTATTATAACGTAGGGCCGGACGATAAGGACTGTGTTACCACCGGGGAGCTGGCAGATCTGTTCTGCGCTGCCTGGGGAGAGGGAATGAGCTGGGTCAACCAGTACGACGGAGGCCCCCACGAGGCCAATTTCCTGAAGCTGGACTGCTCCCGTTTAAAGTCCCGTTTTGGCTGGAAGCCCAGATACGGGGTAAAAGAGGCGGTTGAAAAGACCGTGGAGTGGTCAAAGGCATACCTTGACGGGGCAGATATGTTAGAGATTATGGACCGCCAGATCACAGAATTTTTTCAGTAGCGAAGGAGAATGAATATGGCATTTGAACATAAAACAGAGGAACAGGCCAGGAGGGAGATCCTGGATCTGGTAGCAGAATACTGCGATACCTACCACAATAAAAAGGGCCCGTTTCAGGAAGGAGACCGGATCCCATACGCTTCCAGAGTCTACGATTCCAGGGAGATGGTAAATTTGGTGGACAGCTCCCTGGAGTTCTGGCTGACCTCAGGCCGCTATACGGATGAGTTTGAAAAAAAGCTGGCGGACTATCTTGGGGTGCGCTTCTGCTCCCTGGTAAATTCCGGTTCCTCCGCCAACCTGGTGGCCTTTATGGCCCTCACCTCCCCTTTGCTTGGAGAGCGGCGGGTAAAACGGGGCGATGAGATCATCACCGTTGCATGCGGTTTTCCCACTACGGTGGCTCCTGCGATCCAATACGGGGCAGTCCCTGTGTTTGTGGATGTGACCATTCCCCAGTATAATGTAGATGTGACAAAGCTGGAGGAGGCTCTTTCACCGAAGACAAAGGCAGTCATGATCGCCCACACCCTGGGAAATCCCTTTGACCTGAGAGCGGTAAAGGATTTCTGTGACCGTCACGGCCTGTGGCTGGTGGAGGATAACTGCGATGCACTGGGAACACAGTATACAATGGAAGAAAATGGAAAAGAGGCAGTCCATTTTACAGGAACCGTGGGAGATATTGGCACTTCCAGCTTCTACCCGCCCCATCATATGACTATGGGCGAGGGGGGCGCTGTGTATACGGACAATCCCCTTCTCAATAAGATCGTGCGGTCCTTCCGGGATTGGGGAAGGGACTGCGTATGCCCCTCCGGCCGGGACAACCTGTGCGGCCACCGGTTTGACCGCCAGTACGGGGAGCTTCCTCTGGGATACGACCATAAGTATGTATACTCTCATCTGGGATACAATTTAAAGGCTACCGATATGCAGGCTGCCATCGGCTGTGCCCAGCTAGATAAGTTCCCCTCTTTTGTGGAACGCCGCCGTCACAATTTTGACCGTCTGCGGGAGGGGATTTTGGAGGCAGAGGACTGCCTGATCCTTCCGGAACCATGTCCCCATTCCCGTCCCAGCTGGTTTGGCTTTCTGCTGACCTGCAAGGAGGGAGTAAGCCGGAACCAGGTGGTGCGCTATGTGGAGGAAAAGGGCGTCCAGACACGTATGCTTTTTGCAGGAAATCTCATAAAGCATCCATGCTTTGACGAGATGAGGAAGGATGGACAGGGCTACCGGGTTGTGGGAACCCTTGAAAATACAGACCGGATCATGTCGGATACCTTTTGGGTAGGCGTATATCCGGGAATGACGGACGAGATGATCGACTATATGGCAAAGACCATATGCGAAGCGGTGAGACAGGAATGGAGGCAGAAACAGTGACAACAGCCTATGATATGACGCGGGTCCATCAGGCAAACCTGAAAATATTAAAGGAAATTGACCGGATTTGTCGTAAATACAACATACGCTATATGCTGGATGCGGGAACTCTGATCGGGGCTGTGCGCCATAAGGGATTTATTCCCTGGGATGACGATGCCGATGTGGCTTTTACCAGAAGCCAATATGAGGCATTCATGAAGGTGGCAAAGAGGGAGCTGCCTGACACCATGGAGCTTTTGGAGCCGGACAGCTACCGGGGAGGAAAAGCCTTTTACGATTTCACCCCCCGGATCATCTACAAAAAGAGCCGCTGCCATGCCGAAGGGCCGGAGATGGAGTTTTACGGAGGCAAATTGAATCATATCTGGGTGGATCTGTTTATCCTGGACCGGCTTCCTGCCTCAAAGGCAGGGGCAGAGTGGACCCGCCTGCTTCATAAGGCCATCTATGGTCTGGCTATGGGCCACCGTTACCATCTGGATTTCGGCAAATACAGCCTGATGCACAAGATTTTTGTGGGAGGCCTGGCCTCTTTGGGCCATCTGATCCCGATGAAGGTTATTTTTGCCATGCAGAGGGCGGCTGCCCTAAAGGACCGCAAAAGCCGGGGAAAATTCTGGTATTACAGTAATTACCAGCCGGATTACCTCTATGTGACGGTGGAGGGCTCCTGCTGTGAACAAGTGGTGGATGGGGAGTTTGAGGATACCTTCCTTATGCTTCCTAAGGGCTGGCACGAGATCCTCACAGAGGTATATGGGAATTATATGGAGCTTCCTCCGCCAGAAAAGCGTCTCCCCACCCATTCCAGCCAGGAGATCGAGATATTTGAATAGGGTACAGAAAGGACAACCAGCGAAAAAGATGGACAAGTTGTTATCCGTTGTGGTATCTGTCTACAACGAGGAACGTGCATTAGAAGAATTTTACAGAGAAACAAAAAAAATACTGGATCAGATTTCCTGGGATCATGAGCTGATCTTTGTGAATGATGGAAGCGCCGACGAAAGCCTCAGGATCCTGGAAAGCCTGGCTTCCAGGGATTCCAAGGTGAAGGTGCTCAGCTTTTCCAGGAATTTTGGCCATGAGGCGGCCATGATCGCGGGATTGGATCACAGCAGGGGGGAGGGGATCATCTGTATGGATGCGGATCTCCAGCATCCGCCGGAATGTATTCCTAAGATCCTGGAACAGTTTGAGGAGGGCTATCAGGTAGTGAACATGGTGCGCACCAAAAATAAGTCCGCAGGCCTTGTGAAGAACATTACTTCCTCCGGTTTTTATTGGCTGATCAATCACATTTCCGATGTGCATTTTGAGGCCAACGCCTCCGATTTTTTCGCCATTACCCAGCATGTGGCTCAGGTGTTAAAGGAAAGCTACCGGGAAAAGGTGCGGTTTTTGAGAGGGTATGTCCAGAATGTAGGATTCCGAAAGACTACGATCCAGTATGAGGCCAGGGCCAGGGTGGCAGGGGAGAGTAAATACAGCCTCAAAAAGCTGTTTGTATTCTCCATCAACACCATCCTCTGCTTTTCTAATATGCCTTTAAAACTGGGCATCTATGCAGGGATTTTTTCCGGCTTTCTGGGGCTGGCAGTTATGGTCTACACTCTTTTTACCAGGCAGGGCGCTCCCAGCGGATACGCTACCATTGTGGTGCTGATCTGCTTTATGTTTGCTATGCTGTTTTTGATCGTTGGGATCATCGGCGAGTATATTGCTATCTTATTTACAGAATTAAAAGACAGGCCCATCTACATTGTGGACCAGACATGGAATATGGATGAGGATAACGGCTAAGCCGCTGTCCCCATCCATATTTTTTTATCGATCCCCGTATTCCTTTGCCAGTTGGTCAAATTCTTCTTCATGAGCGGGATACCAGGCTTCAAAGGTACTGCCGTCTGCGGCGATTTTTCTGCCCAGATCAGCCAGGAAATCCGGGATCAGGGATTCCAGGATCACAGCTTTTTCGGTTCCGAGACGGGTTTCGCCCTGACGGCTGCTTCCGTTTACAAAGAGACGGAAAGCGGAAACCATGGCTCCGTCTGCCCGTTTGGAATGGCCAGAGAAGCCGATCCCTGAGGATTGATGGCTTGCACAGCTGGAAGGACAGCCGGAAATGTGGATAGAAGGAAGGACTCCGTCCGGAAGCTGCTCCTCTTGGAGTCTGGCAGCGCAGGCGGAAAGGAGGCCGTAGGAATCCCGGAGGCCGTGCTGGCACACAGAGGAGCCGATACAGCAGACGCTTGTCTCCAATAAGGAAGAAGCGCTGTCTGCGGTGGCTTCTAACAGATCAGGAAGCTCTTTGACTGTCAGGTTTACAATGTACAAAGTCCCGTCGGGGCCAAGGCGGAGGGAAGCTTCCGGTATATCCTTGATGGCCTGGTACAGGTCTGCCAGCTTTTCGCAGCTGAGGCGTCCTCCCAGAGGATGATAGGACAGGCTGTACAGCCCTTCCTGCTTCTGAGGCAGGATCCTTTTGTTTTTTGAAAGGGCGGGGGAAAGTTCCCCCTGGGCAGCCTTCTGCACGGTAGGGCAGGATTCTGTCTTTAAGGGTTCCTCCTCTAAGCGGGCCTGCTCCACAAATTTCATGAAATGGCTGCGGATTTCCTCAGCTCCCAGGGTGTCCTGGAGATAGCGGGTACGGGATTTGGCTCTGGACTCATAATTGCCGAAGGTGGTAAAGAGAAGGAGCATGGCTTTGATATACAGGGAAACCTCCTCAGGGGCAGCGTGGTCTGTGATGTGAACCCCTAATTTAGGATTCGGCCCAAGGCCTCCTGCACAGAAAACGGAAAAGGTTCCATCTTTGTTGGGCGACAAATCCCAGATCACGGAAAGAGGCATGAACCTCGTCCTCCGGCGTGTTGGAGAAGGCAACTTTCAGCTTGCGGGGCATATGGAGATTTGGAAGCTGGGTGAGAAGATATTCCCCTGCGGCCTGGGCGAAGGGGGTCACATCAAAGGTTTCCTGAGGGTTCAGACCGCTGAGAGGGCTGGCCATTACATTTCTTGGGTAATCCCCGCCGCCGCCCCGTGTGATGATGCCAAAGTCCAGAGTGTCCGTTAAAAGGGATATGACATCCTCCGCCTTCAGGTTATGGAACTGGATGGTCTGGCAGGTGGTCAGCTTCACCAGGCTTACGTTATATTCCTGAGCTTTTTTGGAAATAAATTCAAGGGTTTTTTTGGAGATCTGCCCTCCCGGAAGACGAAGACGCAGCATATAACCGCCCTGTTTCTGGGCATAGCTTCCAAATCCGCCGGAAATCTTTTTAAAAGCGTTTCGGTCTGTCTCTCCTGCCTCAAAGGAATGGATCCCTTTGGAGAACTGGGAAATATCCTCACGGAACTGCTGGATCAGATGTGGATTTAACATAATTTTACTCCTTTTCTTTTAGCAGATAAAATCTTGGGCCTGACCGCAAAATGCGGAAGCCCAAGAATCAAAATAGAAACTTACAAATTGCACAAAGTTGAAATGAGTATAAGGCAAGACTGGGAAATGCGCAAGGGGAAAAAATAGCTATTTTGTGTTTATGGAAATTTAATCCTTGGTTTCTTGACACGTAAGTCAGAAGTGTTTATAATTGGGAGCGTGGCAATTATGACATCTTGTCACATATTATACAAAAGAGAAATCGGAGGCAGGATATATGCCCACCCAGCGCTTCTTAAAATTAAAGGAAGAGAAAAAACAGATGATATTGGAAGCGGCAGCCCATGAGTTTTCCAGGGTTCCTTATTCCTCTGCATCCATCAACCAGATCATTAAGGAGGCAGATATTTCCAGAGGAAGCTTCTATACGTATTTTGAGGATAAGGATGATCTTATGCGTTATATGCTCCGGGGATTCCGGGTGAGCTGCGGTAAGACGGTATTGGACACCTTAAAGTCCCAAAAGGGAGATCCCTTCGAGACGTCCCTTGAGCTGTTAAGCACCGTTCTAAAAAAGGATCAGAATGGAATGGGATACCGCATGTACCGCAATATGCTGTCCGATCTGAGTGTGGTGAACCAGAATCAGATGTTTGGGGTAAAAGGGTTTTTGGTACAGGACGAGGCGTACCGCAGTTTTATCGAGCAGCTTTATGGATGCCTGGATCATGAACAATATCCCATTGACCAGGACACCCTGGCTTATCTGGTGGATATGCTGGTATTGATCTTCATACGGTCCGTCACCTTGTTTTATGCAGGGGCGGCAGAGAGCGGGCGGATCCTGGAGGTCATGAAAAAGGAAATGGGGATCCTGGAGGCAGGAATACGAAGCTGCAAGAACAATAGGACATAGAAACGAGGTAAAAAATGAAAAGATCAAAATGTGCATGGAGTCGGAGATACGGATACAGGATGGCAGCAGCCTTTACTGCTTTTGCGGTAGCAGGGGCGGCTCCGATGACTGCTTTTGCCAGGAATCAGAGCAAACCGGACGAGGATCACTTGATCGCAGAGCCGCCGGCTCCCGATATTAATAAGGATTTAAGCCCTGAATTTGCCTATACCCAGGATAAATGGGCCAGCCTGAGGGATAATGTGATGGAGTATGGGGAATTGGAGGATCTGATCCATGAGTATAACCCCACGGTCCGCAGCAACCGTTCCACTTACAAGGATCAGAAGGGCAAGGATCTGAATGTGGCTTATGACGATTATATGGATGACATTGAAGCTATCTGGGACAACGCAGATGATGAGGATGACATCGCTTGGGCTACGGCCAGATTTCAGGTAGGGCTTCTCCAGCAGCAGGCGGATAACAACTATCAGGATGCAGATATGGAGAAGATCCAGTATGACCAGACGGAGGCAGGGCTTGTATATCAGGCACAGCAGATGATGGTGACTTATGAGCAGTCCAAATACACCATGGAGAATCTTCAGAGCGCCCGCAGCCTTTTACAGGCACAGTATGAGGCAGCTGTGGCCAGACAGGCAGCTGGAATGGCTACCCAGTCTGATGTGCTGACCGCTTTAAAGAGCGTCCAGGATCAGGATTCAGCAATCCTTGCGGCTCAGAAATCAGCGGACAATGTCCACAGGAATCTCTGCCTGATGCTGGGCTGGAAGGTGGACGCCCAGCCGGAGATCCGAAAAGTGCCGGATCCGGATACAGACAGGATCCTTTCTATGAACCCAGATGCAGATCTGGAGACAGCTATTGCAAATAATTATGATGTAAAATATTATGAAAAGAAGGCCGGGAATCTCAGCAGCCAGTATCTGATCGATTCCAACCAGGCTCAGCTGGAGGACGCCAAAAATAAGGCAGCTAAGTCCTTGAAAACCCAGTATAATACAGTCCTGACAACCAGGGATTCCTTAAATGCAGCCCAGGCTGCTTTCCAGGTGGCTTCCGTTAATCTGAATACAGCTGCCGCAAAGAGGGCAGTAGGTGAGATCACGGACCTGGAATATCAGAATGTGTTAAGCAGCTATACCACAGCAAAAAACAGCGTGGAGACAGAAAAACTCCAGCTTCTTTTAGCAATGGAAGGGTATGACTGGAATGTAAAGGGCCTGACTACCTCCAATTAGAGGGGACAGAAGGGGTAAGGAGGTTAAAGAGATGAATCGAATCAAAGGAAAGCGCTTTGCAGCCATAACCCTGACCGCCCTCATGGCATTACAGGGAGGTTTTACCGCTCTGGCGGAAAATATGGCGGAGGAGAGGCTGACAGAACCGGGAATTGCTTATACCCAGGAGATGGCAAAGCTTGAGGACAGTACCATGGAATACGGTGAGCTCACAGATCTGATCAAGAATCATTACGCTCCCATAAAAAGCGCTTATGCAATGATCCATGATATGGAGGCCGACCAGGCCAGCATCGCTACCGCCATGCGTGTGGTAGCGGATGACTATATGAACCAGGCAGACCAGCTGGCCGACGTGCTGGGAAGCGGAAATGCGGCTGTCATGCAGGTGGTGGGAGGCGCCCGACAGCTGCGCTCCAGCGCCGGATCCATGGATAAATCCATTGCCCGGAGCAAATCCAGCCGCAGCGTGGACCGGCAGGTCAATATGATCGTATTGGGAGCGGAGACGCTGATGAACCAGTATGAGTATTATCTGGCTCAGAGAGCAGTTGTGGCGAAGGCTCTGGAGGTGGCCCAGAGCGCCCAAGCTATTCAGAACACCATGCAGGCCCAGGGATTGGCAGTGGATGCAGATGTGCTGAGCGTAGCATCCAAGCTATCCTCTGCCAAGGCCCAGCTGGATACCATTGACGCCGGGATTGACCAGATTTATAAGACACTCTGTTATTACACAGGATGGGACAAGGGGGCAGACAGCGTGATCGGCCCAGTGCCTAAGGCAGATCCTTCCCTGATCGCCTCCTTTGATCTGGCCGGGGATACAGAAAAAGCGGTAAACAACAATTATAACCTGATCAGTATGCGGAGCGGATCCGGCGCAGGAATGACAGACTTCCAGATGCGCACCACAGAAGGCATGACGCAGAAGGCAAATAAGATGCGCACCGTCAATTATTCTGAGGATCAGCTTCGTTCCGATATGAAGGTATTATATGATACCCTGTTTGAGAAGAAAGCCGCTTACGATGCAGCTTCCACCGCGTATCAAAGTGCTCAGATGGGTTGGAATGCGGCTCAGATACAGAGACAGAACGGATCCTTAAGCCAGATCCAGTTCTTACAGCAGGAATTAGCTTACCTGCAGGCAGAGGCAGCCTATAAGGGGGCGGATCTGAACCTGCAGCAGGCTATCCGCAATTATCAGTGGGCAGTGACCGGGGTCAGCGTTACGGTGTCATAACTGTCAGGAACCGGCGTGCCGGCAGGCTGGGGCAGGGCTGCGGAAAATTTTTTGCAGCCCTTGCATTAGCTAGGGAAAAATGTTATTCTATGGATATAAGGGAGTATATAAGATTTAAAGGAGGCATGGTAACAGGTAATCGGTTTTGTCATGAATTGAGGTGATCCAATGTTGACGAGGGAACTTGACAGCAGGGGAATGGTTTTCAGACCTATTCCTATTTCCTATTTGATCCAGACAGCCAATCAATTTGACTGCGAGATCTTTGTAAAAAGCGATACCCACACGGCAAACGTAAAGCATTACGACGAGATGAAGAATGTGAGGATGAGCGGTTTCCTGACCTTTTACTTTAAGGGAAGTGATGAGCTGGAGGCCGAAGACAGAATCCACAGGATCCTGTGGGAGGACAACGAAGGATAAGGAGCGTACATAGACATGGATGTACAACGATAAACGAGGGCAGGAGACCGGCCCTCGTTTTAGTTTGCCCTATAGAACAGGGGGATTCCCTGTAGGTAGATTCTCTATAGGTAGCTTGTCTGCCTAATGTTTTTCTTCCAGATAAGACCGTGCATCCCTAAAAAAGCTGGCCACAATGAGGATCAGGATAAATCCGATGGGAAAAGCGGCGATAATGGATACCGTCTGCAGGTTGGTCATGGAATGATCAGAAAAGATCAGGGCAATGGGAAGGAGCATGAGCAGGATCGCCCAGAACAGCTTTACCTGCTTGTGGGGTTCCTCATTTTCTCCCAGGCTGTGGTAGGAATAGGAGCTGGCAACCATAGTCAATGCGTCAAAGGAGGTGGCATAAAAGGCGACCATAGTGACAGACAAAAGTACCAAACCGGCTTTAGCCAAAGGCATGGTCTCAAAGACCGCAAGGATAGTTTCGTACAGATTCCCGGAAAAGGCATAGATCCCCTTCAGATCCAGGATATTGTGAACCTGGAGAGAAAGCCCGTAATTTCCAAGAATGATAAAGGAGGTAAAGGTTCCGGACAGACCAAAGAAATAGCCTCCCAGCACGGTCTGGCGGATGGTTCTTCCTTTGCTGATGGAGCCGATGAAGAAAGGAGTGGCCACACACCATACCATCCAGTAGGCCCAGTAAAATACCGTCCAGTTTTGGGGGAAGGAGGTAGCCCGGGCTGCATCGGTCCAGGTAGCCATGGAAATAAAGTTCTGGGTCAGATTTCCAAGGGCGGTGAGGCCTGTTTCCAGGATAAAGCGCGCCTGGCCTCCCAGAAGGAGAAAGTAAGCCAAAAGGCCGAAAAACAGGTAGACGCAGGAGGCTGCCAGCCGAGAAACGCCCTGCATGCCAAAATATACGGCTATGGTGTATACAGCGCAGATCACCACAAGGATAAAAATGGTCATCATACGGTTTTCGGGAAGTCCGGTTATGCGGCTTAAGGCCATGGACAGCAGAGGGGTGGCTAAGGAGAAGGTGGTAGCAGTCCCTGCTAAGAGGGCAAACACAGCAGTCAGATCGATCAAGCGCCCAGCCATTCCATCCACATGTTTGCCAAGGATGGGGCGGCATGCCTCCGAATATTTCTGGCGGTTTCTCTTTCTCACATGGAGCATGAATCCAAAGGATACTGCTAAGACAAGATAGAAGCTCCATGGAATGGGGCCCCAGTGGAAAAGAGGGTAGGTTGCAGCCCAATCTTCTGGGATCCCCATTTGAGAAATATGGGATTCATCCGCATAGAGGAGCCATTCACAGAGAGAGTAAAAGAGAATATCTGCGGCCAGGCCGGAGGTAAACATCATGGAACCCCACTGGAAGGCAGAGTACTGGGGCTTTTCTGTATTTCCCAGTTTGATCGTTCCGTATTTTGAAAAAGCCATGTAGAGGGAGCAGCCAAAGAAAGCAAGGCCTATGACAAGGTAATAGCTGCTGAATTGGTCACCCAGGAAAAAACGGATGGATCCCAAAACCTGGGAGGAAATCTCAGGAAAATCCATAAAAAGGAAGCAAAGGATCACAATGACAGCAAATGGAACCAGGGTGGTGATCCAGTCCAGACGCTGTTTTAGGATCTGTCGAAAGCTTTGATTGTTTTGGCTCATAAAGCAGCCCTCCTCTTTTTGTTCAAAAATAATTAAAAAATTAATATATTGAACATACTACCACCATATGGAGAAAAAATCAAGAAGAATTTCCTATATCATGCAGGGATCATGCAAAGGACTGTTACAATTTTGTAAGAAAAAAGGACTGTTAAATTATAGGAAACTTCGCTATAATAGTAACGCTGGTGCACGGCCGGTTTTATTTCTGCGCCTGGGAAAGGGCAGGGGGAAGTGTGCACAAGAAAAGGAGGATTGACAGCATGATGAATTTAAAACGGTTATCCGTGGCATTTTTAGCCGCAGCGGCTCTGCTGACAGGCTGTACTCAGAGTAATATCGTCTCTCCCAGTGATGGAAAGAGGGAAGGGGACGGACAGCCGGATGTGGAGATTGATAAGAATATTGAGATCGACTGGCTGGAGGTCAGAGAGGATCTGAGAGATAAGTATATGGATCCTTATGGTGAGTTTGGCGATTATGTGATGGATCTGGATGTGAAGTATGACAGCTCTAAAAAGCTGGCAACGGTTCTTCTTCCCGTAACCCACAAAACCACAGGGGAGATTGCCGCTCTCTATGGACAGGACGTGTTAAAGACAGTGGGAACTGCTGTGGCAGAGCAGAATTTCTACTACGAGGCTCCGGAGGAAGAAGATTATGACGACACCTATTACGGAAGCTTCTTTGACGAAAATGACGTTCTGGTACAGGCGTTTTATTACAATGAAGAAGGTGACGAGAGCAAGTACCTGGTCAATGATACCGTAAAGGCAGGGGAACACAGAGCGCTTCTTGCAGCAGCAGAATAATCCGGCAGAAGGGAGAAATGCAAGTGAGATTGGATCGATATTGGAAAAGAGCGGCGGCAGGCCTTTTGGCCATTATGATGCTGACCGTATCCGGGGGAACGATGGACAGTTTGGCTATGCCCGAATCCCAGTCCTTTTACGCCCAGGCCCAGGTGCTTTCTTCACCGGACAAGATCATTATCCAGGAGGATACCCAGCCTTCACAGCAGGGGACGGAGGGTCAGCCTGTAATCCAGGCAAAGGCACAGATCGCAGGATTTGGAGAGGTCATGACTCCAAAGACAGATACCACAGCACTGTTTGGGGCAGGACGCCTTACCATGCTGGCGAATCACGACACAGCTGCCCAGATGCTCTCTGTGATCATTGAGACAGGGGCGGGAGGCCTGATCGTGGTAGATGGAGGATGGGCAGATAATGCAGAGTATCTTTTAAGCCAGATCAAGCAGAAAGGCGGCCATGTACAGGCATGGCTGATCACTCACCCGGATTCGGACCATGCAGGAGCCCTGGCAGATATTCTGTATAAGCATAATGGGGAGATCACTATAGACGGGATCTATTATTCCTTCCTGGAGGACAGCTGGTATGCCCAAAAGGATCCGGAGGTTGCTAAGATGGTAACCTATCTGAAGGGAGCATTTGCCCTGGTTCCCCAGGAGCGGCTTCATGGAGATATTGTGTCCGGCCAGGTGATCGACGCAGGGCCTGCAAAGATACAGGTACTGAACTCAGCCTATAAGATGAACAGCGATTTTATCAACAACAGCAGCGCGGCCTATCTGGTGTCTCTCAATGGGACAAACGTAGTATTTTTAGGCGATCTAGCCAATACAGGAGGGCAGCAGCTGATGGCAGACCATGACCTGGGCGCTCTCAAGTGCGATATTGTCCAGCTGGCCCATCATGGCCAGAATGGCGTTGATTATGAAGTATATAAGGCTCTGCGCCCTTCCATCGCCCTTTGGCCTACCCCTCAGTGGCTTTGGGATAATGATAACGGAGGCGGTGCTGGAAGCGGAATCTGGAAGACCCAGGAAACGAAAAACTGGATGACCCGTTTGGGAGTAAAGACAAATTACTGCACCAAGGACGGCGACCAGGTGATCGAATAAAGATGACAGAAGCAAAAGGGCAGATATAGCCGGGCAGATACGGCTTTAGAGGAATAACTGCAGACAGAATAGCAGAGTAATAAAACAGAGTAATAAAAACAGGTCAGAGAGACATTTCGTCCCCCTGGCCTGTTTTTGCTTTGGTTAATCCTGGCAGGGAAGGCCGCTGTGGTAGGAATAGTTTCCAAGTTCTGATAAAAGTCCTTCCAGAGAGGAGAGCTTTAGGGGCTGCTCGGATTCCAGCATGGAATTGATCATGTAAAAGATGGTATTCAGTTTTCCAAGGGACTGATGCAGCAGATCCGGCAGAGAGGCACGGGAAGCGATGCTCCGGTTCCATGGATTGCACCAGATTTCATGATGCAGGTTCAGGCTCCAGCTGGGATTTTCCACAATGTCTGTAACCAGCTTGCTGGAAGCCACAGGATTTTTTAAAAATAAAGATTCAAAAAAAGCGATCCTGTCTTTTTTCTTGCTGTTTGGATCTGACAGGGTGCGGCATCCGAAGCGCAGAGCCAGGATGGAGCGGTGGATCATGGCCGCCGATACCTGATACCGGTTCTTGTAGCTGAGAGGGTAAAAGGTTTCATTGATGCAATCCGACAGGAAGCGGGAAATAAATTGAGTTTCCATGCCGTTGAGGCAGATGGTGGCTGCCTGATTAAACTGGGAAGGTTTTTTCTTTTTATATTTTTGGAGGAGAAGGGCGTCAATGTCGTTCTCCAGCTTAGCGTGAAGGCCGTGGTAATAGGGGCCTGGATGGTTAATATCATATCCGATCCGGCCGTATACATAAGGATGGCACACAGAATCACCGATATAATGGCAGATAAATCCGCAGACATAGGCCAGCCCCTCTTCTCTCTGCTGGCGTGAGCTTATGCGGGACAGATGGAGAAAGCAGCAGCGGAAAAAGTTATTTACCTGGTGTTCATGCATATGGGAGCCCACATTCCGGTGATCTCGGTGACGCAGGACTGGGAGATTGTAAAAGAATATATCAGGGCCCTGCAGGCCCAGCTGATAGAGCCAACGATATTTTGCAATAATGAATTTCAGATTGTTCTGGGGAAGGTCATTGTAAGCCTTCATACCCAGGATATAGTGAGTGGTAAAGCCTGGCATCCGTATCCCTCTTTTCTTTTTTTGCTGTTCGCCTTTACCATTATTTTATCATAGATGGGGACAAAATGCGATAAGAACTCCAGCCCTTATATAAACAGATGGCATAAGATGGCATAGGACAGGCTGGAGAAGAATAAGACAATAAGTAAGAAAATCAGGCAGGTTGCCGTCCATGATGCATTTGTTAGAACAGGCTCATCAGATCATATGGGGCCCTTATACGCTTCTTATTTTTCTGGGAGTGGGTATCTTTTTTACAATAAAGTGCAGATTTTTCCAGTTTTTAGGTTTCCATTACTGGTGGAAGCATACAGCCGGAACCTTGTTCCGGGGAAAAAAAGGGTACGAAAAAAAAGGAATGACCCAGTTCCAATCTGTCTGTATGGCTTTGGCAGCTACGGTGGGGACTGGAAATATTGCTGGTGTGGCCACAGCCCTGACCGCAGGCGGGCCGGGAGCCATATTCTGGATGTGGGTCTCCGCCTTTATCGGAATGATGACTGCATACAGTGAAACTATGCTGGGGATCCAATACCGGCTGCGGGAGAAGGGAGGCAGTTATCTGTGCGGTCCCTTTGTCTATATGGAGCGGGGGCTGGGAATGAAAGGCATGTCTCTTTGCTACAGCTTTTTATGCATGATGAGTTCTCTCAGTATGGGAAGCATGGTACAGGCCAATTCAGCGGTCAGCACCATGTCCTATACATGGGATATTCCTTCTGTGGCTGGCGGCCTTGCTTTCACAGGCCTGCTCTTTCTGGTTGCCTGGGGAGGGATACGAAGGATCGGGGCTGTGGCAGAGCGTCTGGTTCCAGCTGCTTCCGGGATCTACCTATTTTTTTCTATGGCAGTGATCTTATCCTGCATGGGTAAACTTCCAGCTGTTTTTGGGGAAATGCTTTCCGCTGCTTTCCGTCCGGAAGCAGCTGCGGGGGGGATATGGGGATACGCGGTGAGCCGGAGCGTGCGGTATGGGGTATCCAGAGGGGTATTTTCCAACGAAGCAGGTCTTGGAACCTTAGCGGTGCTTCACGGAGGTGCGGAGGATACAACGCCTCAGGAGCAGGGTATGTGGGCTATGTTTGAGGTGTTTTTTGACACAGTCATACTGTGCACCATGACAGCAGTGGTGATCTTATGTACGTGGGGACTGCATCCGGAGAAGGCCCCCTGCACCGGAGCTGCGCTGGCCGGATGGTGTTTTGAAAGGGGTCTGGGAGCGTTGGGAGGGCATTTGATCAGCGGTTCCATGGCGGTATTTGCCTTTGCCACTGTTATGGCATGGTTTTATCTGGGGAGGCAGGCAGCTTCCTACTTTGCCGGAGGCTTGGGGATCGGAGACCGGGGAAGAGATATTTTTACCTCAAAGATTTATCCGCTCCTCTATCTGGCGGCTGTATTTGTGGGCAGTCAGCTGAAGTTGGAGGCAGTATGGCTGCTTGCTGATCTGTGGAATGGAATGATGGCTTTTCCAAACCTGACAGCCCTCCTTTTTTTGGCAGGGAAGGTGACACTGCCCAAGGATTACACAGAATGACAGAAAGCAGGAAGGAGCTGCAGACCCTTGGCAGAGGTCTGCAGCTCCTTCCACGAAAAAGTATTATTAAAAGGGAGGAGAGCTGATAAACACCTATCAGCTCGAGTATTATGAAAAAAATCTTGTAAGCGTTTTGACGGATCAATTATCTCTAACTGATCATGACTAAAGTATACCGTCAAAACATGAAGAAAAAATGTTCATTGTGTAAAAGGTTTTTGAATGAAATATGAACATAGTGTGAATGAGCAGGGAAGTTTTTCCAAAATTATCTCCCCAGATATTGTTTTTCAAAGGCCTCAATGGGGATCGGACAGGAGAATACAAATCCCTGGATCATATCACAGTTCATGTCAGACAAAAATTCTACCTGTTCCATGTCCTCGATCCCTTCGGCTACAGTCTGGACATCAAGGCATTTGGCCAGATTGATCAGGCAGATGATCACATCTTTTGCCTTTTGATTGGCCATATTGCGGAAGAAGCAGCGATCCAGTTTGAGGGAGTCTACATCAAATTCCTTTAACAGGCCAAGGGAAGAAAAGCCGGAGCCAAAATCATCCAGGGAACAGAGAAAGCCGTGATCGTGCATATCGCCGATGATCTGCTTTACATGGTGGATCTCCTGGCTTTCAAAGAAGATGGATTCAGTCAGTTCAAATTCCAGGATATTGTCCGGTATGCCGTATTCCTGGGCAGTCTGGAAAAAAGGTTCCAAAAAATGTTCGTTTGTAAAATGCTGTCGGGACAGATTTACAGAGATGGGGAATAAAGGGATTCCCATTTCTTTCCAACGGTGGATGGTGGCACAGATTTCACGGAACACATAAAAATCCAGCTGGCAGATTTTTCCATTGCTCTCAAAAAGAGGGATAAACTCTGAGGGTGGGATCATTCCCTTTTCCGGCTGATTCCACCGTACCAACGCCTCAGCGCCCATGAGCTTTCTCGTTTTTGCATGGATCTTAGGCTGCAGGTAGACCTGGAACGAGTGATTCTCAAGAGAGGAGGCAAACATGTAATTCATTTCCTGTTCAGTTTTCAGCTGTTCGACCAGGCTGTCATCGTAAAAAGCACATTTTTGACGGCGGGCCGGGTTATATTTTAACAGGGCTAGGCGGGCGTGCTCCTGAAGGATCGCAATATCCTGTTCTGGTTCATCTACCAGACATGCACCGCGCTTAAATCCTAAAGTTGCAAAGGAAAATTCTGCATTATGGGCTGAGTTAATATCTGCAATCACTGCATCCAGCCGCTTTTGTACCGCTTCCTCTGTGCTTTCCATGAGAAAAAGGAAAAAATAGTCCGATTCCCCACGGGCTAAAAACTCATTCTTTTTTAAATGGAGGCTCAGAAGCCTGTGGATTGAAGAAAGGGTCTGATTTCCCACCTCCATTCCAAACTGCTCATTGATAAGCTTGAAGCCGATCACGTTTAAAAGGACAATCGCGCAGGAGCCTGGCTCAAGAGAGGGAGCCGCTTCCCTGTATCTGGCCTGGAATGCCGCGTTGTTCAGTCCGCCGGTGATGGGATCGCAGTAAGCAATCTTTTCCAGTTCCTTTTTGTGGGAACGGTAAAAGCGCAGCAGGCTGTAAAACAGAAGCAAAAAAACAAGAATGATCAGTCCGGAGGTAAGGAAGGACTGAAGGATATACAGCTGAGGGCCGCTGGAAAGAATATTGGCCGGTATGATGGTCAGAAGATACCAGTCGCTGATGTTCAGGACATTGTAGGACAGGAACAGGTCTTTGCCGGTGACAGAAGAAAAACGTAGAATGCCGTTTTTATCTTTTTCCATATCAGACCGTACCTGGGCAATATCTTCGGACAGATGGGAGTTTGGCGCAGTGCTGAATATATCTTCCAGTTCAAGGAACGGGGTCATGTCAAATGGGGACATGACGACGCCGCCTGTGTGGTCTACGATACAGCTGATCATCTGTCCTTCGAAATTTTTAGCGCTGATCAGCTCCAGCATGTTCTTCTTGTCACGGACGCCGATCACAATTTCATTGATCTTTCCTTCGCGGACAATAGGGGTAGAGTAAAAAATATTTTCTTTTTTTGTATAGCTTGCTTCTGTGCTTCCCTCAAAGGAGCGTTGGATGCCGGGAATGGAGAAAAAATTATCAGTTCCTAAAACATTTATATTTTTACCGGGATTGGACATGATAAAATTCTGCTCACGATCCAGAATCAACAGTGTATGAAAGTTGCAAATCTTGGCTTTCCGGGAAAGAAATTCTTCGATCCGTTCCTGATTCATGTCAGGCCGGAACTGGGCCAGACTGTCGGCAATGGATTCCAGGCTGTTCATTTTCCCCTTTATGCCTTCTTCGATGCGTCGGGAATTTTGAAAGGTCACATCCTCCAGATAAGCTTCGGTGCTGGTATTTAATATTTTCATCAGACGGGAAGAATTACGGACAAAAAGCCCGAACACACACAGGAGAGATAAAAGAAGGAAAAATAATTTCCATCCGCCTGCAGCGAGAAGGGAATTTCGGTCAGAAGAAAATGGCTTGGTTGATTTCATTAGAGTATCCCCCATAGAATCTATATGATAAATGGCCAGAATTATGGGGGGGGGGGGGTAAAAGCTTGGACTCCTCTCCCAAACTGGACGGTTGTTTTTATTTTAAATGAGAGCGCTTTAGAAGTCAAGAGTGTGGCTGCTAGGTTCATGTTAAAGTAACTATTGTGAAAATGGGTTGGGTTCTGGACAAAAACAGGGGAATTTGGTATAGTGAAATCCTAAATCATTGTGGAAGAAAAGGAGAGAAAAAATGGCAGGTACAAACCCGATCGTTACCATTACAATGGAAAACGGAGATGTGATGAAAGCAGAATTATATCCGGAGACTGCACCAAACACGGTAAATAATTTTATCAGCCTGGTAAAAAAGGGATATTACGATGGATTGATCTTCCACCGCGTTATAAGCGGCTTTATGATCCAGGGAGGATGCCCGGAGGGAACCGGCATGGGAGGCCCTGGCTACTGCATTAAGGGAGAGTTCTCACAGAACGGAGTGGCAAACAAGCTGGCCCACACTCCAGGCGTTTTATCTATGGCAAGGGCAATGCATCCTAATTCCGGCGGTTCCCAGTTCTTTATCATGCATAAGGCAGCTCCCCACCTGGATGGCGCTTATGCAGCCTTCGGAAAAGTGACAGAGGGTATGGAGATTGTGGACAAGATCGCCCAGGTACAGACCGATTACAGCGACCGTCCCCTGCAGGAGCAGAAGATCCAGTCCATGACCGTAGAAACCTTTGGAGTAGAATATCCGGAGCCGGAGAAGTGCTGATTTTTTAGAAGCGATCCGTGACAGAACCATTGGCTGGAAAGGAGAAGGGAAGGCTGTGATAGAGGAGAGGTCTGTCTTTCTGGAAGGAAAGATGTTTAAGGCAGTCATATCAGATGAGCTTTTCCTTCTTCGGGAAGCGATGGAGGCAGGCAAGGCGGTCATCGGACTGGAAGACGGAAAGGATCAGCCGGGGGGCGTCCATCTGTATGGGATCCCCTATGTGATTCTTTCAATGGAGGATGCCACTCCTGTCTTTGTAGAACGTGTTGTCCGCCGCCATGCAGGACTTCCCTGGGAAATATGCAGGACAAAGCGCCTCCTTATTAGAGAGCTTACTCCTGAGGACGCTTCACAGATCCCGGCGGAGGAATACGCTGCACGGGAGGCGGTATTCCGGGATCGGGCCTCCCTTGCCTGCTACTGTCAAAATCAGTATCCATTCTACGAATACGGGACATGGGCGCTGGTGGGCCGGGATGATGGCTGTCTCGTGGGATTGGCCGGGGTGAACAATCCTAGGCTGCCGGAGGAAATGGAAGCTGTTTTAGAGGGAAGGCAGGGATCGGAGGAGAACCAAATGCCCTGGCTGGAGATAGGGTATCATATTTTCCGGCCATACCGTCAGATGGGCTATTGCAGGGAAGCGCTGGAAGCCATTGCTGCCTACAGCCATGAAGAATTGGGAGCGCGTCTGTGCGCCCTGATCCACAGGAAAAATAAGGCCTCACGCAGGATCGCGGGAAGCCTTGGGCTGGAACTTCTTATGGAGTTTCAGGGAAAAGATAGGAAATCATTTGGAGGGCAGCTTCTTTACGGGGAGAGCTGGCCATCACCGCCAGATAAGGCGGATCCATATCGATGCCAGTCTTTGCTGTAAATTCCGTGGATTTTAAGGACAGGGCTACTGGCTGGGGCGTACCCGTCTCGTCAGGGGCCATTAAGATATAGTCTTTTAAACGCTCATACATATCGTTGGTCAAAAGCTGGGTCAGGGGTTCATAGGCGGAAGCGGCAGCATATTGAAAAATGGCGGACTGATCCCCGATCAATATGTCCAGGCTCTGGCTGGCAGTGAGAGCGGAGAGTTTCGCCAGGGAGGCGTAATCATATTGGGAGGAGGAACCGCCCTCAAAATCCACATGAAGGCCTTCGTTCAGCTCGACAAGGTCTTTTTTTGTACAGCCAAGGGCTTCACGCAGCTCCGGCTCTATGGGCGACAGAGAGCCTCCCTTTTGGTCGTTTACCACGGCAATGGCGAGCCGGGTGGTAAAGGTCTGATTGTAAAGGACTGTTCCGACGGTGGATAGGGCCAGGAAAGCCATGAAAAGGCCCAGCATGTGAAATTTATAGTATTCCCATATATACCATATCCTGTCCTTCCAGGACATTTCTTTCAGCTTTTTCAGTTCCAGCTTTGTTTCTTCTCTCAGCGATGTCATAGGGTAAGATCCTTTCCTGCAAATAAAATATAGCGATATGATGCCATAGCTTTGCTATGGCCCCTCCGGGGGATGCGCACCATTTGTAATGGAGATTTCCTCGCTGGCGCTCGGAGCAAATGGGCGCGGTATAATATGCGCCGTTGGCGATATTATACCATAGTTTCTTTTTCTGAAAGTATAAAAATTTCATGAAATCCTGTTGGGCGTGAGTTCCCATTTTCCCTTTCCTGTGTTAAAATGTTTTCATACCATCAGATGGGGGAGTATTTCAGCCTGGACGGCTGATCCTGAAAAGCAGGATCCCCTTGAATGGATGGTGATCCAACAACGAACGAGGAGAGAGGAAAAATCATGTTTCAGGGCTTATTTAATTATGATAATCCGGTTTGGCGGTTTATCGGAAAACTGGGAGATCTGATCCTGCTGAATCTATTGTGGGTCGTCTGCTCTATTCCTATTATTACAATTGGAGCCTCCACTACGGCTGTGTATTATGTGACATTAAAACTGGTGAGAGATGAGGATGATTCCACCATCCGTTCTTTTTTCCATTCCTTTAAAAGCAACTTTAAGCAGGCTACCCTGATCTGGATCCTGCTGATGGCAGTTGGGGCGGTATTGGGATTTGATTTATGGTTCTTCCAGTCTGGCCTTATGCCCTTTGACGGGATACCGGCTGCTTTCTTTACAGCGGCTTCCGGCGGCCTTATGTTCCTGTATCTTTTTATTGTCCTTTACGTATTTCCCATTCAGGCCCGGTTTTACAATCCGGTGAAGCGCACGCTGTTTAATGCTTTTTTTATGTCTGTGCGCCATCTGTTCCAGACACTGGGACTTTTGATCACAGATGCCGCTGTGGTGGTGGGAACGTATTTCGGAATGTTTTATGTGCCGCAGCTGGGAATGCTGTTGTTTTTGTTTGGATTCCCCTTGATCGCTTTCATCAATTCTTATTTTTTCCATGTGATCTTTAAGAGATATACGCCTCAGGAGGAGCAGAGCGTCCGGGAGGAGGGAACACCTCTTGTGGGCGAAGAGGACGAAGCTATGAAAGAGGCGATCCGCAACCTGAAGGGAAAATAGAAGGAGGGCCATTGGCCGGACAGGATCCGAGTTTGGATTTTTAGTGTAAAATGAAGGGTTAAGGGGACTGCAGATGATTAAACATTTACGCCTGAAAGCATATGGAAAGATTAATTTGGGATTGGATGTGCTGGGACGCCGGGATGACGGTTACCATGAGGTGCGGATGGTGATGCAGACCGTGGGACTGCATGACCGTATTGATCTGTACCGTACCAGAGAGCCGGGAATCCGGCTGGAGACCAATCTGTTTTATCTGCCGGACAATGAACAAAATCTGGCATACAGGGCAGCGCGGCTGTTAATGGAAGAATTTCATGTAAAAGAGGGGCTTTTTATCCGTCTGCGCAAATTTATCCCCGTATCTGCGGGAATGGCCGGAGGAAGTACGGATGCAGCTTCTGTCCTGTTTGGAGTCAATAAGATGTTTGGCTTAGGGTTAAGCCTTCAGGAGCTGATGGATCGGGGGGTAACTCTAGGAGCAGATATACCATACTGTCTGATGCGGGGAACGGCTCTGTCTGAGGGGATTGGGGAAAAGCTTTCCCCTTTGCCTCCCATGCCCCAGTGTCAGGTACTTGTGGCGAAACCGGGAGTCAGCGTTTCCACCAAGGTGGTTTATGATGCGATTGATGCCATGGAACTGTCTCCTTCGGACCATCCGGATATTGACGGAATGATCGATGCCATCCGTCGGCGGGATCTGAGAGGGGTGACCAGTAAATTTGGAAATGTGCTGGAGCTAGTGACCGGTGACCGTTATCCGGTTATTGCAAAGCTGGAACAGGTAATGAGGGATTATGGGGCTATGGGAGCTATGATGAGCGGAAGCGGGCCTACCGTGTTCGGCCTTTTTGACAATCATGGGGCTGCCCAGGCAGCCTATGAGCAGCTGCGCCACGGAGCAGGTGCGCAGCT
>CABQJX010000001.1 GCA_902464595.1 uncultured Lachnoclostridium sp. | reverse complement strand
AAGTCGGGGCTAATACTTAAAGTTTTTCGGGACATTTTCAAAAACGCTTGACAGGCTAACGCACAGGGCAAACTCAGATCCGACGGCTCTGCCTAAGCCCTTTAAAAAAATCGGTCATAAGGCCGGAGCATTCCTCCCCCAGGATCCCATTGTCTACCTGAACCTGATGATTAAACCCTTTTTCCCGAAGTATATCCATCACGGATCCGGCACATCCCGCCTTCGGATTCATGGAACCGATGACCACTCTGGGAATGCGTGCCTGGACAATAGCTCCGGCGCACATGGGACACGGTTCCAGGGTCACATACAGAGTACAGCCTTCCAGTCTCCAATTTCCCAATTTTTTACATGCCTTTCGGATCGAAGCCACCTCCGCATGGGCCAGAACACTCTTGTCTGCATTTCGGCGGTTATATCCCCTTGCAATGATCTTTCCTTCCCGCACGATCACACAGCCGATGGGAACATCACCGATAGCCGCTGCTTTTTTTGCCTGTTCCACCGCTTTTTTCATAAACCCTTCATCCTTTTTTCTTTGGCTCAAAGCCTCCTTTCGGGCTTCCTCCTCTGCCTGGCGGCGGCGCTCCATACGCTTCTCATAGTTCCTGCGCCGGGTTTCTTCCCCTTTTTTCCTCGCTTCCTCCAGGGCTTTCTGTCTCTCCTCCTGGCTGCCCTGATTATTTTCTGTACTCTCTTTTCTTTTTATATCCATTTTCCAGGCTTTTCCTCCCGTACCTCTGCTCTTACTTGAGTCTCTGATTTCTTGAGTTTACCGTTTCTGCGTGTTATAATAATAATCTCAATAATCTCCTCCGTCCCGGCTAACTGTCGGCGGATGGATACTAGATGTTGGGGTCAAAAGATCTTTTGACCCCTATGATACCAGATTGCTCTGCACTGCGTGCTCCCGCAATCTTCAAAAACATTCATAATCCGCTCATTTTTCTGCGAAAAATGGCTGCTTATTCATGTTTTTGGCGGATCCCAAGGTCAAAAAACCTCTTGCAAGCAAGCTTGCATCCGTTTTCCGACCTTTTGACCCTGGTATCATGGATACTATTATATAACAAAAAAAGAAAAGAGGACAGATAAACGATCATGAAACTGTGCGGTCTTCAAAAAACCACGTTGCTGGATTTCCCCGGTATGGTAGCTGCCACTGTCTTTACAGGCGGGTGCAGCTTCCGCTGTCCTTTCTGCCATAACAGTGAGCTTCTGGGAAGTGAGGCCAGGGAATCCCTCACCACAGAAGCTCTCCTGGGCTTTTTAGACAGAAGGAAGAATATTCTGGGAGGCGTGTGCATCACAGGAGGGGAACCGACCCTGCAGCCGGATCTGGAGGAGCTCATTCGGGATATACGGGCCATAGGCCTGGCGGTAAAGCTGGACACCAACGGATACCGGCCAGACATACTGGAGGATTTATGTAAAAAAGGGCTTTTGGATTTTGTTGCAATGGACATCAAAGGAGGCAAAAGCAATTATGCCAATGCGGCGGGAATACCGTCCTTAAACATAGATCCCATCGAGGAGAGTATCCATTTTCTCCTAAAAGGATCTGTTCCCTATGAATTTCGTACCACGGTTGTCCGCGGAATCCATACGGCGCAGGATTTTATGGAAATCGGCCCATGGATTGCCGGATGCCCTGCGTATTATCTCCAGCGCTTTACGGAATCCGGCCAGGTGCTGAGGCCAAATACCTTTTCTGATTTTACAAAACCAGAAATGGAGGAGTTTGCAGACCTGATCCGCCCTTATGTAAAAACGGTGGCGCTCAGAGGGATTGATTAGTCCTGATTTTCCATTTTTACATCTGTATACCAATATCCAAAGCGGCCGTCCTGCAGCGGCTGCTTTTTTGACAGCACAAAATGAGGAAAACCGAACATGGACGCCATATATTTTTCATTGCTGTAATAATTTCCGGGAACTCCTAAGATATAGCGCACCCGCCCGCATTCCTCTCCTCCAATCCTGGCCAAAATAAGATACCGGTAATTATAATAACCGTGGAGGAGAAAGCTATTGTTCCCATAAACCCAGTTTTCCCGCGGCAAAAGCCCAATATCCTGGGGCTTGATCGTAAGAATCTCACAGCCGTTTGAGCTGTCAAAAGCCTGGATTTTGGGATGCTGCTTGCGGAATCTGTCCCAAAGCCTTAGGGGACTGGCTTTCTGTTTCTCCTCCTGATCCAGACGTTCCAGTTCCTGGGGATCTCCCGGAAAGAGGAGAGCATCCGGCTGTGCTTCTGACGGCTCTTCTGGATGCGGTTCTTCTGGATACGGTTCTTCTGACCGTATAGCTGACAGCCCTTTCTCCTGTTCCGGCGGCTCCTGTATCTCTGGACACTCTGGTATTTCCGGACGCTCCGGTATTTCCTCCTGTTCCAATATTTCCAGCTGCCCTGATATTTCCGACTGCCCCAGCCCATCTGCCTCCATCGGAAGCCCTGCCTCTGACTCCTCTGGAAGCTCTGCCTCTGACTCCGACGGTGGATCTGACCGTTCTTCCGGCAGCTCCGGAAATGCTGACTGCCCGGGCTGCTCCCAATGATCCGGCAGCCCCGGCTGACTCGGTATCTCCGGCTGGCCCGACAGCTCTGGCTGCTCCGGTATCTCCGGCTGGCCCGGCAGCTCTGACTGCTCCGGTATCTCCGGCTGGCCCAGTATTTCGGGCGGCTCCGGATCTGAGGCAGATCCTTCGGTTTCTGATAACTCCTGATTGAGCTCCTCCACTTTTCTCTGGAGCTGCGCCTCTGTCCCCTCTATCTGACTGGAGGTCACATCGGCCAGCTCCAATTCTGCCGCATGGGCCACCGCATCCTCCCATATGGTGGTATAGGCCCTCCAGGAATCCCCTTTTTCATGGATTGTCAGGCCGTAGCAATCATCCATACTATGGCCGGAATCCGCCACATTATCCACCTTCACCATACCGCGAAATTCCCCGCATCCGCTTCGGATAAAAATACTTCCCAAGAAAATTTCCTTTTGCTGGCACAGCAGATAGACGCCCAGATCACTGCTGCCTACATAAACCTTTTTTACATTCACACTCAGCTTACACTGGCCGTTTCTGGACTCAAGCTTTACAAATCCAATATTCCTTCCCTTTACTTCTCCCTCGTAGGCATAGATATACGAAATCAGTCTTCTATAATTTGCCATATCCTCACTCCTTGTCCCCTTAACCAAAATCCTCCGCCCTTATCCGTCCCCAGACAGAAAAATGTTTATGAAAATAAGCTTCCAGCACATTTTTCTGCCTGAATCTTCCCATGGCTGAACTGATACCATATTTTATGCGTTTACCCCTTGAAAGTATGTTAAGAAAATGTTATCCTTTGATTATATCTTTTTAAAAATTTTTTTTATTTCCTTCCATTGAAGCTTCTTCTATCATAAAGTTTGTTCTATTGGAATCACTTATCAACTATTATAATGTAGTGCGCTCCCATAAGGTCATAGCAGAAAAGGAACGCGCCATATGGAAAGGTGGAAACAAATATGAGAATCTACAAAGCAAAGGATTATGCCGAAATGAGCCGGAAGGCAGCCAGTGTCATCGCCTCCCAGGTTATGCTGAAGCCGGACTGTGTCCTGGGCCTGGCTACAGGCTCCACGCCCATCGGCACTTACAAACAGCTGATCCAATGGTATGAGCAGGGGGACTTAGATTTTTCTAAAGTAAGGAGCGTCAACCTGGACGAATACCGCGGTCTTACGAGAGACAATGATCAGAGCTATTATTACTTTATGCATCACAACCTGTTCAGCCATATCAATATTGACACCGCCAACACCAATGTGCCGGACGGAACCGAACCGGACAGCGCCAAAGAGTGCGCCCGCTATGAGTCCGTGATCGAAAGCCTGGGCGGTATTGACCTACAGCTTCTTGGACTGGGACACAATGGACACATAGGATTCAATGAGCCTGACTGCGCATTTGCTCCTGCAACCCACTGCGTTGATCTGACCAAGAGCACCATTGAAGCTAATAAGCGCTTCTTTGCCTCCATCGACGACGTTCCCCGCCAGGCTTACACCATGGGGATCGGAACCATTATGAAGGCCCGCCGGATCCTCTTAGTAGTCAGCGGTGCTGACAAGGCTCAGATCCTTCGCGACGTCCTCACCGGCCCTGTAACGCCTCAGGTTCCTGCCTCCGTTCTCCAGCTCCACAGAGATGTGATCGTGATCGCAGATGAGGCTGCTATGTCTGATATGTAACTCCACAAAAAAGCCATGGACTTCCCCCTATTGGGTGATCCATGGCTTTTTCTATATTGTTTTCTATATCGTTTTTTATGCTGTTTTTTGCAGCTATTTTTTGCAGCTGTTTTTTGCAGCTGTTTGTATGCTTCCCTATTTCCCAGCCCTACTCTACAGACTCATAATCCGCATTGTAGGTCAGGTATCCGTCCGCCGGGGCGGCTTCGCCGTCATAATCTGCTCCATTGACCTGAAGCTTTAACTTCAGAAGTTCAAAATTATCGGTAAATGTATTCCCAATTTCTGTAAGGAACATTTCGTCGGAACAGCCCTCACCGCTCTCTGCCTTATTTAAGTCCAGAGTGCCGACTGCTTCCTCGCCTTCCCCTTCGATATCAAAATTTAAAACTTCCGTTCCCTCTGTCAAAACTCCAAATTCTACCAGCTTGTCCACTAAGAGCTGGGCGTCCAGACCTTCCACATCCAGAGAATCCATATCCTGGATGAGAGTTCCATTATCCCCGTGATAAACGGAAATGATAGCCACCGGCTTCACATTGGGATCCGGAACCTTATCGCTGGCGCCGCCTGTGCTGGGAGGTACGATTTCCTCAGCAGACTTCGCAGAAGCGGCAGTTGATTCTTTTTTCTGTTTTTCAGTAGTAGGCGTACAGGCTGCCAACGATACTGCCATCAGCACAGCCATTGCACCCAACAGCCATTTTTTCATTGTTATAAAGCCTCCTTAAAATCTTGGTACTCTAAAAGCTTCGGAACCAGGCATTCAGCTTTGTCAGCGCCCGCACAAGAGCCTGCAGCTCCTCATCTGTGAGCCCCTCTACCACGCTGTCTATCATCTTTTCATGAAAACGCTTGTGATGATAGTAAGCCTTCACCCCTTTTTCTGAAAGAGATATAAACACGACCCTGCGGTCCTCATTGCTGCGTTTGCGGGTCACATAGCCCTTCTTCACCAGGCTGTTTACCGATATGGTCAGCGTCCCCACCGTCACCGCCAGTTCCCTGGCAATGGACGACATATTTTTGTTGGAGTCCAGACCAATTGCATCGATAACGTGCATATCGTTATTGGTAATATCACTAAACTCCGATGTAATGATCGCTCTCTGTTCAATGTCATTGACATCCCTAAACAAGCTGACCAGTATCTCATTCAGCGTTTCATAAGCTCCCACGTTTATCCCCTTCGCGTTCCTATTTCAAAAGCTTCCTACTGATTGTACAGTATTTTGTGGGTTCGCACAACCCCCCAAATCCTTATAAAATTCTTAAAAACCGCCTTACAATTCCGACACAAGCCGGGAAAATACCCTTCCTCTCTCCTCAAAATTGGAAAAGATCCCGTAGCTGGCCGCAGCCGGGGACAAAACACAGCTGCTTCCCGGACGGCAGAGACGGCTGGCCGCCTCCACTGCCTGTTCCAGATGTTCCGTTAAAACAAGCCTGTCCTTCCCCCGAAAATCACTGTAAAACTGACTTATTTCCTCATAAATGCGTTTTCCTGTAGCCTCCATGAGTACAATATGGGGAACTGGGGAGAGAGAGAGATAATCGATCAGCTCCCGGTAATCAATGCCCCGGTCCATACCGCCAATGAGGACTGCATCCGCATTTTTCAGGGTTTCCAGAGCCTGTATGGTAGTCTCGCATATGGTGGAGATAGAATCGTCGTAATAGCTTACCCCATGTTTCTCCCCTACATACTGAAGGCGGTGGGGAAGGGGCTCATATGTTTTCAGTCCCCGGCAGAAGGTTTCATCGTCCATTCCCATCATACGGCACACCGCGTAGGCAACGCCAATGTCAAAATGATTATGATGGCCCAGAAGGCGTATCTCATCAACGGGAATGGGAAGGGAATGTCCGCCGTAATGGATCACAGGGCCATTTTCCTCCTCTGACACGTCCACATCGGCCTGAAGACAGTCCACCCCGGCTGTCACCAGACGGGAGGGGCAGGAACCCGGCTCCGGAAGGCACTGCATGTTGCAGATCAGAATATCCTCTTTTCTCTGATTGGTAAAAATATGACGCTTCGCCTCCACATATTTTTCCATTGTGCCGTAATGATCCAAATGCTCCTCATGGATATTGACTAAAATCCCAATATGGGGAGAAACGGTCATGTACTCCAGCTGATGGCAGGAAAGCTCAAACACAATCTTGGTATCCGGGGTGATCTCCTCCATATGATCCAGAGCCGGGATCCCAATGTTTCCGGCAAGGAGGGTATCCATACCTGCCTCCCGGAACAGATGATATAAAAGAGTGGTGACGGTGCTCTTTCCCTTTGTCCCCGTAATTCCGATGATCTGATCCCGGAAACACTGAAAAAACACCTCTGTCTGAGAAAGGATCTGACACCGGTATTCTTCTTCCCGGCGCTCTAAAACAATCCCGGGGCTTTTAAACACCACGTCATAGTCGTCCATATGGCTCTGATAATCCGGCCCGGAATACCAGACCGTTCCCTCACAGGGAAGCTTCTCCGGCGCTCTCATGTCTGCTATATCTAAAGAACGAAAGGTTCCCAGCTTTTTCAGAGCCCGCCAGGTAGACTGTCCCTCCCGGCCATATCCCAAAAGCAGGACTCTCTTTCCTTTTATCCATGGTTCAATTCTTTCGATCACGTTGTTTCTCCTTATGCGCCCTGGGCGCAGGCTTCCCTTACCACCTGTGCCAGATCCTCAGGAACCAGATTTTCCTCATCAAAATAGGAAAAATAGGTTTCCTCCCTGTCCCGGTACTGATGATAAAGATCCGTTGTCTTATAGTATGATAACAGTGCAGGAAGATGCTCCCCCTGCCTTGCCAGATGGTCAATGGTCAGACAGATGGCTGTATTGATCTCATCTCTGCTCCCCACACACTCAAAGGGCTTTTCCTCCTGGATCCCAATGAGCTGATCCAGCGTTTCCTTCATATCCACATCGGAAAGCATATTTCTTCCAAATATTTCCTCCAGCTCCTTTTGGGAAAGGAAGGGCGAGAGGATCAGGTACACAAACAGGCACTTAGGACAATGGCCGCACCAGCTGTCTGTCTTGCTCCCTGCATTGCAGCTGCGGAAAACAGAATGGTATTTCTTCTGTCCTGCAAAATACCGGGCAATCTGAAATTCGCTTAAAGGACGCAGCAGGCTGAAATAGCCGGCGCTTCCCTCCAGATAATGGGTCTGATACCAATGGAAATCCTGCTCAAACTTAAAGCTCTTGGAATATTGATGGTTCACAGTGCTTCCCTGAACCGTGCTCTCATTGGCGCTGGATTCATTGGACAGGGCAATCATAGAAAGGCCCCAGAGCCTGGCCGCCAGAATGCTGGAAAAGGCTACCAAGGCAGAAAAGGGAGTATGTCCATTTAAATATCCCTGACGGTTTAACTCCAGCATATTGGGATCCAGGGTACGTTTTGCACAGATCACATGCTCCCCGTCCAAAGCCGCCTTTTCTGCTGTATGGATCGTCGCCCCTCTGGGATTGATAATGTATCCGGTTATCTTCTTTCCAGCCCTTCTCAAAAGCTCCAGAGTTACTACCGAATCCTTCCCGCCGCCAATGGGAACAAGAACGTCATCTGCAGACGGTACAACGGCGTCCGCAGAAAGAGGCATAACAGAGGAGCCTGCCGGTTCAAGACTGTTTTTCCCGTTCCCTGCGCCCTTGCCTGAATCCTTGCCAGAATCCTTGCCTGGACCATTCTCACAGCGGATCTCCATAAAATCCTCTGGGGAGGCCTCCTCAATTTTATTTACATAAAAGAACTCACCCAGTCCGTTAAAATACAGATCCTTCCACCAGGCAATCTGTTCTTTACCCAGGTATCCGCACTCCACCTGAACCACCGGCGGACAGGCGATTTTCCAATAGCTCACAAGCTCTACCATTCCCAGGGAAAAGATCATCTCCCTCACCTGTCTGTCCTCACACCAGCGCCTCTCATCTCCCTGTCTCTTGGGGAAGATCCAAGCCGGGGCAAAGGAAGACAAGCCGGGAATCTCAAACTGGTATGTAATTTTGAGACTCTGGCTGTCTTCCTCTGTTTCATAACCTTTATATAGAAAGCGGGGGTATTGCTCCCGCAGATTTACATAATCTTTCATGATCCTTCCTCTTTTCCTGCCGCACTGATAGGGCCACGGCCTTCTGTTTTCATTCTCTATCCACTGATGGTATTATAGTCAATCACCCTTTATATTGCAAGGACTATTCACATAGCCATGGCTAAGAACACGCTGGCCGCGGCTCCGGCGGCTGTGGCAATCAGCCCGCCTGCCAGGGCATAGCGCGTCTTTGTGATTCCAGCGCTTCCGAAATAGACGCTGAGGCAGTATAAAACCGTTTCTGTGCTGCTCATCAAAATGGAGGCCATCAGACCCACCGTGGAATCCGTCCCATATTCCTTAAAGAGGTCTAACACCAGTCCTGTGGCCGCAGAGTTAGATACCAGCCGCACAAAAAGCACGGGGACAATCTGAGGCGGAAGCCCCAAAAAAGCAGCAGGAAAGGAAAGGAGGTTTCCCAGGGCGTCCAAAAGGCCCGAAGCCCTTAAAACCCCTACTGACACCAAAAGCCCTACCAGAGTGGGCAGGATACCTGCCACGGTTTTCATCCCTTCCTTTGCCCCCTCCAAAAAATCCTCAAAAACAGGCCGTCCTGAGATAAGTCCAAAAGCCACAATATAAAAAAAGATCAGAGGTACGATCGCCTCTGACAGAAAGGTAAGAAACTTCACAGAAGCCTCCCGGATGAGCCGTTACCCTATCCTATGATGTGGTAAGGCGATCCATGCTAAGAAACGAAGGATCTGTCTTGGAAAAAGCTTCCCGCTGCCTCCTATATAAAACAGGACGCTGCAAAAGGGCTCTCCCATTTTGCGGCGTCCTGCCTGCATTCTATGCGGTTAAAGCAGCGGATCCTAGTAGTAAATATCCTCCAGGATCAGCATATAGTAGTTGTCCAGTCCCTCGCCTGCCATAGCAAAGTCAGCGCTTACCGGCATATGCTCCTTGGAGAAGTTGTCTAAGAACTCCTTGCTCAGAACATCCTCTGGCTTTAAGTTATTGTCATGCATATACTTAGCCAGCTCTACCTTCAGCTTCGGAATGTATACGGAGGACGGCATAGCCCATCCAGACAGTCTTCCGGTCATTCCTGCCTCTGCAGACTTCTCTGTGATCATTTCATTGATCTTATCATAGTTGCCCAGATCATCCTCTGTGATCTCCAGGTTCAGAACTGTTGGATAAGCCTGGGTAGGAGTTGGGCAGCACTGCTCTGCCACGATGAATTTTAACTTAAACGCTTCGTCTAAGATCACATCGTACATTGGGCAGTTGGTTCCGAAAATATTGGTATCTGGGCCGTACTTCTCGATCTGGCGCGGAATATCCTCCTGGAGGAACTGAAGCATAGGAGCAGTTCCATTTCCAGTCTGTGGATCCGGGGTTGTGATCTCCACAAACTCCATACCTAATTTCTCGCAGGTTGCCTTCATAATATCCCGGCGGATCACCTTGCTCTCAGAAGCCATATGGGTTGGGAAGGAATAATGGATCAGCGTCTTTGCTCCCATCTCATGAGCCTTTGTTGCAATGGTCTCGCCGCGGCGGTTCCAGTCTGTGTTGATGGAAATATCCACATACTCATTTAACAGCTTTGGGTCATCGTTGCAGGTTGCCATGGTCACAATGTCAGGGCGCTTCTCGCGGATGGTCTGGAATGCGGGAACAATGCCCTCCATACCGTTGTCAAAAATGATATACTTCATCTCAGGATCATCAGCCAGGCTGGTAACTACGGAGATGCAGCCCTCTTTGTCTGTAGCAAAGTTCTCGGGAAGGGTCTTGTGCACCACCAGATCCGGGTATTTCTCCACCATTTCCTGGGCTCCGCGGAACTCGTCCTCGCTGACGGTAACAGTAGGAGTTACAATTCCGATCTTGTAGGGCTCGTCAGAAGCAGCGGCCTCTGCCTCCGTCTCTGCGCTCTCCTTTGCCTCAGACTCCTCAGCCTTTGTCTCCTCTGATTTTGCAGCCTCTGTACTCTCTGCCTGTGATGCTGCCGTTGTGTCTGTTTTGGCCTCTCCGCCTGCGTTGGGTGTACCGCAGGCTGTCAGTGCGCCTGCCGCCAAGGCAGCTGCCAGCATTACGCTTACTAATTTTTTCCTCATCTTTTCCTCCATTTTGTAATTTTATTTATTTCACAGAAACATCCCGGTTTTAAGAGCCATTCCCGGCTCCCCTCCGTTCTGCTTCTCAGAAATCCCCCAAATATCTCATTTGATCGCCAAAGTAGCCGTTTTATGCCTTCTTCTCTGTCCGCAGGTTCACCATAATGGCGATAACAATAACGCCATAAGCCACAAAGGATCGGAAATATTCTCCCACCGCCGGGTTATTGAACAGATTCTGCCCCGCCATAGGCGACGTGACGAACAGGGCGTGGAATAGGATCACCCCAATAAAGCAGTGGCGCATTTTAGCCTTTTTGATGGAAGCGCCTCCTACCAGGATGGCTGCCGCCGCAAAGGTATCCAATCCCAAATGGCCTGTATACACATTGATCGTCCCAAAATCCGCCACAAAAAGGATCTGGCTCATGGCCGCAAAAAGGGTGGATAAAATAATGCAGATGGAGCGGACACGTTTGCTGTTAATTCCCAGTTTTTCCGCTGTATTTATATCTGTTCCCACTGCCCTTGCCAATGTGCCCAGACGGGTCCGCTGGATATAGAACAGAAGGAGGGAAAAGATCCCAATAAAGATCAGAGGAAACAGGGAGTATGTTTTCCCGTCAAATTCAAAGGGCAGAACGCTCTTAAACACGCCGCTGATATTTTTGGCATCCACCATGCTGCGCACACCGATGCCCCGATCCAGAAGGATCTCCTTATTTTTTGGCTCAAAGAACATGCCATAGGCGACCATAAACACAAACTGATAGATCACGGAGCTGAGCTGTCCGATCATGATGGACACGATCATTTCTTTGCCTCTGGCCCGGTTTAAAAGCGCGGCCACCATCCAGCCAAAGACAATGGAGAGAAAGAAGCTCACACCGATCACAAAGGTCAGGGCTGCGCCCCCCTCCAGCATCAGATCCACCGAGATCACCATTGCCATCTGGGCAGAGATGGCCCCCACCACAATGGCAAAATTCAGCCCCATTCCGCAGGTCACAGGCAGGATCAAAGCTAAGACAAACAAAATATTGCGGATAAATCGGGTATATACCTCCGAGGCCAGATAGGACAAGCTGATCCCCGCAAACTGAAAGGACAGGACAGCCAGAGCCAGGACGGCTATGGGAACCATATTACGCTTTATGTACTTCATGTCTCGTATCCTTCCTCTCAAAAATAAATGCGTACAGAATAATACCGCTGGTAATGATCGTTCTCAAAATCTCTGCCATCTCCGGTATCAGAAGGGCATTTGCCACCGGAATGGACAGCAGATAGGTTGTCTGATACAAAAATGTACCGATCAGGGCGTTCATCACCGTAGCCTTCCTGGGGCTCGCCCCTCCGATCACAATAGCAGAGACAGCGGGAAAGCTCATCATAAAGGGACCGTCATACAGATGAAGGATCCCATAGCTCTGGGAATACACGACCACACCCACAGCTGCGATCACCGTTGACATGATAATGGCAATGGTACGGTAGCGGTTGACCTGCATCCCTGTGAGGCGGGCAAATGTCTCATTTTCCGCAATGGCAGAAAAGATCATTCCTGTCCTTGTTTTGGAAAAAATCCACAGCAGCGCTCCGATACCGAAAAAGAACAGAAGAAGTCCCAGAGGGATCACAAGATTTCCAATTTTTACCTGCCAAAGCCTGTCTAAGATCTGTCCGAAATAATTTTCCAGATTTACCTTGGGCCGAAGTCCCTGGCCGCCGATAGGATAAAGCATCTGACGGTTTGTCACCGGTACAAAGGTGTAAAATAAATTCATAATAGGAATAAAGGAATATCCTGCAAAGGTTCCCACGATCTCCTCATTCAGCTTCAGACGGTTTAAGACAACTGCGTAAAAGAATCCAAATACCAAAGCCACCGCCATTCCTACTGCCAGGGAGCTGACAAAACCAGCCCAGGAGGTCAGGCGGGCGTTTAAGGCAAAGATCATTCCCACAAGCCCGGCTGAAAGTCCTATGGTCATTCCAAAATTTCTTCCCGCCCCCACATTGATCATGGGGATCAGGGACAGCACGATCACTCCATTCATAGCCCACTTGATGAGAGCGTCATTGATGATCCTCACCATATCCATACGGATCACCATAGCTGCCAGCAGCAAAACTCCCATAAAGACCAGCATGATCATCTGGGGAGGATTCAAATATCTGTTTTTCATCAGAACTCCCTCCCGTAAAGAGCCAAAGTCAATTCCTCCAGCCCTGTATTCTTTGTATCAAATATCTTAAATACCCTTCCCTGGTGCATAACAGCGATGCGGTCGCAGACCCGTAAAAGCTCCTCCAGCTCCCCGGAGGCCACCACCAGGGTTGTCCCGTAATCATGGTTCATCTTTAACAGCCACTGAAGGATCAGCTCCTTGGAATACACATCAATCCCTCTGGTCGGCTCTCCTACCAGCAAAAGCTCCGGCTGAAAGGTAATGGCCCGGCTAACACAGACCTTCTGCTGATTGCCGCCTGACAGCTCCCTCACATTCTGCTCCGGCCCCCTGCATACGATATTTAACAGATCGATCATTTTCTCTGCATGGGCGCGCACTGCCTTCTTGTTCAGCATAGAGAGGGCAGGACAGCTTTTCATACGCAGAAATTCCGGGTGAACCTGCTCCGTACCAAACACCATATTTTCCCATATAGGACTGTCTAGTAAAAGACTGGCAGTGGAACGATCTTCGGACAGGTAATAGATCCTGTTTCGGATCATACTCTGGGCATCCCCCTGTTTCAAAGGCTTTCCCTTATAGACAGCCTGATAATCCGCTTTTTTCACCCCGAAAAGACCATCCAGAAGGCTGTCCTGTCCCTGTCCGGCTAATCCTGTGATTCCTAAGATCTCGCCCCGGAACACATCCAGCCTGCTTCCTTCCGGAAGTCCCTCATAGGAAAACAGCACCTCCCCGGAAGCCTTAGAACCCCTGCGGGAAGCCTTGACGATCTCACATCCCACCATATCGTCAGCAAAGCGTTTGGGATCAAACTCCTCTCTTTTGTAAGTGGAGATCATTTCTCCGTCCCTAAGGACAGAAACCCGGTCGCACACTTCCATGATCTCGTCCAAACGATGGGAGATAAACAGCACCCCAATACCTGTGTTGGCAATCTCACGGATACAGGTCAAAAGAGCCTTCGTCTCCGTAATATTGAGAGAGCTGGTGGGCTCGTCCAGCATCAGCAGCCGTACCTTCTGGTTATCCAGCTCCCTGGCAATCTCCACAAACTGTTTCTGGTTCAGGGACAAACCGTCGATAGAGCTGTCCGGATCCAGCTTTGAACCCACCCGTTCCAGGGTGCGGGCTGCATCCTCACGGTTCTTCCTGCGGTCCACATAGGCCAGCTCCGGTACAAAGAAAGGTTTTCCCTTTACATTTTCCCGGTTGATCTTTATATTTTCTCCTACCGTCATCCCTGCAAACAGGGCCAGCTCCTGGTGTACCATAGCAATACCGTATCCCTCGGACTGGGAACGGTTTTCAATCTTCACAGGCAGTCCGTCAACCAGAATCTCTCCCTCGTATCCGCCGGTTCTCCGTATCTTTTCATTTCCATTAAGAATATTCATAAATGTGCTCTTACCGGAACCATTGGCCCCAATAAGCCCGTAGACTTCCCCTGCCTCAATGGACAGGCTTACATCCCTCAGCACATAATTTCCCTCAAAGCTTTTGGACAGCTTTCTTACTTCCAGCATATCTTCCCCCAAAGCGCATCTCCGGTCATACCAGGCCGCAGATCCTATATTCTAATATTTAATTTTATCGGACAAAAAAATAGTTTTCCAATTGTTTTTATAAATATGGATTATTTTTCCATTCGGATTTTCTATATATGATCATAAAAAAAAGGGGACTGCGCAGCTCAAGGCCGCGCAGCCCTCTTTGTCTATTACATACATCCCAGTCCCTTGCTCACATTTACCACAAAGTCCTGAACGTTGGTCACAATACTCTTAGCTGACAGGCTTCCCCGGTCTCCCAGCTTATTTACCGCAAATTCGGATACGTCTACACTGTAGAAATATACCTGGCGCACCGTTCCGTCAGGCATAACGCGGAAGGAAGGGGTCATATTCCCTGTGGCAATGGAGTGAAGGGTGGTTGCCATACAGATCACTGTAGTTGCCTTGCTGACGCAGGCCCGCATGGCGTCCTGTCCCTCGTAAACATTGGAGTAAACCTCCGGCAGCGGCCCGTCGTCACGGATCGAGCCTACCAGCACAAAAGGAACCTCCTTTTTCACACAGCTGTAAATGATCCCATTGTCAATCCCCTCTTTTTCAATAAAGGCCGGTATGGAGCCGTGATATTTGACCCGGTTGATGGTATCGATATGATTGTAATGGCCATTTGGCTGGCTGTACTGGGTGTAAATGTTCTGCCCCAAAGCCGTTTTCAGATAAGCGCCCTCCAGATCGTGGGTAGCCAGCGCATTTCCTGCCAAAAGGGCATCGACATAGCCGTTCATCACCAGCTTTGAAAAAGCCTCCCTGGAATCAGAGTCAAAGGCACAGGCAGGGCCCATGACCCATACAACATAGCCGTGATCCCTCTCATGACGCAAAAGCTCATAGATATTATCATAATCCTTGGAGAACGCCGTCTCCCTGGAACGCCTCTGACGAAACGCAAAAGCTTCCCCGTTTTTCTCCTCGTCCTCCTCAAACCCGTTGGGATATACGAAAATACCTTCCTCACAGTTTTCCGTTCTCCCGGTAAATACAAGATCTCCCTCTTTCAGGTTGCGGAACTCCCGCACCTTGACGCTGCCATTTTCGTAAACGGCAACGCAGTCCATGCGGCTCTCCTCTGCCAGAAGCCATTCTCCGTCTACCTTAAAATATTCCGGGAATATGGTGGTTGCGTGGTAGTGCTCCGGCGCAACCTTGTCCCTGGGCGCCGGAACCATAACGGCGTTTGGGGCCTCCACAAATTGTTTCTCACTAAAATCCGGTTTTTTGTACTCTGCCAGCCTAAATGACATACGAAATCCTCCTTCAATATAAACCCATCATTATAATATGTGTATTCATTCTCTCCCCCGGATCTAAGCATATCATATTTATGTGCATGGGACAAGGGGAGGAAACGCAGGCAGAAGGAGGCCCTCCATTTATCATCAGTCCGTGAAGATCGGCGTGGAATAATAACGGTCTCCGCTGTCCGGCAGGATCACTACGATGGTTTTTCCTTCATTCTCCTCTCTTTTAGCCACTTCCATTCCCGCATAAAGGGCTGCACCGGAGGAAATTCCTGTAAGGATCCCCTCTGTCTGGGCTAACAGGCGGGCCGTCTGAAAGGGCATGTCATTATCCACAGGAAACACCTCGTCATAGATCTTGGTATCTAACACCTTGGGGACAAAGCCGGCCCCGATGCCCTGGATCTTATGAGACCCTGGGCTTCCCCCGGACAGTACCGGAGAGGATGCCGGCTCCACAGCCACCACCCTTACGGCGGGATTCATCTTTTTGAGATATGCCCCGGTTCCCGTGATCGTTCCCCCAGTTCCCACAGAAGCCACCAGAATATCCACCTTTCCCTCTGTGTCCTTCCATATTTCCGGCCCTGTGGTTTCCATATGGATCCGCGGATTGACTGGATTATCGAACTGGCCTGGGATAAAGCTTCCCGGAATCTCTCCTGCCAGCTCCCTGGCCCGCTCAATGGCTCCGCTCATCCCCTTCTCCCCGGGGGTAAGTTCAATCTCTGCCCCGTAAGCCTTTAAGATATTGCGGCGTTCTATACTCATCGTATCCGGCATAGTCAGGATCAGCCTGTACCCCTTTACCGCTGCAATGGCCGCCAGTCCAATGCCTGTGTTGCCGGAGGTCGGTTCAATGATAACGGAGCCCGGCTTTAAGATCCCGGCCCTCTCTGCTTCCTCGATCATGGCCTTTCCCACCCGGTCTTTTACGCTGCCCGCCGGATTTAAGTACTCCAGCTTTACAAGAAGTCTGGCTTTCAGCCCCTCCTTCTGTTCGATCTTCCGCACCTCCAATAATGGTGTGTTTCCAACCAGTTCCGCCGCTGTGCTGTAAATATTTCCCATGTCCACTCACCATTGCCTGCCACCTGGCAAAGCCCCTTTCTGCTTTCATTCCAACTATTCATTCATAGTTAGTTACTAGGTTTACTGGGAGTATAGCGGCCCAGTGCTGCTTTGTCAAGGCTTTTTTTGCCGGTCCATGACCCGGCAAAACACTGCAGCCACCACGGTGCTAAAACAGGTGGCCGCCAGCGCAGGCCCCAGGATCGCTTCCGGAGAAGGGCTGCCGTACTGGCTGCGGAAAGCGATCATATTCATGGGGATCAGCTGGAGGGAGGATATATTGATGATCAGAAAGGTACACATCTCGTTGCTGGCCTTTCCCGGTTCTCCCCCACACTCCTTTTTTAATTCCTCCATGGCCTTTAGTCCGGCAGGAGTGGCAGCCCAGCCTAGCCCTAACAGATTCGCGATCATATTCATGGAAATCTGTTTCCTGGCCTCTCCCTTTGGATCCAGCCTGGGAAACAAAAAGGTGAGAACCGGCCCCATCTTCCTGGTCAGCTGATCCACCAGACCGCTGCGGTATCCAATCTCTAAAACCCCGCTCCAAAGGCTCATGACCCCCAGCATCGCCACTGCCAGCGCCACTGCCTCCTTTGCTGCCTGGAGCGCTCCTTCGGTAACAGCCTGAAGCTGTCCGTGAAACGCCCCCCATAGGATGCCAGCCAATGTCATACCTGCCCAAAGATAATTGATCATACCCCGTTCCCCTCCCCTGCAGTCAAAAAGGATCTTCTTCTATGGGTATTTTCCTTATGTTTACTATATTCCAAAATCATACATTTCTTACGTTCTCTTACATTTCTCTGACATTCCTTGACCTTGGAGCCGCTCCATAGTGTATGCTCTTACTGTCAGCGATGACAACGCGCGGCGGCAGACATATCCTTCCTTACAGATGGAACCCCTATTGCCGCCGCCTCCCCTAAATGACCTTTTACAGAAAACCAAAAGGAGCTGCTGCACTAAGTCATTCGTGCACAGCTCCTTTTATAGGCATATATATCTCCAGGGCATAATTGGTCTTTTCTTTCTCAAAAAAAGAGGCCATGTCATTGGCATAGATCCGGCCCGTGGCTTCATAGCCATGAGCCCTTCCCCATTGCTCCATCTGACGGATCATTTGATCTGTGGGAAGGGTGTCCTCTGACAGGAAAACAGCGTAAATGCATTGTCCTTCCTCTGTCATGGGATACCTTTTTTTGTCAAATTTTCCTCCCAAAACAGATTCCAACCCCTCATAGAGCAAAAGCTGTGTTCCCTCCTGCCTCAGATCCTCCCCGTCCCATACAAGCACATTATAGAAATAGGACATATCCAGGCCGGCCGTCTCCGATGACAGACGGAACCATTCCCGAAGCCCCTCCTGAAGATCCTGACAGGTATCCATAATATAGGCTTTCGGAAACAAACGGAGGGAGCATGTATTTAAAAATTGTTCCAGCCGCTCCATATCCTGTCTCGCCAGCTCCAGGCGCATGATCGCCTGCCTGTGGCAGCGGATTGCCTCCTCCTCCTCCTCCAGCCGCTGCCGGATCTGATCTTTTCTGGCAGAGAAGGAATTTTGCCCGCTCATAAGATCCCCGATTTCTTCTATACTAATGTTCATTTTTCTCTGATACAAAATATACATCAAACGGTATATATCTGCCTCTGAGTAATACCGGTAGCCATTCTCTCCCTTTGTGGCTTCGATGATCCCCTTTTTTTCATAAAAGCGCAGGGCATCCCGGCTGAGCCCCACCATCTGGGCCACATCTCCGATGAGATACCCCTTCCACGTTACATTTTTTTCCATTTTTCCGTCCCCTGGTCTTTTTTTGTCACTGAAAATCAATATCTTTATTCTAAGGCTTTCTATCCTCATGGTCAATGGATAATTATCATTTGGTGGATAATGTGGATAACTTGTGGATAAGTCTGTTTATTTTATGGGGATAGAGTGTGGAATCTTGTGATTCTATGTGGAAAAAGATGTTTTAAGAAAAAAGAGCCGGCCTTTTGGCCAGCTCCCTGCAATTCATTATACCGTTTTACAGATCAGTCCATGTCTCCTGTCAGCTCTCTCATCGCATCTTTTACCGTATCGATTTTTTCTGCCCGGCATGCGTTGCTGCCGCAGAACAGAAGGCCGTGATCCACATCGCCTCTGGCCGCATTTACCAAAGCCATGGTGATACAGTAGGGAATGGTCCGTATATCGCAATGCTCCAAACACTGGAAACAGGATCGGATCGCAGGCCGGTCCCCTGCCTTGATCTGCTTCAAAAACGGATTCAGGATCGCCCGTCCCGGCATACCCACAGGGCTCTGGGTGATCACAATGTCCTCAGCCTTTGCGTTGATGTAGGTCTCCTTATATGCCTGGGCCGCGTCGCACTCCTCGGTTGTGACAAAACGGGTAGCCACCTGAACGCCGTCCGCCCCCAGACCGATCTGGTGCATCACATCCTCATGGGTATAGATCCCTCCTGCTGACACAACCGGAATATGTCTTCCATATTTATCCCCATATTCCTTCACTACCTCAAGCACGGCCCGGATCTCCTGGTCGTATGCTTCCCTGCGGTAAGAGGAAATGGTATCTGCTGTATCCGCTCCATATTCATTCAGCTGCTCTGTGGAAAATCCCAGATGACCTCCTGCCAGAGGTCCCTCCACTACCACCAGATCCGGGGCGATATGGTACTTTCTGTCCCACATCTTGCAGATCACCTTCGCTGATTTTGCCGTGGAAACGATGGGGGCCAGCTTCGTCCTTCTTGCCGGCTTCTCCTCCATCTCCTCATACGCCTCGTTGGCATACTCTGGCAGGGATACGGGAAGTCCGGCGCCGGAAATGATTATGTCAGCCCCTGATTTCACCGCTTCCTTTACCCACAGGTCATAGTGCTTGGTAGCTACCATGATGTTGAATCCAATGGCTCCCTTGGGAGCGATCTCCCTGGCAAGCTTCATCTCCCGGCGGATCGCCCGCAGATTGGCCTCCACAAAATTGGTGGTGAAGTCCGGCTCCTGAAAGCCGATCTGGGCAGTAGAAATAATACCCACTCCCCCCTCCCTGGCCACTGCGCCTGCCAGACGGTGAAGGCTGACTCCCACGCCCATTCCTCCCTGGATAACAGGCTTTTCAACAACTAAATCCCCGATTACCAATGGTTTTAATTCACTCATTACATTCTCCTAAATCTCTGATACCTGTGCTCTCTTAACTCCTCACCTTCCATAGCGGTGTAGGTATGGAAGAACTCTGCCATAGCGCTATCCATATATTCAGCGAGACGGTAGAGATTATCTGTGCAGGCAGGCTCTGCCTCCGGCACAATACGTTCGATCAGGCCCAGCTTCAAAAGATCCTTGGCTGTCACCTTCATGACCTTGGCTGCCTCCGGCGCTTTTTTACTGTCCTTATAAAGGATCGAAGCAAATCCTTCCGGGGACAAAATAGAGTAAATGGCGTTTTCCAGCATCCACACCTCGTCTGCCACAGCCATAGCTAACGCTCCTCCGCTGCCGCCCTCTCCGATGACAACGGAAAGTACCGGAACACGGAGGCCGGACATCTCAAAGAGATTCTTTGCAATGGCTTCCCCCTGTCCCCTCTCCTCGGCCTCCAGGCCGCAGAAGGCTCCCGGCGTATCCACAAAGCACACAATGGGACGCCCAAAGGCCTCAGCCTGCTTCATCAGCCGCAGGGCCTTGCGGTAGCCCTCCGGGGAAGGCATTCCGAAGTTGCGTTTAATATTGTCCTTCGTATTCTTGCCCTTCTGCTGTCCGATCACCGTTACCGGCATACCGTGGAACAAGGCAATCCCTCCGATAATAGCCCCATCGTCCTTGAAATACCGGTCTCCATGGAACTCGATAAATTCATCAAACAGGGCGTTAATATAGTCGGAAGCAACGGGACGATCCGATCTTCTGGATAAGAGAACCGTATCCCAGGCAGTCTTTCCACCGTCTTCCTTATTTTCTGCCTCTTTATCCACAAAGGAAGACGTTTCATCCACGGGAGCTTTCATCTCCACATTCATTTTGTGGCTCCGGTGCATGTACAGGATCTGTCCGATCACCCGCTTCTGATCCTTCCGCTCCACGATCTTATCCACAAAACCGTGTTCCAGAAGAAATTCTGCTCTCTGAAAGCCCTCAGGAAGCTTCTGTCCGATGGTCTGTTCAATCACTCTCGGCCCGGCAAATCCGATCAGGGCGTGAGGCTCCGCTAAGATCACATCGCCTAACATAGCGAAGCTGGCTGTAACGCCTCCGGTTGTGGGATCCGTGAACACGCTGATGAACAGCTGGCCTGCCTCGTGATGGCGCTTTAAAGCCGCTGAGGTCTTTGCCATCTGCATAAGGGATACGATGCCCTCCTGCATCCTGGCTCCTCCGGAACAGGCAAACAACACCACCGGAAGCTTTTCCCTGGTTGCCCGCTCTACCGCCTCTGTGATCTTTTCGCCGACTACATAACCCATGCTGCTCATGATAAACCGTGCATCGCAGACGCCGATTACCACAGGATTTCCGTCAATCTTTCCCTTTCCGGTGACAATGGCCTCATTGAGATGGCTCTTTTCCCTAGTTGCCAGAACCTTTTTCTCGTAGCCGGGGAAATCCAGAGGATTGGAGAAGGGCATTTCCTTATTCCACTCCTCAAAGGTTCCCTCGTCCACCAGCATCTCAATCCGCCGATAGGCATGGACACGGAAATATCCGCCGCACTTCGGGCAGACATAATAATTATTCTTTACGTCCTCCACATAGATGGGCTGCCCGCACTTATTGCACTTGCGCCACAGTCCCTGGGGAATCTCCGGCTCCTGGGCTGTGTCAGGTTTGTATTTCGTATCAAGTTTCGTATATGTCTTTTTGAACATGTTCCGCAGCATAGCAGCTCCCTTCTTCGCGAGGCTTATCTGACGGTGCGGCGGCTTTAAGCCGGAAATCCCGTTTTAAATAAAACCAGGCTAACGCACATAAGCCGGAAAATGCTTTTCAATAAAGCCGGTATCCGTGTCTCCCCGCTGAAATGCTTCATTTTCCAGGATCTCATACTGGAAGTTAATATTTGTCTCAATTCCCTCGATGATGACCTCTCCCAGGGCACTGCGCATCTTTGCGATGGCAGACTCCCTGTCCTGATCGTAAACGATCAGCTTCATCAGCATGGAATCATAGTTGGCTGGCACTTTATAGTCATTGTAGATATGGGTATCCACCCGGACGCCGTTCCCTCCCGGTATATGGACGTTGGTAATCCGTCCCGGGCAGGGCATAAAATGCTTCTCCGGGTTCTCCGCGTTGATACGGCACTCGATGGCATGGCCCGCGATGCGCACGTCCTCCTGGCTTACGCTTAAAGGCTCCCCTGCCGCTACCCGGATCTGCTCTTTGATCAGATCCAGACCGGTAACCATCTCCGTTACAGGATGCTCTACCTGGATCCTGGTATTCATTTCCATAAAATAGAAATTCTTGTCTTTGTCCAACAAAAATTCAATGGTTCCGGCATTCTCATATCCTACTGCCTTGGCTGCCTTCACCGCTGTATCGCCCATAGCTTTTCTTAATTCCGGGGAAATGACGCTGCAGGGCGCTTCCTCTAAAACCTTCTGGTGACGGCGCTGAATGGAACAGTCCCTCTCTCCCAGATGGATCACATTGCCGAACTTATCAGCCATGATCTGGAACTCCACATGCCTTGGCTTCTCAATATACTTCTCGATGTACATGGTGTCGTCAGAAAAGCCCTTGACCGACTCCAGCTGGGCCGCCTGGAACAGCTCGGTAAAATCCTCCTGGCTTCTGGAAATTCTCATTCCCTTTCCGCCTCCGCCGGAGGAAGCCTTGATCATGACAGGAAAGCCAATTCCCTTTGCCATGGCAAGTCCGGCCTCCGCTGTATATACCGGCTCCTTGCTTCCCGGCACAACGGGAATCCCTGCCTCCATCATAGTCTTGCGGGCTTCCGACTTATTTCCCATCTTATTGATAATATCCGCGCTGGGGCCGATAAAAGCAATGTTGCACTCAGCGCACAGCTTAGCGAATCTGGCATTCTCAGACAAGAATCCAAATCCGGGATGAATGGCGTCCGCCTTCATAGCCACCGTGGCGGCCAGGATCCGCTCAATATTTAAGTAGCTCTCGCTGGAAGGAGCAGGCCCAATACAGATGGCCTCGTCCGCCAGCATGGTGTGAAGGCAGTCCCGATCTGCCTCGGAATAGACTGCTACGGTCTGGATCCCCATTTCCCGGCAGGCACGGATCACCCGGACAGCGATCTCGCCCCGGTTGGCAATCAAAATCTTGTTAAACATGAATACTCTCCCTCTGTCTCTAACCCTTCCGCCTATCTTGCGAAAGCAGTCTGCCTATCCCACCATGAAGGTCAGCTCCGCGCTGACTGCCAGCTTTCCATCAACGGTAGCCGTTGCTTTTCCAACGCCTACTGGCCCCTTCTGCTTGATGATCTCGCACTCCAGCTTTACCTTATCGCCCGGAACTACCTTGCGCTTAAATTTTGCCTTGTCAATACCGCCAAAATAAGCGACTTTTCCCTTAAATCCCTCCTGGGATAAAATAGCTACTGCTCCGGTCTGGGCAAGGGCCTCTACCAAAAGAACCCCCGGCATCACTGGCTCCTGAGGGAAGTGTCCCTTGAAAAAGGACTCGTCAAAGGTCACGCACTTATAACCCACTGCCCGCACTCCCGGCTCCAGCTCCTCGATGCAGTCCACTAACAGGAATGGATGTCTGTGGGGAATGATCTCCTGTATTTCTTTTACTCCCATTAACATATCGGTTTCTCCTTCTTTTTCAGGGAACAGAGCCCTGATATATCCTATTTGATCCGGAATAAGGGCTGTCCGTACTCCACCACTTCCTCGTTGCTGACTAACACAGCCTCCACTACGCCGTCAAACTCGCTCTCGATCTCGTTCATCAGCTTCATGGCCTCAATGATGCCTAATACCTGCCCCTTCTTCACCGTATCCCCTTCCTTTACAAAGGGCTCTGCCCCCGGAGCGGAAGCATTATAGAAGGTTCCCACCAATGGAGAGGTGATCACATTGTCAGATCCGATGTCAGCCCCGCCTGAGACAGCTGCTGCCTGAGGGATCACAGCCTGAGCGCTGACAGCCTGCACAGCCGCCGGGGAAACGCTGCCTTCCGATACCGGGCCTCCCACAGCCACGATCTGAGGCATTTCTTTTTCCTTCTTTAAGGACAGCTTAAACTCTCCCTCTTTGATCTCCACCGCTGTAAGCCCACAGTCGGAGGCTGCCTTCATCAGTTTTACGATCTCATCTACGTTCATGTTGTATCCCCTTCCTATTCGCTGAACTTCTTTACTACCAGGCTGGCGTTGTGTCCGCCAAATCCCAGGGAATTGGTGATAGCTGCATTTACGTCCATAGATACGCCCTCGCCCATGGTGTAATCCAGGTCACATCCCTCTCCAGGTGTCTCAAGACCTGCGGTAGCATGGACAAACCCATCCTCAATGGACTTGACGCAGACAATGAACTCCACGCCTCCGGCTGCGCCTAACAGGTGGCCGATCATGGATTTGGTGGAATTGATCTTCACCTCTTTTGCGTGGTCTCCCAGAGCCAGCTTAATGGCCTTTGTCTCAAACAGGTCGTTGTGGTGGGTGCTGGTTCCGTGAGCATTCACATAATCAATATCCTCTGCCTTCAAGCCTGCATCGGCAATGGCATTCTCCATTGCCTTGGCAGCGCCGCTTCCGTCTTCTGCCGGAGAGGTGATGTGGAAGGCGTCGCAGGTTGCGCCATATCCCACAAGCTCTGCTAAGATCTTTGCCCCTCTTGCCTTGGCATGCTCTAAGGACTCCAGTACCACTACGCCTGCGCCCTCGCCCATAATAAACCCGTTGCGTTCCTCATCAAATGGGATAGATGCCCGCAAGGGATCATCGGTTGTGTTTAGTGCAGTCAGAGCGGTAAAGCCTGCGATCCCGATAGGGGTGATGCTGGCCTCAGCACCGCCAGCCACCATGACATCTGCCTCGCCGTACTGTATGGAGCGGAATGCCTCTCCGATAGAATGGGTTCCCGTTGCACATGCAGTCACCACGTTAAAGCATTTTCCCTTGAGGCCAAACTGGATGGCCACGTTTCCGGCTGCCATATTGCTGATCATCAAAGGCACTAACAGCGGATTTACGCGGCTTGGCCCTTTCTCATGCATCTTGATAACGTCCTTCTCCATAGCCTGGAGGGATCCGATGCCGGAGCCTACGCATACGCCTACGCGGTATGGATCTTCCTTGGACATATCAAGGCCGGACTGCTCCAGCGCCTGCTTGGATGCAGCTACTGCCAGCTGGGAGAAACGCTCCATACGGCGGGCTGCCTTGGGATCCATATACGCCTTAGGGTCAAAATCCTTTACCTCGGCTGCCAGCTTGCACTTGAAATCAGTGGTGTCAAAATAGGAAATAGGGCCGATGCCTACTTTTTTATCCTTCAATCCCTGCCAGAAGCTCTCCACATCATTTCCAATAGGGGTGACAGCTCCCATGCCGGTCACTACTACTCTTGTTCTCATCATTCATTCTCTCCTGTTCTAAAAAACCGGTCCGCCAGACTCCTGCCAGGCAGCCCGGTCTGTGAAAATGCCGTTTCCCTCAGCTGCTTCCGGCTACATGGCCATTCCGCCGTCCACACTCAGCACCTGTCCTGTAATATATCCCGCTTCATCGGAAGCTAAAAACGCCACTGCTGCGGCAATGTCCTCTGTGGAGCCAAAATGCTTCATGGGGATCTGCTCTGTGGCAGCAGCCTTTACGCTGTCGCTTAACACGTCTGTCATCTCTGTGGTGATAAATCCCGGCGCCACTGCGTTGACCGTGATGCCCCGGCTGGCTAACTCCCTGGCCGCCGACTTTGTAAGTCCGATCACCCCTGCTTTTGCAGCGCAGTAATTCGCCTGGCCTGCATTTCCCAAAACGCCTGATACAGAGGAGATATTAATGATCCTTCCGGCTCTCTGCTTTAACATCTGGCGTGAAATATGCTTCACACAGTTGAACACACCCTTTAAATTCGTGCTGATGACCGCATCAAAATCTTCCTCAGACATCTTCATCAACAGGTTGTCCCTGGTGATCCCTGCGTTATTTACCAGAATATCCAGGCGGCCATGCTTGGCCACAACATCGGTGAGCATCTGGCCGCAGGCCTCGAAATCGGAAACATTGCACTGCACTGCCTCAGCCTTTCCTCCTGCTACCTCGATCTCCTTCACGGTTTCCTCTGCCTTTGCAGCGGAACCATTGTAATTTACGATCACAAACGCTCCCTGCCCGGCTAATTTAAGGGCGATCTGACGTCCGATCCCCCGGCTGGCTCCTGTCACCAGTGCAATCTTTCCTTCCAGCATATGCTATCTCCTCTCCGAACCCTGAGACTGGTTATCTCAGAGCCTCCACTACCTTCTCAATATCCTCTAACTTCTCTACGTTGAATGTCTTTGCATTCCGGTCGATCTTGCGCATAAAGCCTGCCAGCGTTTTTCCCGGTCCGATCTCAATAAACGTATCCACGCCGTCTGCCAGCATTGCCTCTACGCTCTGCTGCCACCGCACAGAGGAGGAAACCTGTTTTGTCAACAGCTCCTTCACCTCAGAAGCACTCCTCACATACTGGGCCGTCACATTCGCCACATAAGGGATCTGGGGTTCGCAGATCTCAACCTGATCCAATACCGCTTTCAGCTTCTCACCAACTCCTGTAAGCATTCCTGAGTGGAAGGGGCCGCTTACATTGAGCATAACGGTTCTCTTGGCTCCAGCTTCCTTTAAACGCTCACAGGCAGCCTCTACAGCCTCCTTCCGGCCGGAAATCACGATCTGGCCAGGACAGTTGTAGTTGGCGATCCATACGCCCTCCATAGAACCAGTCACTTCCTCAATAGCTGCAGCGTCCAAAGCAAGGACGGCTGCCATCGCCCCTTCCCCTGCCGGAACCTCCTCCTGCATAAAAATGCCTCTCTGGCGCACGGTTTTGATGGCATCCTCGTCGCTCATCACTCCCGCTGCCGCCAGGGCACAGTACTCTCCTAAGCTGAGTCCCGCTGCAACATCTGGTTTGATTCCATTTTCTTCCAAAACTCGCATCATGGCGATGCTGGCAGTTACCATGGCTGCCTGAGTATACTCTGTAATATCCAGGCGGTCATTTTCCTCAAAGCACAGCTCTGGCATAGAAAATCCCATCAGCTCTGTGGCTCTGTCAAAAATCTTCTTTGCCGTTTCCTTCTGCTCATAAAAATCCTTTCCCATACCGGCTGCCTGAGCCCCCTGGCCTGGGAAAATAAATGCGATCCTGCTCATATATCCTGCTTCTCCTGTTTCCTGACTTACTGGCTGTACCCAAGACCGTTTCCTCTCAGATCCAGTCTGACTGGCTGCCTGTCCTTCTGGCAAATGCTGCCTTACTGTCTTCCCAACAGCTTCTCTGCCTGGGCTGCGATCTCCTCAACGATCTCCTTACAGCTCTGCTCCTTGGTGATCATTCCTGCGATCTGTCCGGCCATAACGGTTCCATTTGTCACATCTCCGTCCATTACAGCATTGCGCAGGGTTCCCAGGGTCAGGTACTCCAGCTCCTCAAAGGATTTTCCTTCCTGCTCCAGTTTAATGTACTCCCTTGTCATCTGGTTGCGCAGGCAGCGCACCGGATGACCGTGGCTGCGTCCTGTAACGGTGGAATCAATATCCTTTGCCTTGATGATGCGCTCCTTGTAGTTGGCATGTACAATGGATTCCTTGGAAACAACGAAACGTGTTCCGATCTGAACCGCCTCAGCTCCCAGCATGAAAGCAGCAGCCATTCCTCTGCCGTCGCCTACACCGCCTGCGGCGATCACAGGGATGGACACTGCATCTGCCACCTGGGGAACTAAGGTCATGGTAGTCTGCTCGCCGATATGGCCGCCGGACTCCATTCCCTCTGCCACTACAGCATCTGCCCCGTATTTTTCCATACGGCGTGCCAGTGCTACGCTGGCTACCACAGGGATCACCTTGATCCCGGCAGCCTTCCACATATCCATGTATTTTTCGGGGTTTCCGGCTCCGGTAGTCACTACCTTTATGCCTTCCTCAACAACCACTCTGGCTACGTCCTCTGCGTGAGGGCTGAGAAGCATCACGTTCACGCCAATGGGCTTTTTTGTCAGCTCTCTGGCCTTGCGGATCTCATCTCTCACTACTTCGCCGGGCGCATTGGCTCCTCCGATCAGGCCAAGTCCGCCTGCCTCAGATACAGCTGCTGCCAGATGATGTTCTGCTACCCAGGCCATGCCGCCCTGAATAATAGGGTATTCAATTCCTAACATTTCTGTAATTCTTGTTTTCACTATTCTGCCTCCAGTCCACATTTCCTGGGTTTTCCCCTATTGAAACGAACAGCGTGCTTCATATATCCACACGCCGTCCGCCTAAGTAAACTATATTTGCTGCGCTTTTTATGCCTCTACGCCTTTGTCCTTTAAGTAGTTCATAACATCGCCAACTGTGCTTAACTGCTCTAAATCCTCAGCTGGGATCTCTACAGAGTACTCATCCTCCAGAGCCATTACTAACTCGAACAGGTCTAAGGAATCTGCTCCCAGATCTTCCTTGAAGGAAGAAGCCTCAGTAATGGAATCTGCGTCTACGCTTAACTGCTCTGCAATAATCTCTTTCATTTTCTCTAACATGGTTTTATTCTCCTTTTTTAATGATTTTATATATTTTTCTCTCAGCCCTGCAAAACCCTGCGCAGCTTCCGGCCAAAGCTCTCTCAGCCTGGAATCTTTGCTGTTTTACACAGCTGAACGCTTACCAACCTTTCATGGTGTCCTACCACTCTAACAAAAGAGCTCCCCAGGTCAGCCCGGCTCCAAAGCCTGACAGCACCACCTTGTCCCCTGGCTTTAACAGGCCGCCCCGGTTCATCTCATCTAAGAGAATGGGTACGGAAGCACCTGATGTATTTCCATAATGTTCCATATTTACAGGGAAACGGTCAATACTTACCTTCAGACGTTTGGCAATGGATTCGATAATCCTGTAATTCGCCTGATGGACTGCAAAGTGGTCTACAGCCTCCGGGGATATTCCCCCAGCCTCCAGCACCTCCGTAATACACTGAGGCACTCTCTTAACTGCAAACTTAAATACCTCCTGGCCGTCCATGGTCATATAGCCTAATTCCGGCTTCTTTCCCAAAAGGAAATTTCCGTTGGTACGGGAACCGCAGGTCAAAACAGATCCCTTGCTTCCCTCGGAATGCATATTGGAGGCTATGATCCCTATTTCATCTGCCCGCACCACAGCTGCCCCGGCGCCGTCGCCAAAGAGGACGCAGGTACTCCGGTCCGTCCAGTCGATCAGCTTGCTCAGCACATCTGCGCCGATCACCAGCGCTGTGCGGTACATTCCGCTGCTTATGAACGCATGGGCGGTATTAAGAGCATATACAAATCCCGTGCAGGCTGCGCTAATATCAAAGCAGGCTGCATTCACTGCCCCCAGCAGGCCCTGAACCTCACAGGCTCCGTTGGGGAAACAGAAATCCGGAGATGATGTGGCTAACAGGATCAGATCAATCTCCTCCGCCTTCACTCCGCTGTTCTCCAAAGCTCTCTCAGCCGCTCTTGCTGCCATATAGGAAGTGCTCTCCACCGTAGCGATCCGCCTCTGTCCGATACCGGTGCGGCTGCGGATCCACTCATCATTTGTCTCCACGATCGCTGCCAGGTCGTCATTAGTCACGATCTGCTCCGGCACATATGAACCGGTTCCTATGATTCTTGTTGTCATTCTTTTCACCTGTCCCGAATCCATCAGTGCTCAGCGGACTCATACCTTCCTTCATTTGCTTGCTCAGTGGAAATACTTTGAACATCAAAGTAATACTACAAGAAAGCTACCTGTTTGTCAAGTATTTTTATATCTGTCCCAGCGTGCTGTCTATCCTTTCTATTTTTACTATTTCCTGCCGCTTTTTACTAAATCTGATATTTACATATATTGACTTTCATCTCTGAATCTGATAAGTTAAATTTGTACATATGGGGGAAATACAATTTCGATAAGGGGGTATTATCATGAAGACAACTGGAGTAATCCGCAAGCTGGATGAATTGGGCCGGATCACCCTTCCCATTGAGCTGAGAAGGAGCCTGGACTTGGATGTGAAAGACGGGCTGGAGATCACGGTTCAAGACGACTGCATCATTTTAAGAAAGGCAGAGAGCGCAGACATTTTCAATGGAAGTACCGATGATCTTCTGGAATATGAAGGAAAAAAGGTATCCCGCCAGTCTGTGATCGCACTGGCAAAGCTGGCCGGCCTTAATGTAAGCGAGCCATAGTATTATAATGAACAAACAGAATCTTGCATATCCATTGACGGATCCTGACGTGTGGGATCCTTGGCCAGCGGCTTCTTCCTGAACTGTCTTTATATTAAGGAAGAAGCCGCTGGCGTTTTTATTCCCACAAAGCAGATCTTCTGTTCCCCTATTCTACCTTTACCATACGGTATCCCACTCCCACATGAGTCTGGATATACTGAGGCGCATCGGGAGAGGCATCAATCTTCTTTCTCAGGGTCGCCATAAACACCCTCAAGGATGTAATATCGTCCGCGGCGGCAGTTCCCCATATATTCTGCAAAATGAAGGTATGAGTCAGAACCCTCCCCACATTCCTTGCCAAAAGGCATAGAAGCTTGTATTCAATAGGCGTGAGATGAAGCTCCTCCCCATGTAGGTAAGCGCAGCCCGCAGCGTAATTGATATGCAAAGCACCGTTAACAAACTCCGCGCTTTGAGAAGCCTCCTGGGCCATAAGCACAGGCAGCCGCCTGGTAATCGCTCTCAGTCGCGCTAACAGCTCCTCCACGGAAAACGGTTTTGTCAGATAATCATCTGCCCCTGCATCCAGCGCCTCAATTTTATCCTTATCCTCATTTCTGGCGCTGATCACAACAATAGGCATGTTAGACCAGGAGCGGATCTTTTTTATAACTTCCACGCCGCTCATATCTGGAAGCCCCAGATCCAGCAAAACGATCTCAGGATTATGGGAAGAAGCCTCGATGACTGCTGTTGCTCCGTTTGCCGCTGAGAGATAGCGGTAATCATGGGTCTTTAAAACGGTTGCAATCAAATTGCTCACTGATTTGTCATCCTCTACCACTAAAATCAAAGGTTTATTCATGCCAGTGTACCTCCTCTGCCGGTAATGTAAATGTAAAGACTGCCCCATGGGGTACGTTATCTGATACAGTAATCTTCCCTCCATGAGCATTGATAATCGACTTGCACAGGGACAGTCCAATTCCGCAGCTTCTACGGCTGTCCGCTACCTTATTTTCCCCGCTGTAAAACAGATCGAACACCTTCTTCTTGGCCTCGTCCGGTATTCCGTTTCCATCATCTGCAACCGAGATTACCGCTTTCCCATCCTCTGTTTTTACCCGGATCCATATATGGGATCCCTTCGGGGTATAATCAATGGCATTATTAACCAGATTGATGATAACTTGAACGATTAGCCTGGAATCCATTTTCGCCAAAAGCAGCCCATCTTCCGTTTCTATTGTGATGGAATGTTCCGCACTTCTCTTGTTCACATGCTGCATGGCCTCCGCAATCACATCATCAATGAGATCCTCCGTTATATTCAGATTCAGCTTTCCACCCACCAGCCGGGAAGTAGACAGCAGGTTTTCTACCATATTAATCAGCCACATGGAATCATTATAGATGTCCGTGTACAGCTGCTGCTTTGTCTCTTCGTCCAGCTCCCCTCCGATAGACAGAAGATTGCTGGCATTGCCGGATATAGAAGTCAAGGGTGTCCTGAGATCATGGGAGATAGCCCGCAGCAGATTGGCCCTCAGCTGCTCATTCCTGGCCAAAACCTCTGCCTCCTCCTTCTCCCGGATGCTCCTCTCATTTTCCAGAGCCAGGGCGCACTCCCCCAAAACAGACAAAAGAATACTATTTTCAAAGGCTTCCAGAGTATCCGCTCCCAAAACGATCCCGATGACGCCATAGACGTTATCATTTACACGGATTGCCAGATACTGGCATTCAGCATCCGAAAAGGTCTCTGTTGCGGCTCCGGCATGTTTGTTGTTTTGAAACGTCCACAGAGCCACCTGACGTTCTTTTCCTGAAATATGCTTTTCCTGCTCCGCATTTTCCGCCCACGGAAACACCCTGGGTTCCCCCAGCTGTCCATTTTCCTCCATGTACACCACCATATCCCGTTCCAAAAGCTTTGCCAGCTGCCTGACGGTGACGGAGATAATATCTTCCCGTTCCTTTGCCTGCTGCAGCAAACGGTTTGTATCAAACAGGATCCTGGTACGAAAAGCTACCCTGGCGGACTGCTTTGCGTGATCCTTGAGGCGCATAACCAAAGAGCCGGTGATAAACGCAGCCAGGAACATAACCGCAAAAGTAATAGGATAACCTGCATCATAGGCCTGCAATGAAAATTTCGGATCCGTAAACAAAAAATTAAATACCAGCACGCTCACAATGGAGGAAATCATGCTGTATACCCTGTTTTTTGTCACAAGCGCAGTCAGGAGCACACTCAATACATAAATAGTGATAATGTTGGCCTCACTAATTCCCAAATTATAGAAAAAGAACCCCACCAAGCTGGCTGCCAAAAGAAGCCCCGCGCTCTTTAGAATATCTCTCGCTGAGAAAATGACGCTGTTCTTTGCCGCCTTTTTTACGTGATACAAATCTTTCACCGCCACCGCATCTGGGATAATGTATACGTCCAGGTTTGGAGCATTCAAAATAAGCCGTTCTGTCAGGGGAGTCTTTCCCCATAAGCGATGTCTGATGGCCGCGCTTCTCCCCATAACGACCTTAGTCACACCGGACAGCCGGGCAAATTCTGCGATCTGAAAGGAAATATCATCACTGTAGAGCACCTCCACTTTTGCCCCCATCTGTTCTGCCAAATGTATATTTTCCTGGAGCCTTCTGATGCTGTCTGCATCCATACGGGAGGATTCCGGCGTTTTTACAAACAATGCCGTAAAGTTTGCGTGAAATGCCTGAGACATCCGGGTAGCTGTACGGATAATCTTTCTGTTAGAAGGGGAGGGAGACAGGCATACGAGAATATGCTCATTTTTTTGTTCCTCCCTTTCTTCCGCTTTCTGTTCTTCTTTTCGCTGTTCTTCTATCCACCCATTATCCCTGGAAGCAGCATTCCGCAGAACAGAGCATTTTTTTCCCATACCCGCTATGTATTCCAAAATTTTTTTCAGGCTGCTTCTTTTGCTTCCGCATCCCCTCTGATCTTCCATCCTTTACCTCCCACAGCAGGCGGGATACCTGCTCTATTTGTGTTTCCTGCCCTATATACTTTTTCCGCTTTTGCCTTCATTATATCCCGGATCGTATTAAGGCGGTATGATAGACTGGGAAGAAGATATTAAAATTATATAAAGACAGGGGAGGCTTTTTCCCTCCCCCAAATGTCCGTCAATCCGTTAGAAATGTATCCTGTAACTTTACTCCTGCTTCGTTGAGCATAGCGATCAGCAGCCCGTACTCAAACTCCTCAATCGGCCTTCGCTCCTCCAAAAGGATTCCCATAACTCCCCGAACTTTCTCCTCATCCCAAATGGGAAGGTACATGGCCGCCGCGTCTGGAAGCGTATGGGTACAGGCCCCAGCGCGGTGGCGGTTTGCGATTACCCATTGAACCACTCCCTTTTCCTGGGAATTAACGCAGGTTTCCAGACAGGAACGATCCATTCCCTGTCTTGGAAATAAAAGAGGAGCCTCCATGATTCCATTTTCACTCACAGGATAGATCAGGACAGACAAATTTAAAAGCCTGCCGGACTGTACCGCTACCTGTGACCACACGTCAGCCTTTGACTTACAGCGCCGCAGCTTCTGGCTATTTTCCAGCAAGATCTCCGTCCTGTGAGCCGTCTTGGCGCTCTCCAGATTCTGCCGTTTCAGCTTTCCCGTCATAGTTCCCGTAAAAAGCCCTACCACAAAAAGCATAAGAAAGGTGGCCGGATAGGTCTTATCATATGCCTTGAGGCCGTAAAAAGGCTCTGTGAAAAAGAAGTTAAACAGCAGAACGCTGATCAAAGCCGAGTAAAGGGCGCAGAGCTTCCGGTTTGCAAGGTAAGCGGACAGAAGCACTCCTAACAGGTAGATCATGATGGTGTTTGCTTCTGAAAATTCCAACGTCCTTAGGATCAGGGCCATGGCGGTCGCACACAACATGATCCCCGTGATCATAGAAAAATCTGCCATGATCCTTTTCCAGTCCTCTGTTTTCTTTTTCTGGTTCTTTCTTGGACGATACCGCTTTGTCTGACGCATATCCGGGATAATATACACATCGATATTGGGAGCCATGTAGGTGAGCTTCTCCAGAAGCTCGGAACGGTACATGGGGCGCATGGTAAAATGATTGGTTCTCCCAAGAACGATCTTTGACACATTGCTGACCATGGCGTACTGAGCGATCTGAGCGGCAATATCGGAACCAAAAACGGTGACGATCTTTGCCCCTAACAGCTTTGCCATCTCCATATTGCTCCTTAAAGCTGCCTTTGTCTTGTCGTCAGCCTCCTGCATTCCCGGCGTTTCCACACAAAGCCCGGTAAGCTTCCCATGAAAGGCGTCCGCTAAACGGGAGGCAGTGCGAATGACCTTGGCGCTGGACGGGGCTGCCGTGATGCACACTAAAATGTGTTCTCCCGTGTGATAATCCTGATTTCCTAAAAGGTTTCTCTCCTCCTCGGCAATCCGGTTGACCCGGTCTGCGGTACGCCTCAAAGCAATCTCCCGCAATGCAGCCAGCTTTTCCCGGCGGAAAAAATTCTGCAATGCCCGTTCTGCCTGCTGGGCCTGGTAGATTTTTCCCTCCCTCATCCGTTCAATCAGTTCTTCCGGCTCGATGTCAATGACTTCCACCTGATCCGCATGATCGAACACCGTGTCTGGGATCCGTTCCCGGACATCGATATGGGTAATATTCCCCACCAGGTCATTGAGACTTTCCAAATGCTGGATATTGATGGTGGTATAGACGCTGATCCCCTGACGCAGAAGCTCCTTTACATCCTGATACCGCTTTTCATTGCGGCATCCCTTTGCATTGGTGTGGGCTAATTCATCCACCAAGATCAGCTGTGGTTTCCTCTTTAAGGCTCCGTCCAGATCAAACTCTCTTAGCTTAACCCCTTTATAGTCGATCATCAATGGAGGAAGGGATTCCAGCCCTCTTGTAAGGGCCTGGGTATCCGGCCGGGCATGTGGCTCAATATACCCAGCCACCACGTCAACGCCTTGCTTTTTCGCCTCATGGGCTGCCTCCAGCATGGTATATGTCTTGCCGGATCCTGCCGCATATCCCAGGAATATCTTGAGCTTTCCCTTATTCTTTTTCTGCTGTTCCCTTTCCTCATACTGAAGCCGCTTTAAAAGCTGCTCCGAATCCGGTCTCTGATCCTCCATTTATATCAGCCCCATCGCCTTTGCTACTGCCAGATTGCATTTTAACACATTGACCCGCTCCTCTCCAAATACCCCCAGTACTTTGCGCTCTGTATTTTCTTCCACGATCTCGGTGACGATCTCCTCGCTCAGCCCGGAGTTTTCCGCTACTGCGGTAATCTGAACCCTAGCGGCTTCCGGGCTGATATGGGGATCCAGTCCGGATCCGGAAGCTGTGAGAAGGTCTGCCGGTATATCTTCCGCCTTTACCCCGGGATGGGAAGCCAGAAATTCATCCAAGTCTTCCCGGATCCTGGCCTCTAGGTCTGGATTGGAATTGGCATAATTAAAGGTTCCTGAGGATACGCCGCCATACTCCCCGCTCGCCTTCTGCTCCTCTGTATAGGTGTTGTAGCCCACAGAGGACACTCTCCCGCAAAAGAAATAATCCGCTGTGAAATCCTGTCCCAGAAGGGCAGACCCCACAGCCTCCTCCCTGTTGGCTGTAAGGTTCCCCTCGCTGTCTATCAGGCTTCCGTTTGCCTTCTCCTTCATGGTCAGCTGGCTGACCCCCGTAAGGGCCAACGGGTAGATAAATGAGCAGGTCACAATCATAACCATGCAGAATATAAATGCTGTCTTAAACATTTTACCAAAGGTTTTCATAGAACTTTCCTCCTTACATTCCCATCATGGCTAACAGAGGAGCCACTATCAGATCAATGATCTTGATCCCCACAAAGGGAACAATAATTCCTCCCATCCCATAGATACCCATATTTCTCAGCAGCATCTTTTCCGCTTTCATAGGCTTATACTTGACGCCCCTCATGGCAATGGGAATCAGGCCCGGTATAATAATCGCGTTAAAAATCAACGCTGACAAAATAGCGCTGGCCGGCGTTGCTAGATGCATAACGTTTAATATCTGCATCTGTGGCAACACCATAGTAAACATAGCCGGAATAATGGCAAAATACTTTGCAATATCGTTGGCCACGCTGAAGGTAGTCAGAGAGCCTCTTGTGATAAGAAGCTGTTTTCCAATTTCTACCACTTCCAGGATCTTAGTGGGGTCAGAATCCAGATCTACCATGTTGGCCGCCTCCTTAGCCGCCTGGGTTCCTGAGTTCATTGCAAGCCCTACGTCCGCCTGGGCTAAGGCCGGGGCGTCGTTTGTCCCGTCTCCGGTCATTGCTACCAGCTTGCCCTCCGCCTGTTCCTTTTTAATGGCCTCGATCTTGTCCTCCGGCTTGCACTCTGCAATGAAGCCGTCCACTCCCGCTTCCTTGGCAATGGTCGCTGCAGTCAGAGGGTTATCGCCAGTACACATAATTGTTTTAATGCCGATCTCCCTTAACCTGGCAAACCGCTCCACCAGTCCCGGTTTCACCGTATCCTTTAAGTAAATAACACCCAAAATCTTATTTCCCACGCACACGGTCAGAGGCGTGCCGCCCAGATTGGATACCCGTGTGACGATCTCCTCCAGATCTGCCGGGATCTGTCCGCCCATTTTCTTAACAAATTCCTCGATGGCCCCGGAAGCGCCCTTTCGGATCATGGTTCCGTCCTTTAAATCCACACCGCTCATCTTGGTCTGGGCGGTAAATTCAATAAAGGTCATCTGCTCCCCAATGCCGTCGTCCAAAACACAGCCCATCTGGCGTCCCAGATCAACCGTTGATTTTCCCTCGGGCGTGCTGTCCATAAGGGAGCTCATGACGCTGTAATCAATCAGATCCCCTTTATCTACCCCTGCTACCGGATAAAATTCAGCTGCCAGCCTGTTTCCATACGTAATGGTTCCCGTCTTATCCAAGATCATAGTGTCCACATCGCCGCAGGCTTCCACCGCCTTACCAGACATGGCAATCACGTTAAACCGGGTCACACGATCCATACCGGCAATACCGATGGCAGACAGAAGGCCGCCGATGGTGGTAGGGATCAGGCAGACCATCAGTGCAATGGCCCAGGATATAGGGATTTCCACACCCAGATACGCAGCAAAGGGATATAAAGTTACCACTACGATAAGAAAGATCAGGGTCAGCACGATCAGCAGCGTATTTAACGCGATCTCATTTGGGGTCTTCTGTCTGGAAGCCCCCTCCACCAGGGAGATCATCTTATCCAGGAAGGAGTGCCCCGGTTCCGCCACAATCCGTATTTTCAGCCAGTCTGACACAACGGTAGTCCCTCCTGTTACAGAGGAGAAATCTCCGCCCGCCTCCCTGGTGACAGGAGCGGACTCGCCGGTAATGGCCGATTCATCTACGGAGGCAACTCCCTCGATGACCTCGCCGTCATTTGGAATCACTTCCCCCATCTTTACCAAGACAATGTCGCCTTTTTTCAATTCCGAAGCGCTGATGGTCTTTTCCTTTCCGCCTTCCAAAAGCAGCCTTGCCATGGTATCCTGTTTCGTCTTTTTCAAGGTAGCTGCCTGGGCCTTTCCACGGCCCTCTGCCACGGACTCGGCAAAATTTGCAAACAGGACGGTGACAAACAGAATTACGGTGACAATTCCATTATAAATTTGATACTGGGCGCTGCCCCCAAAGAGGGTGGGGAAAAATGTCAGGATCAGCGTGATAAAAAATCCAATTTCCACCACAAACATTACGGGATTTTTTATCATATAACGGGGATCCAACTTCTGGAAAGATCCCGTAATCGATGATTTTAAAATATCCGACGTAACAAACTTAGTTCCTTGTTTCTTAGCCATGGTGATTCTCCTTTCCGCTCATTTTCCTACATCCACAGAGCCAGATGCTCAGCCACCGGGCCAAGGGCCAATGCCGGGAAGAAGGTCAAAGCAGAGAAAATATATACGATAAATACAAGTACGATCATAAAGGTCACATTGTCGGTGCGAAGGGTTCCTATGGACTCATTGACCCGCTTCTTGCTGAGCATGGAACCGGCAATGGCTAACTGAGCTACAATAGCGATGTAACGGCCAAAGAACATAGCAAGTCCTGTGGTCACGTTCCAGAACATACTGTTGTCTGCCAGCCCTTCAAAACCAGAACCGTTGTTAGCCGCAGAGGAAGCGTACTCATAAAGTACCTGGGACAGGCCGTGGAACTGAGGGTTGGTGATCCCCGCCAGGCCTTCCGTGTTGGACACAGCCAGGGCAGAAAATCCCAGGATCAGAAGGGGATGGATCAAAATAACTATGGCTACCAGCTTCATCTCTTTTCCCTCGATCTTCTTATTTAAGTATTCCGGTGTACGCCCTACCATGAGCCCGCAGATAAAGACAGCCAGGATCACATACATTATCATGTTCATAAGGCCTACGCCCTTGCCGCCAAACACACAGTTTAACATCATGTGCAGAAGGGGAACCATCCCGCCTAACGGGGTCAGGGTATCATGCATATTGTTGACGGTTCCTGTGGTAAAAGATGTGGTCACTGTGGTAAACAGGGAGGACTGGCCAATTCCAAACCGTACTTCCTTTCCTTCCATGCTGCCCATAGACTGGTCGATCCCCATTGCGCTAATTACCGGGTTGCCGGCCTTCTCTGCCTGGAAACAGATGGTAAGGCCGATAAGGAAAATAATGGACATAGCTCCAAACACAACCGCCCCCTGACGGCCCATGAAAGGCTTCGGGCCAGCTGTATTTGAAATTTTTTCCGGATTCCTGTTACCCTCTTTTTTTCCGCTGTTTTTACCCTCATTTTTCCTGTCATGGAGCATCCGGCCAAAAGTAACGACACATGCCCCCGGAAGGATCATCATGGAGATCATCTCCACTATATTGGAAATGACGGTTGGATTTTCAAAGGGCGTAGTGGAATTAGCTCCAAAGAAGCCGCCTCCGTTGGTTCCCAGATGTTTGATGGATTCCAGCGCAGCCACAGGACCTACGGCAATATCCTGATATTTTCCTTCTATGGTTTCCACTGTGAAATTGCCAGCCAGCGTCTGAGGCGTTCCCTGGCTGACTAAAAGAATGCCTACCAGGAACGCCCCGGGAATAAGGATACGGGTGGTAGTCCGAACCATATCCCTATAGAAATTTCCAAGCTTTTGCCCTGCAAGCCCACGACAGAAAGCCATACATGCGGCATATCCGCTGGCCGCCGACGTGAACATCATGAAGATGATAACGCACATCTGGCTTGCATAGGAAAGGCCGCTCTCCCCTGAGTAGTGCTGCAGATTTGTGTTAGTCATAAAGCTTATGATGGTATTAAAACTCAGGCTGGCCTCCATGCCCTCAATGGCATTTGGGTTCAAAAAAAGCAGACCCTGAAGCCTGAGGATCAGATAGCCTACAAATACCATGACTGCATTTGACATTAACAGGGACAAGGTATATTTTTTCCATCCCATACCCTCTCCCTTGATACCGCATATCCTGTACAGCAAGCGGTCAACGGGATCAAATACCGCGTCCGCAAATGTTTTCTGGTCTGTGGCAATGTGGTACATATAAGTTCCCACGGGAATAACGAGAGCCACGAAGATTGCCAGCGTAAGAACAATCTGTAACATACTTTTTTCCTCCTGATCTTTATTCCGCACCGGAGCGCTTTTCATTGATCCGCCAAAGCGGTCTCTCCAAGCTCTCCCCTTACAATTTCTCTGGGTTTACAAGGGCATACACTAAATACGCTCCCAACGCCGCTATAATGAATCCTAATACGATCATCTCTTTGCGCCTCCTGTTATCTCTCTTTTGGATCAACCTGCCCTTCACAGAAATCCGCGAAGAGTTTTACCAGTCCAAAGCTTCCAAGTAATACTGCGATCATTATTATATCTGTCATAATCATTCCCTCCTCTGCCTAAAGATTCTAGCACGATTACAATTAAAATGGGATTAATAGATTCCAGCCCACATTAAGGTTACATTAAGATCCCCTTATCTCAGCACCATCCAAACAGGCAGGCCAGGGGCATAGTAATGATCACTGTGCTGACTGAGACTGTCAAAAGGAGCAGAATAGGCATCCCAATGAACATGGCCCCAAAAGCCAGAAGGGGATGGCGGTTGGTAAAACGCGCTGCCTGACGGTCAAACTTTTTTTCAATCCTGCAAATTGATTTTAAAACACCCTCCATGGTTCATTCCTCCTTACGCCTCTATGCTAACACATACTTTTTTAAGATGGGGTAAGGATTTTGGAATTGACATTAAGAATAAATAAAAACAGCGGCCTCCCGGATCAATCCAAAGGGAAACCACTGTTTATTTTGCTTCCTATATCATCTAGCTTGCTAGTTCATATCGAAAATAGCCCTTACACCATGGGGAAGAAGAAATTTGCTGAGAGACACACAGCAATGCCATACAAAAACCAAAGAGGAAGGAAGACCTTTAAAATATCCTTAATTTTATACTGGCCTGCTCCAAATGCAATAGCAATGGACGGAGAACCGGTCGGGGTAAGCATCGCCGCAGTACAGCCTGCAAAAATCGCCATAGTGAACGGCCTTGGATCCAATCCTTGAGCTATAGCTGTCACAATTGCCAAAGGAACAAACACCTGCTGAGTCGCTGTGTTGCTCATGAATTGGGTAAGCAGAGCTCCTGCGCCGTAGAATGCGAAAAGCATAACCATAGGGGAGGGATTTCCTCCCAAAAGTCCCATAATGCAATCAGATACCACCGCTCCTGCTCCTGTCTTTTGCATAGCGGTTCCAAGAGGGATCACACCAGCCAGCATAAAGATCGTATCCAAATTGATAAAGTTCTTAATATCATTCAGATCCAAAATCTTTAAATAAGTCAAAAAGATCACTGCTATGATCGGAAGAATATGCATCGGAAATGGAAGATAGGACTGAAACAGGATACCTGCAAAGTTAAGTCCAAATACCAGATATACAATCTTTTCCTGAACATCTGTGAGAACCGCTTTCTTCTCTCCTCCCTTTAATTCCATACTCGCCATCGTATGGGCAGGAAGATGTTTCCAGCCGATCAGTACGATATAAGCAAAAGCTAAAATCGCAGGAATCAGGATTACCTTGCTGTAATCCAACGGCCCCAACAGCTCCGGCGCTCCATTCGCCTCTAACAGCCCATTGATCATCACAAAGTAAGCTCCCGGCAAAAGTCCCTGAACACAGTGCGCTAAAACGGCTCCCGGAAACAGAAGATGGGAAGGCTGTACTTTTCCATTTTCATCAAAAGCTGCCATAAATGGCAAAAACATACTAATTAAAGCTGTAGGCATACTGAACTGGATCATAACAACAGAAGCCAGCATATAGGCAAACACGATCAGCTGCCCCTTTCCGGAATGTTGGGTCATCATTTCCTTCATTCTCGGAACCAAACTTGTCTTGCTGAGCGCTCCGCTTAAAATAAACATTCCGGCAATCATCACCACATTCTTATCAGAAAATGAAATGTAGGCTTCATTAAAAGTAAGCACTCCTGTAAGACATAGTGCCGTGGAAGCAGTCATTGCCACCAAGCCCAGTTTGAACTTCCCGCTTAAAAATCCGGCAATCATTAATGCCATAACGGCTAATGTGATAATTAATTGAATATTCATGCTCTTTTTCCCCCTTGCCTTGGACATTTTTCATACTGCTGGTTTCTAAACTCCTGACTTATTTCCCGGTTCACATTTCTCTCCACGCAGTGAAGCATTGATTTCATATATCCCATAAAATAAGCGGCCGATGTGTCCGACATAGTTTTCTGATCTGACTCGAAAAACGGGTGATCGATATTCAGCTGTCCGTCATATCCACACCGTACCAGCTGCTCCATAATCGCATACATATCTCCATATCCGTCCTCTAATAACGTTTCCTCAAAATAAGGCATCGTGGAGCTTACATTTCTAAAATGGACAACCGATATTTTATCCTGCCCACAGAAATATCGAATATCTTCCATCAAATCCCCAAAATCTGAGGACTCCAGCCAGCAGCCCACACACATCTTCATGGTCAAATACGGACTGTTTCCCACCAGTTCAAAAGCTTTCTTATAACATTCTGTATTCCAGATCAGACTGTGGACGCCTCCCAAAGCTGGAACCGGAGGATCATTAGGATGAAGGGCCAGCTTTACATTTGCCTTTTCACATATAGGAAGAGCCTTATCCATAAAATAGGCAAAGTGATCCCAAATCTCTTTCTCTCCATATTCCCGGTCATTGGAAATAGGACGGGACATGATTTCCTCCATATCGCAGATAAAAGAATTTTGTCCTCGGTTGTAATTCCCCTGCCCAATGCGGGTTCTAAAAATTCCATTAGGCTGCCAAGCTATGTAATTCACGGGAATCCCTGCCCTGCCTAACGCCATAGTAAATTCATTATATCGGTCAATCCATAAATCGCGGTCTTCCTTTCCCAAATGAATCTGAGGGCATTTTTGAAGATTGGGGCAGCCAGCATCTGCTATGGTCAACCCATATCTGGCTGCCTTTTCCTGAAACCTACATATCCCTTCATCATTGGCATCCTCTAAAAGAAAATTCACCGCTAAATATTCGATTCCCATTCCCTGAACCGACTGCATCTGTTCCTCTGTCATTTTGCTGGAACAATTTGCTTGTACCTTTATCATAGGTTCCCCTCCATTTTTGTGGTTTTAGTCTAAATTTATTATAAAAAACCCTTGATAAAATGTACACTTTCATTTATAAATACAATTATAGCTTAAAGCTATAGTATAATTTCTGTTTATTTTTTATAGTTTCGTTGATGTAAAATCAATGAAATCGAACGAATAGATAGGGAGAAAAAAATGGATCTTCATCAATTAGAATATATTGTAGAAATTGCAAAAGAAAAGAATATATCAAAAGCGGCTCAAAATCTTCACATCTCTCAGCCTACCCTAAGCATCTACTTATCACGGCTGGAAAAAGAATTGAACCAGAAGCTATTTTACCGAACCAACAATATACTGTCGATTACAGAAGCAGGGCAATTATATGTAGATACCTGCAAAAAAATATTAAACCTGAGGGATGACCTGTATCACCAGTTATATGATTCTCATTGCACAGCCTTTCATATAGGCCTTCTGTCCAGCGATGCCGCTGCCTTCGGCCGGGTGATGCAGCATTACAGCACTCTTTTCCCTCAGATCACCCTGAAACCCGCGGTCTTAAAATCTGATTCCATCTATAAATCCGTCCTAAACGGAAATCTGGATTTTGGATTTGTAACCTCTTATAGTTCCCTGCCAGAGCAGGACTTTCCTGGGGTAAACTATTCCATCATCAGGGAGTATGAATTGATGCTGTGGATCGCAAAAAGCAATCCCATCTATCCGCTCCTCCATCTGGAGCAAGGTTGCTTATCGGATCGGGATTATTCCCTGCTTGGCCGTCTGGTTCTCTCCCTGTCCAGCATCCCTATGATCAAAAACCGAATACTGGGCAGCTTATTACCAGCCATCGGGCTGCCAGCTGCCAACTACTCCTCCAACAATGCGCTGGAACTAAGTATACCTTTTCTCAGAGTAAATAACCAGTACAGCTTTTGCCCTTATAGCCATGCACCTGATGACATCGCACAGATTCCTCTGGATTTTCATCCCAAAATCCACAAACTCTTTATCTGCCCCAAAGGAATCCGGATCTCATCTCAAAAAAAGCAGCTGATCCAGATGCTCACTGAGGAATTTCAAAACCGGCCTTACTATTACAATACGGAGCTGGAATCTTAAACCTTCTCCTCCAGCAGCTCCTGATAAACCTCCCTCTTAGGGATCCCCCGATCCTTTGCCACAGATTTCATGGCCTCCTTCTTATCCTGACCCTGATCCAGATAGTATTGCAAATGCTCCTGAACGGTCATCTCCTCCCAGGCACGGATCTGCTCCCTTCGCAGTTCCTCCACCGACTTTCCTTCAATGACCAGGACGCACTCTCCCTTCGGTTCCTCTGTCTCATACTGGGCCAGGGCCTCCCCTATGGTGGTGCGGAAGGCTGTCTCATACTTTTTCGTCAGCTCCCGGCAGATGGAGATACGCCGGTTTCCCAGAGCGTCATAAAGATCCTCTAAAGTCCGCACCAGATGATGGGGAGCCTCATAAATGATAATGGTGCGGGTCTCCTCCTTTAATTCCTCAAGGATTCTGGCCCGCTCCCTTTTATCCCCCTTTTCTGTAGGGAGAAATGCCTCAAAGCAGAAACGTCTTGTGGATAACCCGGATATAGTAAGTGCTGTGATACAGGCCGCCGGCCCCGGAAGGGAGGTTACCGTTATCCCCGCCTCACAGCACTGGCGCACCAGTTCCTCTCCCGGATCTGATATGGCTGGAGTGCCTGCATCGGTGATCAGGGCAATATTGACCCCTTCCTCCAGCTTTCCCACCAGGTATCTGGCTTTCTCTACCTTATTGTACTCATGGTAGCTGGTCATAGGCGTTTTAATGTCAAAATGGTTCAGAAGCTTGATGCTGTGGCGGGTATCCTCTGCCGCGATCAAATCCACTTCCTTTAATGTGCGGAGTACCCGGAAGGTAATATCCTCCAGGTTTCCGATAGGCGTTGCACAGAGATATAATATTCCTGCCATCTACCTCTCCCCTCTCTTTCCATCTTTTGTTTTCCTGTGTTTTATACGGTTCTGCCGTCCCCTAATATCCGTATGTGGTGCGTATTTCCTCGGAATAAACTCCCGGACTGTCAAAGACGATCACCGGCGGCTCTGCCTTTAAAAGGGATCCGCCGCCCCGAACCGCCTCAATGAGCACCATGTTGGCCTCCCGATCCCGGTAAGGATGGACAAACTTCATGCGCTTTGGCTCCAGCTTATATGCCTTCATCGTGGTAATGATCTCAATAAGCCGTCTCGGCCTATGAACCATATAAAATCTTCCTCCCGGCTTTAAAAGCCCAGCCCCCTCCCGTACCACATCCTCCAGAGTGCAGAGCACCTCGTGGCGGGCAATGGCCTTGGCATCCCCCGGGTTCTTTAGGCCATGAGCTTCATTCATATAGGGCGGATTGGAAGTGACTACATCAAAAGAGGCCCGTGCAAACAGCGTGCCAGCCTCCTTGATGTCCCCTGTAACAATATCCACCTTTTCCTCTAAATGGTTGTAACGGACACTGCGGCGGGCCATGTCCGCTGACTCCTCCTGGATCTCCAGACCTGTGAAATGCTCCCCCTCCGTCTTTGCAGTGAGAAGAATGGGAATGATGCCCGTTCCTGTTCCCAGATCCAGAACACGCTCCCCTTTTTTCACTGCCGCAAAGCCGGACAGAAGGACGGCGTCCATGCCAAAGCAGAACACGCCCTTTCTCTGGATAATGCCATAGTGATTCCTCTGCAGGTCATCCAGGCGCTCATCGTCCCTCAGGAGCACATTTCCCTCCTGCCGCCATGTATGTGTATCAGTTGTCATTGAGCTTTGATTTTCCCTCTTTCTTCTCTAATGCCTCTAACTGCTTTAACTCCGCCTCGGAGTGATCGCCGCCCCGCTTGTCTCCGCCTTTTCCTTTTTTCTTCCTGGGCTTGAACTTTAACTGCTCGACCTTATACTCCCGGATCTCCTTCTCATCCCGGTCCACAGTCACCACCACCTTCACTTGCTGGCGGAGTACATTGACGCTGTGCACCTCCCCCTTCAGGCCGTCGTCCGTGGTCACATAGTCTCCTACATTGGGCAGCTTGCTGTTGAGCACCTCATAGGTCTCCTCCTCATTTTTGAGGCAGCACATAAGCCTGCCGCAGACGCCTGAGATCTTGGTGGGATTTAAGGAAAGATTCTGCTCCTTTGCCATCTTAATAGACACAGGGACAAATTCTGATAGATAGGAATGGCAGCATAAGGGTCTGCCGCAGATACCGATCCCGCCCATGATCTTTGTCTCATCCCTGACCCCAACCTGGCGCAGCTCAATCCTGGTCTTGAAAACGCTGGCCAGATCCTTTACCAGTTCCCTGAAATCAATACGCCCGTCAGCAGTAAAGTAAAACAGCACCTTATTATTGTCAAAGGTGTATTCTGCATCGATCAGCTTCATTTCCAGATGATGCTTTTTAATCTTTTCCTGACAGATTTTAAATGCTTCCCGCTCTTTTTCCTTATTTTTTGCCTCGGCGGCCTCATCCTCCGGAGTCGCCATACGGATCACTGCCTTTAAGGGCAGCACTACCTTGCTCTCCTCCACATCCCTGTTTCCCAGAACCACATGGCCGTATTCAATTCCCCGGGCAGTCTCCACAATGACGTGGTCGCCGGTATGGATCCTGCGGCCCGCCGGATCAAAATAGTATATTTTCCCCGCGGTGCGGAAACGCACTCCGATCACTGTTATCATTTCTCGATTCTCCTAATTTTCCTTCATGGTAAGGAGCATAAGCTCCATTGCCAGTTCCATATTCACATTGGCGTCCAGACGGATCTTCGCCTTGTCGATGGCTTCCAAAATCCGTTCCAGCCCATCATATCCGCTGGTGGTGCTGATGGAACGCACTGCTGAAAACTCATCCTTAAAAATAAGAAGATTTACATCTTTTGTGGTCTTGTACATTAAAATGTCCCGATACCACATCTGCATAAAATCCAGGCAGTCCTGTATCGGAAACTCCCCGTCCTTAAACTTCTTGATCCGTTCCAAAAGCTCCGATATATCCATTTCCTTAATGTGCTTTAAAAGCTCAAGGATTTCCTGATACATGAGCTTAAACTCCTCCGAGCGGGCCAGATGAATGGCTTTCCCCAGATTCCCCCTGGCAAAGGCCGCGTAAATATCCGCCTGGCTTTCTTCCTCTCCCATGTTCTGAACCAGGTAATCCCGCACTGCGCTGTCCTTCAGGGGCTTTAATTTCAGCTGCACACACCGGGACAGGATCGTCGGCAGGAACAGATCTGCGTTGGTTGTAAGAAGAAGGAGGATCGCATAAGCAGGCGGCTCCTCAATGGTCTTTAAAAGGGCGTTCTGGGCCTGCACGGTCATCTTCTCCGCCTCGTCTACAATATAGATCTTATGGCCTCCGTTGTAAGGCCGGATCTGTATGGTATCATTGATCTGCTCCCGGATTTCATCTACACCGATGCTGGCCGGCTTTTCATGGGTTACATAGATCAGATCCGGGTGATTTCCAGACAGCACCTGCCTGCAGGAATGACACTCCATGCAGGGCTCTGTACCTCCTTTTTCACACAGAAGGCTCAGGGCCAAGGCCCCGGCTAAGGTCTTTTTCCCCATTCCGGCCTCTCCGCTTAAAATATAGGCGTGGGAGATCTTTCCTGTCCTCATGGCGCTGTAAAAATGCTCCTTGATCCCCTCATGCCCGATCATATCCTGAAAACCCAGCATAGACACCCCTCCTCTCATATCGCCTCATATCTCCAATTGCTTCTGCATACTTAAAATTTCCGCCAAAACGTACTCCCAGTATACCATAAGAATTTTTCCATGTATAGTATCTAGTTCTGTCTGGAAATTTTTACAGGACAACACACGGATCCCTAAAAGCTTTATATCCCTTTCAAATATCGTCCGCAGCTGTCCTGATATTCTGAAGGCGAGATCCCTGTAAGCTTCTTAAACTGGGTGCTGAAATAAGCTGTGTCTGCATACCCCACCTGCTCCGCCACCTCATAAACCCTTACCCGACAGTCCTTTAACAGCTCCATAGCCTTCTGCATACGGTAATGGGACAGAAAACTGGTAAAGGTGTAGCCTGTCTCCCGTTTGAACACCCGGCTTAAATATCCCTCGCTGATCTCAAGATAAGCGGACACAGTGCTGATGGTAATATCCTCCCTATAATGCTCCTCCACATACCCTACCGCCCCGGTCACATATCGGTTGTTCCAGGATCCTGAGAGATCCCATGATACAGAAGCCGGTGTTTCTTCTCTTTCCTTCTCCAAAATATGGGATGCTGCCTGCTCCAGGTCTCCATCCCTCAGAGGCTTCAGCAGATAATCGCTGACTCCCAGCCGCAGGGCGCTCTGGGCATACTTAAAATCCCCATAAGCAGTTAAAATGATAAATTTCGCCTTACAGCCCTTTTTCCGAAGGCGTCCGATCATTTCCACACCGTCCATGCGCGGCATCTTCACATCTGTGATCACCAGATCCGGCTCCAGCTGTTCCACTAAGGCGGCTCCGTCTTCCCCGTTTGCAGCTTCACCTACGATCTGACATCCCAAACGTTTCCAATCAATGGTCAAAATAATCCCCTTTCTGACCATTGACTCATCTTCCACAACAATAACCTTATACATCAGGAGCCTCCTTTCCGGCCGGCAGTCTCAGCGTAACTGTAGTTCCCTCCTCCGTGACGGAGGCATGTATACCTGATTGATCGCCATAATAAATTTTCATTATATTAATCACATTATACAGCCCCAAATGCCCCTCCCTTTTATCAGGATCCTCGCTGTTGATCCAGTCCTCCATTTCCTTTGACATTCCCCTTCCATTATCGGTCACAGAAAGGCAGAGCAGGGATCCGCTTTGAAATGCATAAATACAGATATAACCGCTCTCACATCCATCCAATCCATGGAGAATTGCATTTTCCACCAAAGGCTGAAGGATCATTTTAGGTATCATACACAATTCCAGCTGATCCGGTATTTCTGTCTCGTAACAAAAACTTCCCGAAAACCGGATCTTCTGTATCTCAATATAGCTTTGGATCATCCCAAGCTCCTCCTCCAGCGTAACAAAGGGGCTTCCTGATATGCTCTTTCTCAGGATCACTGCTAGATTCTCCGCCATCACAGCAATCTCAGGAGCCTGATGAATCCTGGCATCCCACCGTATCGAATCAAGGGTATTATAAAGGAAATGGGGGTTCAGCTGTGTCTGATACAGTTTCAGATTAACCTGATTCATATCCTTCTGCTGCTGTACCCGGTCATCCAAATGCTTCTTCAAATCTCCGGTCATTTCGTTAAACCGTTCCGTCAGCCGCCCCAGCTCATCCTGCCTGCTGCTGGAAATACGTATGGAAAAATCCCCCTCCTTGACCCGGGCCATGGCCTGATCCAGCTGGCTCACCGGCTTTCCCATACTGCGCGACAGAGCTCCTGCAATAACAAAGCTGATCCCCAGCCCAAGACAGGATAAAATCAGACTTACCGTCCCCATAGTACGTACTGTGGCCTCACTGACAGGAGATGAACAGCACATAAGTATATAAAAACCATAGGACGGCTCTTTCACCCACAAATATTTTTCACCGATCCCACTGGAGCTGTGCTTCTTCTGATTCGCTCTGGTGTCAGAAATAATTTTCTGTATTTGTTCATTTCCGTAAGACTGGTTGGAACAGTATATAGGCCTCTGATGAGAGTCTAAAAGCAAGAGGGTATTCCCCGGAGAAAGGATCCCGCTCAAGAGATGATCCAGGCTCTCCCTGGTAAAATCTACTACCACATATCCGGTCTTCACTCCATTTTCGCTCTCCAAAGGACAAGCTGCCTGCAAAAGGCTTTTGCTAGCTCCCACATCCAGAACCGGTTCCGTTCGGCTGCATACCATTCCCTCCTGTTCAGAAGCCTTGCGAAGGATTCCCCACTGGGTAGGGAGCCGTTCCTGTTTTTGTGAAGGATCTGTAGTAAAGCGGAGCTGTCCTCCCACATCATAAATACTGTAGTCCGCATCGTGATAGCTTTTCTCTGCCTCCTGATACATAGCCAGATACAGATCCCGCTGCCAGTCAATGGTTTTATTGTCAATCATTGCCCAAGCGGTATATCCATTCTCTGTAAGCCGCCTGCAGGCTGCCCCACAGGACTCCATCATAAGAAAAAACCGTTCTTTAGCAGATGCCAGCTGGGCTGTCCCCCCTTCAATCATCTCCCGGTCAGCTGAGGCTGTAAACAACAGGAGACTGGTGACACCTGAGCAGATAAGAGGCGCCATAGCTGCCAGGATACAGCCTAAAAATATCCTTTTCTTAAAGGAAACCCCCTTTCCCCATCTCATGCTTCCCCATCTCCCATCTGATGATGCTCCAAACATTCCTTCCACCGGTTCAGAACGTTTTCTTCCTGTCCACAGGACTCCTCCTTCTTCTCTTTCCGATCCGCAAGCTGTCCCAGGGATACAAGGCCGGATGGCAGGTGTACATCTGTCCTCACCGGTCTCCGATCCAGTCCGAACAGAAGCATCTGCTGTGTATCCCGTTCCACAGTAAAATCTAAAAATTGCTTTGCTGCTTCCAGGTGGCTACACCCGGCCGCGATGGCCGTTCCATCCCAAAACGCTGCCTCTCCCTCCTGAGGATAAATATAATCCACATCCGCACCTTCTGCAGTAAGCGACTGAGCCCATTCCTCAGTGGTCACTCCTACCGAGTAGTGGCCATCCCGCACTCCTTCATTTACTTTTTGTATACTTTCGGCAGGACAGTAGTTGATATTTTCTAAAAGCTGTTCCAAATAATCCTCCTCATCTGACGCACTAACTGCGGCAGTCAAGGCGCCAAAACAGACATCGCTGTGCAGGGGATCTGCGATCCCCACCCTCCCTTTCCACCGCGGCTCCAAAAGGCTGTCCCAGCCTACAGGAAGCTCCCGGTATGTGACTACGTTTGTATTATATATCAGTACCAGTGGCTGGACAGAAAAGGGAGTCCAACGATGATCCGCACACAAAAAACCCGGTACAATGGAAGATGTCTGAGAGCTTTCATAGGGATGCCAAAAGTGCGCAGACTGTTCTAAGGTTTCCGTCCCAACACCGAAAACCAGATCCCAAGCCAGTCCGCCTTCTTCTCCTGTCTTGTTCTCTAAATACTGCCTCAATTCCTGGGCAGATCCTTCTTCCACCCGGACGTTAAGATTGGTTCTCTCCTCAAATTCCTTGACCAGAGGGCCATATATCCCCTCCTCCTGAGCCGTATAGATCACCAGATCCTCCTGATAGGGCATAGGTAAAAGCTCCTCTCCCATCCTGCAGGCAGACAGAAGCAGGGCAGAAGCCACGAACATGACCGAAGTCCACTTTTGGGAATACCCTTTTCCCTGTTTTACATCCAGCTTCATATACCTCCCCCTTATCTCTCAGGTGTATCCATTTCTATCCCTTATTTAATATCATTATAGCAATGATCTTATTTTTGTAAAACTATAAAAATACGATAAAAATACCTCCCGGACAGAGCCGGAAGGTATTTTATCGTATACAGATGCAGTTTTATACTTGTTCCCGGAAAAATACTAAATTAAGAACATCCAAGATACTTCTCAAACAAATGGCAGATCCTTACTGCATCCTCTTGATCCTTCATTTCACAAAACACACGCAAAAGGGGTTCTGTCCCTGAAAATCTGGCAATGACCCAGCCGCCATTTTTAAAATACACTTTGCAGCCATCCATATAAGACACCCGTTCTGTTTCAAAGGGAAGTTCAGGAAGCTTCTTCTCCTCCAACAAAATACAGCGGATCCGTTCCTTTTCCTCAGGCGTAAAACGATAATCCCGTTCCTCCATATAAAAGGATCCGTATTCCCTTCTTATATCTCTGGCAATCTGTGAAAGCTTCTTATTGCTCACCGCTATCATTTCCACCAGCAGAGCAGCTGCGTAAATACCGTCTTTTCCGCAGATATGCCCCCTGACTGTTAGTCCTCCGGAAGATTCTCCCCCAATAATAGCTCCTGTCTCCTGCATTTTAGCAGATATATACTTGAATCCCACGGGAACCTCGTAACACTTCTCCCCGAAACTTTCTGCTACCCGATCCAGCATATGAGTGGTGGCCAGATTCCGAACCACTGGACCTCTCCATCCCTTATATTTCAGCAAATAGTAGTAGAGCATCACGAGGATTTCATTTGACCGCAGATAATGTCCCTCATCGTCAATGACTCCCAAACGATCTGCATCTCCATCGGTAGCAATGCCAATATCACAGTAACGATCCAGAACATAATTCTGCAGTCCCTTCATGGTCTGAGCCGTAGGCGCCGGCATCTTTCCTCCAAAGAGGGTATCGTGGTTGGCATTGATAGTCTCAATCGTACACCGTGCAATGGAAAGGATGGTGCTGAGTGCCGTCAGGCTGACTCCATACATGGGATCAATAGCAATGCGCAGATCCCGTTCCCTTATCGCTTTCAAATCAATCATGGAAATAATGCTGTCCAGATACTCATTCATAGGATTGATCTCCTGAACAGCTCCCTGCTTCACCAAATTTTGATAGGATGGAGGCGGCATCTGGCCATTTTCCTCCTGTGTGGGTTGGTAAAGCATCTCCGCCTGATCTAAATATGATTCAATCTCAAAGGTCTGTCTCTCATCTGCATCCCTTCCGCCTGATGTAAACACCTTGATTCCATTATAGATGGCTGGATTGTGGCTTGCTGTCACCATCATTCCGTAGCTCAGCCCATGCTTCATGACATAAAACATAATCAGTGGTGTTGGCACGCTCCGGTTCACAAACCACACCTTGATCCCCTGGGAACCAAACATCTGGCTGGCCCAGATCACTGCCTCCTTAGACAAAAACCGTCTGTCATAGCCAATGACGATCCCCTCCCCTTCCACTCCCTCTGATTTCATTTTCAGGCACATGGCAAGGGCCAGTTTTTGTATATTTTCTTTTGTAAAATCCTCTCCGATGATAGCCCTCCAGCCGCCTGTTCCAAATTTTATCATTTTATCCTCCGTTTTCCGCTACACGATTGATACCTTACCTTTGCTGACCTTCAAAAATATCAGCAGCATAATGACTGTACTCACAGTAAGGATAGAGGCCAGGGCAGCCGCTGTACCATAGCTGTTGCGCACAACTTCCGTGTAAATTGCCACAGAAATCGTACTGGTCTTTCCCCCATACAGCATGACACTGGATGAAAGCTCATTAATACAGGTGATCCAACTAAGGATAGCACCTGACAGAACGCCCGGAGCCATCAATCTTGCCGTTACCTTGACAAACGTTTTCATGGGCGACACTCCCAGGCTTATTGAAGCCTCCTCTACACTAGGATCCATCTGCTGGAGAAAAGCGCTCCCCGACCGAACTGTATAAGGAAGCTTCCTCACTACAAAAGCGATGATCATAATCACAGCAGTTCCTGTAAGAATCATGGGAGGCTTATTGAAAGCCACGATCAAGCTGATACCTAAAACAGCACCAGGAATCACAAATGGGAACATAATGATCAGATCCATAAGCTGTCCTGCCAGTCCCTTCTGGCGTACTACAATGTAGGAGATCAACATTCCCAGCACAATGATAAACACAATAGCTATGGTTGAGAAAGTAAAGGTATTTCGGATATTCGTCCACAGACGGTTAAAAATAGTGATATAACTGTCCAGGCTAAACCCTTTCTGGAATCCAGTAAAATCACACTTGATAAAGCTGGTCACTAAGACTACGATCTGGGGAAGGATACCGATCAGAGTTACCAAAAGCACGGGAACCGTTGCCAAACAGCGCTTCCAGCCATGAAGGATCTCTTCCTTCGGCGGACGCATAGCCGTCATTACATAGTTCTTCCGGGATAAATAATATTTCTGTACCAACAGCACTGTAGTAGAGCACAGCACAATGATGACTGATAATGCGCTGGCCAGATGGGCGTTACCGCCAATCTCACTCATATATTCATTGTAAACCAGCACGGGAAGAACCATATATCCCTCGCCAATCAGCATAGGAGTTCCAAAATCTGCCAAGCTAGTCATGAATACCATAATTGCCCCTGCCGCGATCGATGGAAGCACTACAGGAAGGGTGACAGTACACAGCCTGCGGATCTTATTACTCCCCAGATTTTCTGCCGCCTCCTCCAGGCTGGAGTCAATGCTCCCCATTGCCCCAGAGGTATATAGATACACATAGGGAAAAAGCTTAAATGTAAATACCATAATGATCCCCAGTTTCCCATAAATGCTGGGAAGGTGGATCCCTATATTTTCAAATAAGCTGGTGATAAAGCCAGAACGGCCAAACAGGGTGATCCAGCTGTAAGCCCCGATAAAAGGAGGGCTCATCAGGCTCATAATGATCAGGATATGGATCAGCCGTTTCCCTGCCACATTATACCGAGACATCACATAGGCAATAGGGACGCCGACTGCCAGAGTTGTAAGTGTGGTCACAATAGATACAAAAAGGCTTCTTCCCAATGCCGTATAATAATATTTCTTTGTGAAAAATCGGATATAGTTTTCCATTGTGATCCCATTTGTTTTGCTGGAAAAGAAGCTTCTGGTAATCAGCGTACAGAACGGATAGAACAGGAACAGCACCATGAATCCAATTACTGCCGCTTTGACCCAAAACCAAAAATCCAGTTTTTTCCGGCCCTTTACCATGAAATCACCTCCTGAGTATCCCCATCATATACACCTACAGACCGGATATCAAAGTTGATCCTCACCCTTTGCCCATCAGGCTTCAGCTCGTGGACATCCTTCGTATACTCGTTGAGCTGTACAGTCTGTCCATTATCCAGCAAGATCTCATACTCAATAAAATCACCTAAGAAGGTAGAAATAACGATGGTTCCCGGAAGGCCTTCCTTCTCATCGAAGAACAGCTGCTCTGGCCTGGCAGAGATCACTCCCTTTCCCACAAAAGGCTTTTTCAGCTGACATGTGATGGTACATTCCCCCTTGATGTCCAGAACTGCCTGGTCAGGATCCTCCCCCTTCACATCACATTCCACAAAATTAGACACGCCTATAAATCCTGCTACAAATTCATTCTGAGGTCTTTTGTAAATCTCCTCTGGGGTTCCCACCTGCATTACCCTCCCCTCGCGGATCACTGCAATACGGTCGGAAATCGCCAGCGCCTCCTCCTGATCATGGGTCACATAGATCGTAGTGATACCCAAACGTCTCTGCAGCTTTTTGATAACCGTCCTCATCTGAATCCGGAGTTTTGCATCCAGATTCGATAGGGGCTCATCCATGAGAAGAACGCTGGGTTCTATAACAAAAGCCCTTGCTAAAGCCACTCTCTGCTGCTGTCCGCCAGACAATTCATTAGGCCTTCGATCCTTCAGTTTGCTGATTTGTACCAGCTCCAGAGCCTCCTCCACCTTCCCAGGTATCTCCCCTTTTGGGTATTTCTTTGCCTTCAACCCGTAAGCCACATTCTCTGCTACAGTCAGATGAGGAAAAATAGCATAATTCTGGAATACCATTCCAATATCCCTCTTATGAGCCTCCAGATGGTTGATCACTTTATCATCAAAACAGATTTCTCCTCCATCCACCGTATTAAAACCAGCGATCATACGAAGAAGCGTGGTCTTTCCGCATCCAGACGGCCCCAGCAACGTGAAAAATTCTCCCGGCTTTATCTCCAGGTCAACTCCTTTTAATGCGATAAAATCACCATACTTCTTCACGGCATTTTTTATAACAACTGAATGACTCATACCAGTGTCCTCCTTTATCATTGCCCGAACCCCAAGGAAGCAGGAAGGGCTGCCCGTCCCTATCGGATACGGACAGCCCTGCCCATTTTTCAGAACGCTCCCGGCTTATTCTGGATCGTCCTGGTTTTTATTCCCTTCATTTTATCTAATCTACCATAATATCGTTAAACTTCTCAATAATGGACTCCTTCTCATTGGCAGCCCAGTCGAAATCATAATCTACTAAAGGAATATCTTCCAGCTTTGCCATTCCTTCTCCCACTTCCATATCGCTTCTCACCGGACGGCGGCCCCAATTCTGGCTTTGCTCTGTCTGGCATTCTTTAGAGGTAACAAAATCAATGAACAGCTTTGCGTTTTCTTCATTCGGGCATCCCTTTACCAATGCTACTCCATCCGGCACTGCGCTGGTTCCATCCTTAGGATACACAAATCCCACGGAAGCATCGTCTTTATACTGTACTGCTGCTTTTTCCAGGGTAAGTCCTACATAGAACTCCCCATCTGCTACCATTTTATGGCACTTGCCGGAAGAATCTACCATCTTCCCATCTAAATTATCATAGAGCTTTTTAATAAAATCCCAGCCTTCTTCCTTCCCTCCATGACCTAAGATCATAGTACACAGCTGGGTGTATGCGGAACCGGATTTCGATGGAAGACAGTAGGCAATCTTGCCCTTCCACTCCGGCTTCGTCAGATCTTCCCATGTTTCAGGTATGGTTAGTCCATCCTTCTCGATCAGCTCTTTGTTATAAAAAATAACCATCGGAAGAGGACTTTCACCGATCCATAGATCATCAGGATCCTTATATGCCTCTCCAATAAATTCATCATTGGCACATACATAAGGCTGGAAATACTCCTTAAACGCTGCAAGGGAATCAGCTCCGCCACCCCAAAGCACATCTGCAATAGGATTGGCTGTCTCGGCTGCAATACGGTTGCATAGCTCTCCAGTTCCGGCTGCAACTACCTCCACCTTAACATTGGGGTATCTTTCCATAAACAGATTTACGCCTGCATTGAGAGGATCTGCATCATGAGGAGAATATACAACTACTGTACCGCTGTAATCCTCTGGGGCCTTCTCTTCCTGGGCAGATGCATCTTCTTTGCCTTCTTCCTTTTTTTCCGCCTCGGCCTTCGTATCCCCGGAAGCCTCTGAAGCGGCTGGGGCTTCCGAAGCGGCTGGGGCTGCTGTTGTCTCTGAAGCCTTATCTCCACCTCCGCATGCGGTCAAACTCAAAGCCATCATGGCTGCCAATGAAGCTGCTAAAAATCTTTTTTTCATCATACACCTCTCCTTTTTCATATAATTGTGACCGTTTTTTATTTCCCCATAATCCCATTATATTCTTTTATTATGCATATTTCCATTTACTATTCTTACTTTTCTTGTGTTATTATGAACTTTTGTATTATTTTTTTATTTTATCCGTATTTATTTTATGTATTATATACAATACGCTTTCCTGTCTCCGCCTTTTTCTTCGTCATTCTTCTTTCCCCCGGCAGAACTAAGAATTTTAATATAAAACAAGGTAAATCCATTCCGATGCAATGCGATCCTGGGCGGAGCGCTTTTTGTGTAATAGGAACATTGCAGAGTCATTTCCTATTACATAAAAAAAGCGGCTCTGCCCGCCGCTTCTTTTTCTTTCCTTTAGTTATTTCTCAGTACATTATGAACAAGATTGATAATTCCTTTTTCTGAATACAGAGTCTTATCGCTCTCTAAGAACGTAGTATTATCCATCTGCTCACAGTCCATGGTATCCTTCTGCTCCACAGAATGTTTGTAGTCAGCCAGATATTTCTCAATCGCAGCGATCTTATCCTCTTTCCCTGCATAGTCCTCTGGGTTTAAGTTAAACGCGCTGAGGATAATTCCCAGATCCTGATCGGACCAGTCCTGGAGCACTGTGTTGGTAAGCATCTCAATTCTCTCTCTGATGGTGGTGCACTGTAAAAATTTTCTTATCATATCCTGCCATTCCTCTCTTTGCCCTGCCTGCCTGCCAGCCCCATCCATGGGCCGGTCTCAAGGCTCTTTCCCATAAATAACAACATCCCATGATTCCATTCCGACGCAGTGCGATCCTGGGCGGAACGCTTTTTATATAATAGGAACATTGCAGAGTCATTTCCTATTAGACAAAAATATTAGGGCGTATGTCCCGGTTATGTGCTGACTGCATCGTAACCCATACGCCCTAACATTATAATGAATCATGGTTTCTTTTTCAATGTCTGTATTTACCAAATACAAAGCTAAGATCAGCAGAAAAGCCAGCAAATCCTAACAGTTCATGGATTTCCCCATTGATTCCGTCCTCTGCCTCTCACTTCCCCCGCCCCGGACTATGCCAGGCTTCTCATCTCAGCGATCTGCTCCTCGGTCAGGTTCAGAATATCGCTGTTATCCATAGATGTATTGGAATCCTCAATGAGGATCATCTTGGTATCCTTGCGGGTAATGGTATTGTGCCATAAGGTTGCAGGAATATTGTAAACTTTATCCTTCTCCATCTTTACAGCGCCGAACTCCAGCTTTCCGTCTTTCTCATTTGCGTAGATCAGTGTACAGGAGCCCTCGATCAGCACGAAAAGCTCGTCTGTCTTGTTGTGGCGCTCCAGGCAGTCAATACCGGTCACATCATTGGCTGGCTTCCAGTTCTTGATACCAACGGTCCACTTCTCATTCTCGAATACTCTCTGCATTCCTTCGCCGTTAAACTCATAATTTAAAATGGTCATTGTATTTTCCTCCGAACAATACCGATCTTACATCTATTTTAAGATTTATTTAAGCAGTCCCTTTGCAGTTGCAGCTACGTTCTCTGCTGTCAGGCCATATGCCTCAAACAGCTGATCTGGCTTTCCTGATTTTCCAAATTTATCCTGAATGCCTACCATAGCGAACTTAGCGCCCTCATGTCCGGCCAGAACCTCAGCAACAGCAGATCCCAGACCACCAATCACAGAGTGCTCCTCTACGGTAACGATGGCCTTGCAGGTCTCATTCATCTTCAGGATAATATCCTTGTCGATAGGCTTAATGGTATGCATGTTCACAACAGCTGCGCTGATACCTTCCTTCTCCAGCTGCTCAGCTGCTTCCAGAGCCTTGGGGATCATCAGTCCGCAGGCGATCAGACATACATCCTTACCCTCTCTCATCACATTAGCCTTGCCAGGGATGAAAGGAGTATCAGCTGTGGTAATATCATCACATACTGGTCTTGCCACACGGATGTATACAGGGCCGTCGATCTCTGCGGCTGCCATTACTGCCTTCTCCGTCTCAGCAGGATCACAGGGAACAAAAATGGTCATATGTGGAAGCTCTCTCATCAGAGCAATATCCTCGATGGACTGATGGCTTCCGCCGTCCTCTCCAACGCACAGGCCAGAGTGGGAGAAACCGAATTTTACATTGCAGTTTGTATAGCAGATAGAGTTACGGATCTGCTCAAATGCACGTCCAGCGCCGAACAAGGCGAAGGTGCTGACAAAGGGGATATATCCTGTGTGAGCAAATCCAGCTGCCGCACACATCATATTTGCCTCTGCGATACCCATGTTGAAATGACGGTCCGGGTATGCGTCCTTAAACATACAAGTCTGGGTAGCATGGGCCAGATCGGCGTCCAGAACCACAACCTTGTCATTTTTAGCTCCTAATTTTACCAGAGATTCACCATATGCAACTCGTAATGACTTTCCCATTTACTCCACCTCCTGCTCGCTTAAAGCCTTCTCAAACTGTTCTTTGTTCATTGGGCTTCCGTGCCATCCGAACTGATCTTCCATGAAGGATACGCCTTTGCCCTTGATGGTGTTGCAGCAGATGAACTTAGGCTTGCCGGATACAGGAGCCTTTAATGCCTCTACAATGGCATCCATATCGTGTCCGTCTACCTCAAAGCACTCAAAACCGAAGGCATCAAATTTCTTCATGATATTTCCAAGGCTCATAACCTCATCGTTGCTTCCATCGATCTGCAGCTTATTGTAGTCCAGCATAAAGGTCAGATTGTCTAACTTGTAATGGGCAGCAGCCATAGCAGCTTCCCAAACCAATCCCTCCTGGCACTCGCCGTCGCCCAGGACTGCATATACCTTGTAATCTGCCTTTGCGTGCTTTGCAGCCAGAGCCAGTCCCATTGCCAGGGAAGCGCCCTGTCCCAGGGAACCGGTATTCATGTCCACACCAGGAGTCTTGGTGCAGTCAGGATGTCCCTGAAGATGGCTGTCGATCTGGCGAAGATGTGCCAGATCCTCCTTAGGGAAGAATCCCAGATCAGCCAGGATCGCATATAAGGTAGGGCAGGCATGGCCCTTGCTCAATACAAAACGGTCACGGTTTGGATCCTTTGGATTCTTTGGATCTACCTTCATTACCTCATAATAGAGAGCCATCAGCATTTCCACACAGGACAGAGACCCGCCCGGATGGCCTGACTGGCAGGCATATAACATCTTTAAGATTTCCGCCCGCAGCTCTTTTGCTTTCTTCTCATACTGCAACTGCATAATATTTTCCTCCTTTAAATGCCGCTCCTTATTGGAGACAGCTGACTATAGCTGACTAATTAACCTTTTACAGCGCCTGCGGTCAGTCCTTCAACCAGCCGTTTCTGCGCAAAGAAGAACATAATACATACTGGGATAATGGTGATGATTCCTCCTGCGGTCAACAGATCCCACTGTACTCCCAGCTGGCCAATGAGGCTCTTTAAGGCCACGGGAATGGTTCTGCTGTCTGTGTTGGTAAACATCATGGCAAAGGTGTACTCATTCCAGGATGTCATGAAGATATACACGCCGGTAGCCACCAGACAGGGACCTAAGATCGGAAGGATGATCCTCACAAAGGCTGATCCTCTGTTGCATCCGTCCACCAGAGCCGCCTCCTCAAGGGACATGGGCAGATCGTTTAAGAAGCCCAAAAGCAGCCACACGGAGAAAGGTATGGTGAAGGTTGTGTAGGAAAGCACCAGGGAAGTTGGGGTGTAAAGCAGGCCCAGCTTACGCATGATGGAATACAGCGGGATCAGAAGCAGTACTGTAGGGAACATATTATTGCACAGGAAGGTACACATAAGCACCTTTCTGCCGGTAAAATGGTATCTGGAAAAGGCATAGGCCGCCAGAGTGGAGGCTGTCAGAGATACCAGGGTAGTAAAGGAAGCGACAATAAAGCTGTTTTTCATAGCGTCAAGGAAGTTTACTGTGGTAGTAAACAGCTTGCTGTACGCCTCAAATGTAATGTGCTTTGGCCAATAGGTGACCACTGCCCCGTAAAGCTCATCCTGGGGCTTTACAGATGTTGCAAAGGTCCAATAAAACGGAAACAGGATAAATAACATCAAAAGGAGCAGCGGGATAAATACGATGAAAAAGCGTTTTGCCGCAGATTGTTTTTTCATTCTCACTTCTCCTCCTTGAAATTCATTTTAAGGTAAGGGATCGCCACGATCAGCAGCAGTCCAGCCATCAAAAGAGCCATAGCGGAAGCATAACCCAGATCCAGAGCATTTCCCTTGTTGAAAATATAAACGCTCAGAGTCTGTGTGGAGTAAGCAGGTCCGCCCTCTGTCATATTGAAGATAACATCCACGGAGTTTGCAACCCAGATGATCCTCAAAAGGCCGGTTACGAAAATGGTATTTTTGATAGAAGGGATCGTCACATAGATCAATTTCTGCCATGCTGTAGCGCCGTCAATATCGGCCGCCTCATACATCTCTGTAGAAACTCCCTGGAGGGCAGCTAAGAGCATCAGGGCAAAGAATGGGATACCCTGCCATATAATTGTTACGATCACACTTGGAAAAGCAGTGGAAACCTGGGACAGAAATGGGATCTTGTCCGTGATGGCATGAACCTTTAACAGCAGATCGTTGAGTACACCGAAGTTACCGTCATAGATCCAGCGCCACATGAGGCCGATCAATACGCCTGGAGTAACCCAGGGGATCATGCTCACTGCACGCACAACACCGCGTCCCTTAAACTTCTGGTTCAGCAGAAGGGCTAAGATAAAGCCGAATAAGAACTGGAAACCTACGCCAGCTACAACCCATACAAGGGTACGCCAGAGGGCTCCCCAAAAGAGCTTATCGCTGAAGGCTTCAATATAATTGGCCACGCCATTGAAGGCGATCTCTTTTGGCCTGCGCAGGTCATAATTTTGAAAGCTCATCAATATAGCATTGATGACAGGTATGAACACGACGCATACGATGATGAGAACTGCCGGAGCCACCAGCAGATATGGCCATATAGTCTTTTTCTTGACCATGAATGAAATCCCCCTTGTATCGGAGATTCCTGGGCGGACAAGCCGCCCAGAATCCCTTTTTTAACTGGTTATTACTGGTACAGGCCTTCCTGAAGCGTCTTCATGCAGTCCTCTGCTGTGATGCTTCCGGTCAGGGCCTGTGAAACCGTATTTGGCCATAAGGTAGAGATCCACTCGGTTATGGTATCCAGGATCGGAAGGATACCAGCATAGCTCTGTCCGTCGATGGAAGCCTTCATAAAGCGGTTGTTCTGGAAGAAATCTGTCTCCTGTACCGTCTTGCTTACAGGTACATTTCCAGTGCCCTCGCACCACATTTTCTGGCCCTCTCCTGTTGCCAGGTAGGATACCCATTCAAAAGCGGCCTCTTTGTTCTCACAGGATTCAAAGATCACAGTCTCCGTATCTCCCATGGAAGTCCACTGTCCCTTGCCTGCTGGGAATGGGAATGCAGATACATCCTCTCCGAATGTAGCTTCCATATCTGCGGAGGAACCGGTATGATGAATGGTCATAGCGGTAAGGCCGGACTTAAAGTTTGCGATGATCTCGTTGAAGCCGTCGCTGGTTGCTGTGGGCGGTACATATCCCTTGTTGTAAATGTCAATGAAATCCTGCATACCCTGAACTGCCTCAGGTGTAGTCATATCCTCAAAGTTTCCGCCTCTGCCGTAAACGAAGCTGCCCCATGGCTCCTGTCCGCCCTTAGCGCCTCTCATACCGAAGCCGTAAACATCTGTCTTTCCATCACCGTCTGTATCCATGGTACACTTCTCGATGGCTGTCAAAAATTCCTCATAAGTAGTCGGAACCTCTACCCCAGCCTTCTCGAAGATAGATGGACGGTAGTATACATACAGCACCTGGATATTCCATGGCATTACATAGATATTGTCGCTGCCGCCTGCTTCCTTCATTATGTTGTAAATATTCTCATCAATATCGTCTTTGTCCTCCCACGCGTCGATCATGGGAGTTAAATCTGCCAGAAGATCATTGTTTACAAACAATGGGGTGGAAGTCAGCTTCCATGTAGCGCAGTCTACGTCGCCGCCGCCCATCTTTGCATTAAACAGGTTCTCAGAGTAAGCGCCGCCGTCCCATGGGCTTTCCTCGCCTACAACGGTAATCCCCTTTCCGTTCTCTGCGTTAAACTTTGCAATGATCTCCTGCATCAGAGCAGAATACTCTGTGTTATCTGCCCAGTAACGGAACTTAATGGTTACTGGCTCACCGGAAGCCTCCCCTTCTGCCTTTGCAGCAGTTTCCCCTTCTGCTGCCGGAGCAGATGAAGCATCCTTTGCAGGAGCCTCCGTCTCCTTGCTGCCGGAAGAACATCCTGTAACCATGCCGGCTGCCATAAGAGCTGCCATGGTCATTGCCAATGACTTTCTTGCTAATCCTCTCTTTTTCATTTTTTATCCTCCTTCTCTCTTTCTCTTATATCATTTAATGTTTCCCAAACGTGGCGTTCTGCCTGAAACTTAGCTTCCACAAAATCCCCCTGGGCAATGGCGCTGCAGATCCTCCTGTGGCTCCTCTTTGCCCTGCGGAAGCTTTCTAAATCGTCCTGAGTCTTGGTATGGCTCCGCCGGATGGATTCGATAATGATAGGAACAACGCGGATCAATACTTCATTATGGGTACATTCTGCTACCGCGGTGTGAAACCGTCCGTCTAACTCTGCTGTGGCCTCATCGTTTACCTCATACTGCTCCATCTCCTCTGCCAGCCGCTCCAGATTCTTAATATCCTGAGGTGTAGCTCTCTGGCAGGCCAGGGCAGTGATCTGAGGTTCGATCAGCATTCTTGTCTCAAACAGATTTTCAATCAGCTTCTCTTGATTTGTAAAATGAAGTCCCAGAGGATCTTCTCCAACGCCTGTCCCGGCGCTCACAAAGGTTCCGCTTCCCTGGCGGATCATAACCACATTTTCCGCTCTCAAAAACTTCATCGCTTCCCTCAAGGTAGAACGGCTGACGCCGAACAGCTCCACCAGCTCCCTCTCCGTAGGAAGGCGGTCTCCCGGCTTCATCTGGCGCTGGATGATCATATTTTTTACCTTCTGGGCTGTGGACACTGGAAGCAGATTGGTATTATCAATTGCTCTCATCTCACGGACAGTCATAGGATCCCTCCTAAAAAGCACACAAACAGAGCCGTCATTTCAGCTATTTTATCCAAGAATTAATTTCTTTTATTGTGCGCTTTTATATTTCATCTGTCCTTATAGTAGCATATCATATGATGTTTGTAAATACCTTTTTGCTATTTATTTTAAATATTATTCATATTTTTATGCTTTATAGGTGTTTTTAACTATTAACCTTCTTGTTTCTCGTTTAAATTCATCATACCTTTTGTATGTATTTTATACAAATTGATATGCTGTTTGGTATTTTTTGTAAAAACGCCCAGCAAGGCGATTTCAGATCTGCCTGCTGGGCGCTGGTTGTTTTTGCGTTAATTTATTTTATTTTGTTTTATCTTCCGCTCAATTTCTCTTTAGTCTTCCACGGATCCCTACCGCAAGGAGAACAAAAATTGTAATGAAGTACGGAAAAGAAAGAATAATCTGTGACGGAATGCCGAAATTTTGCATACTTGCTGCAATTGCCTCTGCATAGGCAAACAAAAATCCCACTCCTGCTGCTTTTAACGGATTTCCTCCTGCAATCATAATAGCAGCAACTGCCAGAAATCCTCTGCCTGCAGTCATATTTTCCGTAAAAATAGATGTTCCTCCAAGAGGAAGGATCGCTCCGGCCATACCACAAAATAATCCTGTAAGAAGTACCGAAGCCCACTTATATTTCAAAATATCAATTCCCGCGGTCTGAGCTGCCTTCTCATTCATTCCCACGCTTCTCACCCTTAATCCAAAAGGCATTTTATACATTAATATCCAGGCAAAGAGGATCAGAAGGAACATGAGATAAACCACTATGTTCTGACCGCCTAAAATCTTTCCTACATATGGGATCTGCTCCAAAAAAGGAATGTGTATCTGCGGCAGGCTCACCAACCTCTCATGCATAAAAGAGCCCCTTTTTCCAAATAAACTCAAAAGCAAAAAAGAAGTGAAAGCGTCCATACCAAGATTCATGGCAATACTTACCACCATGCCACTGGATCCTAAATGAAATACAAAAACGCCAAAAAGTACAGCACACATAAGTCCCGCCAAAATACCGCACAGTACCCCTATGTAAGGATTAGCCGCACAATATGTTCCAAAAGCTGCAAAAAAAGCCGCACACAGCATAAAGCTCTCCAGGGCAATGTTGAAAATCCCAGCCCTGTCTCCAAAGCAGCCGCCGGCTGACGAAAGAGCTAAGGGAACAGCCAGCCGCAGAGCAGCCGCCAAGGTCACTGTACCAAAAAATATTTCTGTCATCTCCTCTTTCCTCCCTTCTTATGCAGGATGTCAAGGAGCTTTTTGTAATCCACGGTAACAAACAGTACAAACAGCGCCTGTATCAAAAGTACGGTTAAACGGTTCACATCACACATCCGTTCCATATGGAGGGATCCCGCCTTCAAAATCCCCCAAATTCCAGCTACTAAAAGAACTGTAAAAGGATTATTATTTGCGATCATAGCGATCATAATTCCATCCCAGCCCAAATTGTTAGAAAAACTGGCCGTAAACTTCCCATAAGTTCCCTGAACCTCCACACCGCCGCAAATACCGGCGATCAATCCGGAAATAAGAAAAATAGACAAAAATGTTTTTGTAACATTCACTCCCCCAAGCTTCGCAAAGCGGCGGTTCTCTCCTACCTGTTTCAGCTCATATCCTATAATCATATAGCGGTAGACAAACCACACTGCAAAAACTAACGCAACCGCCAGAATAAAACCGGTACTGGCATTGGTTTTTGGTATCAATATCTTTAGCTTGGCAGTATCTGCAATCGCAGGGGTAGACAGAGCCAGCGAGTCTCCCGCCGCGCTGATCCCCATAACAATATAGGTAAAATATTCCGTGAGGAGCACCGCAATATAATTGAGCATCAATGTAACGATCATCTCATTAATATTAAAATATAATTTGAGCCATGCAGGAATCAATGCAAACAACATTCCTGCCACTCCTGCTGCTGCAAGGCAAACCGGGATATGAAGCAGTCTGGGAAGGGAAAGATAATACCCTGTCAGCGCCGCGGCATAAGCTCCAAAATAAATCTGACCCTCAATTCCTAAGTTCATTACTCCCGACCGGAATGCTACCGATGCCGCCATCCCCGTTAAAATACAAGGAGTGATCCAACGCAGTGTATTACCGATACAGCGAAGGGAACCAAAAGCTCCATCAAGCAAATACCCTATTGCCTCCGACGGGCTCTCTCCCTGGAACAAAATCAGTGCACCGCCAATCAAAGCTACCACCGCTAAGGAAAAGATATATTTAAATAAGGAATACACCTGATCTCTGCCAAATAGTCTGTCCGTTTTACTCATGTGTACCTCCTGCCATCAATAGCCCAATCTCTGCCTCTGTCTTTTCTTTCCGTCTTCCTCCATCATAGAGTTTTCCGTCATACATCACCATGATCCGGTCAGAGACCTCCATGACCTCATTCAGCTCATGACTCACCAAAAGGATTGCCGCCCCGGCTTCTGCCATTTCTTCAATCTTTTTCCATATAAACTCAATTGCTCCAATATCAACCCCTCTTGTGGGATCTTCAATGATCAAAAGATGATTATTTTGGCTAAACTCTCTTCCGACGATCATTTTCTGTATATTTCCTCCTGACAGATGCTTTATCTTTAAAGAAACGGACGAGGTCTTTACCCGAAATTCATGAATAATACCTTTGGTAAACCCTAAAGCCTGGCTTTTCTTCACGAATATCTTATTTCCAAATTCCGGAGTAATATGGTATCCCATAATAGCATTTTCCCAAAGATTCCCCTCCCGATTGACGCCTTCTGCCATTCGATCCTGAGGCACATATCCTATTTTTTTAATCCGGTGTTCCCGGCAGCTTTCATAGGTAATGTCCTTCCCCTCATATACAATCTGACCTTTCTTTGCTTTTTTCAAGCCGAAAATACATTCAACCAATTCCTGTTGGCCTGATCCGGCAACACCTGCAATTCCCAAAATTTCTCCGGCCCGCAGAGACAAGGAGGATCCCTTTAGTTTTTCTCTCCCTTCATAATCATCTGCACATAAATCAGTTACCTCCAGCACTATATTTCCCGGCTTCTTTATTCTTTTTTCCGCTGTCAGCATCACCTCTCTCCCTACCATCATGGAAGCCAGGCTGTTTTCATCTGCCTCCTGGGGCTGAACGGTTCCTATCATCTTTCCAGATTTTAATACGGTAATATCATCTGAAATTTCCAAAACCTCTTTCAGTTTATGAGTGATAAATAAAATAGTCTTTCCATTTTTGACCAAAAATCGGATCGCCTGAAACAAACCCTCGATCCCCTGCGGAGTCAAAACCGATGTAGGCTCATCAAAAATAATGATACTGACTCCGCGATATAATATTTTTACAATCTCTATCTGCTGCAGCATAGAAACTGGGAGATCTTTTACATAAGCCTCCAGCGGAATGTTAAAGTGATATTCCCTGCAAATTTCTTCAATCTTTAATCTAGCCTTATCCAGATCTAAAAGAAAACCTTTTTTCAGCTCATAACCCATAATGATGTTATCTAACACTGTAAGGTCGGGGAACAGCATAAACTCCTGATGAACCATTCCGATTCCAGCCCGGCTGGCTTCACTCGGGTTCTTAAACCGTTTTTTCTCTCCATATACAAAAAGTTCCCCTTCGTCTGGCTGATATAAACCGCATATTACATTCATCAAAGTGCTTTTACCTGCACCATTTTCTCCTATGACAGCATGCACCGTCCCCTTTCGTACCGTCAAATCAACATGGTCATTTGCTGTCAGATCTCCAAATCGCTTTGTAATCCCTCTTAATTCCAATGCAGCTTCCATTCTTGCAGCCCTCTTTTACCTTCCTTACTGAACAGCCATCTGTTTCTCCAATTCCAATGTTCCGTTTTTAATTCCTTCCACAATCTGATCCACTTCTGTCTTGAGCTCATCAGAAAGAGCATCGTAATCGCGCTGGTCAAAAATAGCAGAATCCGTCTTTACGCCATAGTCGGTTCTTCCAGCAGTGAAATTTCCTTCCTTATACGCAGTAAAGGAATCAAACACAGCTCCGCTTATATCTGTAAGGGAAGACCAGAATACACAGGGATCTACGCCTCCCTGCCACTCATCCACACCAATACATTTAATATTTTCTTCTGAGCACGCCTGTATTACTCCTAATCCGGCTAAATTAGCTGTCTGAAAAATCACGTCCGCCCCTTGGTTTATCATAATCTTTGCCTGCTCTCCAGCTTTTACTGTATCGCTGTCATCTCCCACATATGCAGTCTGAACCGTCACTTCCGGCGCTGCATAAGCGGCTCCAGCCACATAAGCATCCCGGAAACGGTTAATGACCGGTATATCCAGGCTTCCAATCCATCCTATCGTCCCTGATTCTGTTGTTTTAGCCGCTACTACACCTGAAATAAACGCTGGTTCCAGGGAATCAACATATACATTTGCCACATTTTCATGTACGGTGTCCAGGCTGCTGTCAATCAGACAAAATTTTGTATCCGGGTACTCTGGAGCTAATTCCACCGCTACCGCGCTTACTGTGTCAAACATCGTATAAATGGGATTTGCCCCCATTTCTGCCATTGCACGGATCTGCTCTGCATATTCAGCCTTATCAAGAGCTTCGATCAGCTTTACCTGCGCTCCATAAGTTTCTTCAATCTTTTCAAATCCTTTCCATGTCAGATCTGTAAAAGGCACTCCTGCCGGTGATTCCGATATAAGGCAGGTAAAAAGTTCTTCCTCACCTTCTTTTGAGGCCGTTTCCCCCGCCGCTTCACTCTGAACACCCGATTCCTGGCTCTGCTCCTTTTCTTTTTCTCCTGCGCAGGCTGTCAGGGTAATTGCTGCAAAAATAGCTAACGTAGTTACTGCTTTCCACTTTTTCATAAACTTATTCCTCCGTTCCTTTTTGACGCGCTCTAAAAATACTTTGTGATCTCTGAAATATCTTTTACGAATAAGTCGGGATTACATGCCATCAGGCTTTCTTCCGGCCAGCTTCCTGAGGCTACCGCCACGGTAAAAACTCCCGCTCTTACCCCAGCTTCTATATCAAAAGGAGATTCCCCAATATAGAGGCATTCCCTTTCTGAAACTCTGCATTTTTCCGCCCCTTTTTCAATAGGCTCCGGATGCGGCTTAAAATACTGCACATCATCCCTCGATACAATATAAGAGATCATGGGAAAAAGCTTTAACTGCTTCAAAATATATTCCGCATTCTTCCTTCTCTCTGAGGTGATCAGACAAATAGGAATCTGCCTGTTATATACTGTTTTTAATGTTTCATATGCTCCATCGATCAATGATGCATGGGCCATATAAATAGGATATTGTCTTTTATATTCCTCTATAAAAGCATCGATCCGTTCCTTTTCAGATACTTCTACATCCGTCAACGTTGTCAGCATCTGTTCTACCGGAAGACCAAACATATCCATAATCTCTTTTTTGTCTGGTATTCTGGTTTTTACATGGCGGAATGCACATACCAGCGCATCACAAATACAGTCCTCAGAATGAACCAGCGTGCCGTCAAGATCTGTCAGAAGCGCTTTGTAATACGTCATAAACGATACCCCTATTCCTGATCTTCTTTTTTAAGAATCGCATGATCCAAAGCGTGACTGCACGGACAGTCTCTCTCATCCGGAACCTGCGGCACAACCCGATCCAAAACCTGCTTAAAGTCTTCGATCCCCTGTTTCAAAAGTCTTGGGAAATCATCCGCCTCAATCTGTTCTCCCAAACACCAGTTAGTAGGAACACAAATATGAGCGTAGCAAAGAGCAGCTTCTCTGGCAAAAATTGCCTCTGGAAGTGTTGTCATTCCGATCAAGTCTGCTCCTAACTGCCGGAATACTTTTAACTCGAAAGGCGTTTCAAAACGTAAACCTTCGTTTACAAAAATGACTGCCTGATCGTGAACCTGTCCTGGTTTCACCTGATTCGCTTCCGCAATCAACAGTTCTCTGAGATCCGGGCAATACGCAGGGGTCATATCCACATGATACGCCTCCACAGTATCATCGTACAGAGAGCGCGGAAATCTTCTTGTCCAGTCAAAAAAATCATGAGGGATTACCAAATCTCCTGGCTTAATATTGGGATTGCTCGTCCCCACACAATTGGTCGCTAATATACGCTCCACTCCCAACTCTTTAAAGGCCCATATGTTAGCACGGTAATTAATCCTCGGAACAATAATCTTATGCTCCGCCCCGTGTCTCGGAAGGAAAAAAACTTCCCTCCCTTTTATTTTCCCCTGAAAAATTTCGGATGAACGGCCATAACGATTGTTATGGACAAACATCTTTGGCTCCTCCAGAAGCTCATAAAATCCACTTCCTCCAATAATTCCAATTGGCTTCATTTCTAAGTCCTCCTCCTAATTTTACTGAAATCGTTTTCAGTTTGATAAAAAAATATAGGATGAATTTCACATCCAATATTTTTATGCAGAATTTTACAAATACCTCCCCTGATGTAAAAAAATACATCTCCTTCGGTTTTATCTGGTATTTTCATATACGGATTCCCGCTCCATAAATATAAGGTCAAATTCCTTCTTCTGGGCTTGTCCTTCTCCAGCTTTTCCTTCAATCCGTTTCATCAGCATGGAAACAGCTTCTATACCCATGCCTCTCGTATTCATTTGAAAACAGGTAATTCCTTTTCGAGAAAATGTATGTATATCTTCCTCACATTCCTCAAATCCAATGACAGAAAGATTTTTCCGCAAACATTCCAAAGCCTCTGTTACTCCGTATGTAAGCAAATTATTTCCAGCTATAATAGCCGTTGGCGGATTTTCCATTTCCATAAGCTTCCTTGTACTTCGCACTCCCGCCTCTGTCTTCCAGGAATCTTTTATATAATACAACTGAGGAAACGGAATCGCGTGATCTGCAAAGGCAGCTTGAAATCCCCGAAAACGTTCTTCAAAAATACCGTGCCCCTCTGTGCCTGTAATAAAAGCGATTCTTTCATGTCCCTTTTGAATAAGATAATCAGTAGCCTGATACATTGCTTCGTAATTTTTATTCATAATACAATCAATCGTATGATTATCTGAAAAGAAACGATCCATTAAAACAAAAGGCTTTCGTATTTTCGACAGCACTCTCATATCGGTCAGAGAAGTAGCATCCAAAATCCCATCTGCCATTTGACAAAAAGAGCTGTTTAAAAAATCCAGCTCCTCATCTGCTGATTCTGTTGTATAAATAACAGCATAATAGTTGTATTTCTTCAGCTCTCCTATAATAGTATTGATCAATTGGGTAAAAAAATGGTTATCAATAACAGGCACTATTACAACCACCATCTGACTTTTTCCTTTTACCATTGTCTTTGCATTAAAGTCAGGCACATAATTCAATTCCTCGATAGCTTTTGTAACCTTCTCCTTTACCTCGGGGCTGATCCACTTATAATCATTTAATACTCTTGACACAGTAGCCGGTGATACATTCGCATATTCTGCTACTTCCTTAATAGTCAGCTTTCTGTTATTCATACTTCTTTCCCTTCTCACTGAAAACCTTTTCAGTAAGTAAATTTTATCATATTCCACAGGAATATTCAACTATTTTTTAAATTTTTATGCCTTTTGCCATATTCTCCTTCCTAAGATGAGTCAAGACGCTGTCAAAAAAACGCTTATAAATTATAAAACCATCTGCGGGAAATAGAATACATAATGTCTGAGATATGCATCCTTTTTCCGCAGATGGTATTTTTTGTTCATAAACTTTCTATATATAAAGCTCTATTTTTACTCCTCTGCCAGCTCCCGCACAGCCTGTATTCCCGTATCCACTTCCTCCTCCGTATTAAAGTAGGAGAAGCTAAAGCGCACCATTCCCTGGTCAACGGTTCCAAAGGACTGATGCATCAGCGGAGCACAGTGGGCCCCGGGCCGGGTGGAAATACCGTAGGTCACAGCCAGCTCGTCGCTGACCTCACTGGAATCGTAATCCCCGATATTCAGGGCAACAATGGCTGCCCGGTCGTCGGTTGAGAAATCGCCGTACACCTTTACGGAAGGGATTTTCGTTACTCCCTCATAGAAACGGCGCATAAGGGATGCCTCCCGCCTGTGTATGGCGTCGATCCCTGTTTCCCCTAAAAATCCAAGAGAAGCATGAAGTCCGGCGATCCCGTGACCGTTTAAAGTTCCCGCCTCCAGCGCTGTGGGCATGTCCTTTGGATGCTCCTTTAAATAGGTGTGGACGCCGCTTCCTCCGGACTTTAACGGGCGGATCTGGATCCCTTCCCTCACACAGATCCCTCCTGTCCCCTGCGGCCCCAAAAGCCCTTTATGGCCTGTGAAGCACAGCACGTCAATGTTCTGCTTCTCCATATCAATAGGAAGGACACCGGCTGTCTGGGAAGCATCGACTACCAGCTTGATTCCGTGTTTGCGGCATACCTGTCCGATGCGCTCCAGATCCATTTTGTTTCCTGTCAAATTGGAGGCATGGGTACACACCACCGCCTTTGTCTCAGGACGGATGCTCTCCTCCAAAAGCTCGTAGCGCAGAACGCCCTTTTCATCGCAGGGCAGGATCGTCACGTCCACCCCTCTCGTCTCCATGAGATACAGGGGGCGCAGTACAGAATTATGTTCAAGAACCGTTGTGATCACATGGTCTCCCGCCTCAAACAAGCCCTGGATCGCTGTATTAAGGCTCTCTGTGGAATTGCTGGTAAATGCCACCTGCATGGGATTTCCCAAATGGAATAAATTCGAGATCCGCTCTCTCGTCTCATAAATGAGCCTGGAAGCGTCAAGGGATGCCTCATGAGCCCCTCTCCCTGAGTTTCCAAAATGCCTCATGGCATTGACAACTGCATCAATGACACAATCCGGCTTTACCATAGTGGTAGCTGCATTGTCAAAATAAATCATGGCCGTTCCTTCCTTTCTCTATCTTAATACATCAGTGAAACCATTTCCTCGCACTCTACGCCCTTTTCCTTCATAAAGGCTTTCATTTCCTCCTCAAGCCCTGCCTCACAGCACCAGGCCAGGCCGCATCCCGCTGAAATTTCCCTGGGAACAGGGATCATGCGCCCTGCTTTTTCATTTTCCTTGCAGAGCTTTTCCATAGCAATTGCTTCTGCCGTGGTGTGAAATGTAATAATCAGTTTCAATTCTTTTTTCCGCATACTATTTCCTTCTCGTTAAACAAAATGATGTTGGGGACAAAGTTTTTTGACCCTGGTATCATAAAATGATAGGACATATAAAATATGCTGCGGCAGACTTTATAAGTGTTGAGGCCGCCGCAGCACATATGTTTGTTTCAATCTTCTTTTTCCTGCTTTTTATTGCTTCTTGATTCCTTTGATATTTCCTTTTACTGGATCACAATTTCAAACTCAGATCCCTTTTCGGTGACAACCGCTGTCTTTCCCTGGCTCTTTGCAAATTTTTCCACATTGGATCGGGTGTGGGGTTCGCTTACCAGTACCCGGATGGCCTCGCCTTTATGCTTTTTCAGCGCTGCCGCAGTCATCATCACTGGCTCCGGACAGGATAATCCTCTCGCATCTACCTCGTACATATTTCTACCTCCTACTTATCATCCAGCTTTGGAACAAAACCGATTATAAACAGAACCACGATACAGCCAATCACAGCCACCTTTCCAGCCATTCCCAGACCACCAGCAACAGCAGGCGTCTCGGCTGTAGCTGCTGCTGCAGCAGAAGCAGCCAGGCCAAAGTTATGACAGAATGCAGCTCCCACCAGCAGGCCTAAAAAAGTAACTGCAGAATCGGAAGATCCCTGTCCTGCCAGGATCAGCTGACGCAAGGGGCATCCTCCTGCCAGCACAGCGGCAAAGCCGACTGCATAAAGTCCTAAAATATTCCAAATGTGCTGAGAATGAGCCACAGGCTGTCCTGCAAAGGAAAGCTTAAACCCTCCGGTTGCCAGGTTAAAGATCAGCATTACCAGGAACAGACCGCCAATGACTGTAATGAGGTCAAAATTCTTCATCAGGATGACATCCCGGATGCTTCCTGCAAAACAAGTCCTGCACTTCTGTGCAATCGCGCCAAAGATCAGTGAAACCACCAGAGCCAACAGAGCAGGTGCATGCATACTTCCAGGCCCTTTCTCACTGAAAGCAAACAATGCAGTGGTAAGGCTCATAACAAATAAGATCAGCAGAGTAACAGGAAGGACTGCTCCATTCAGCTTTCCTGTCTCATGGGCACGTCCCAGGGAGAAGCCGTTTTTCAACGCCAGAGTTCCTGTAAACACACCTGCTGCGAAACCAATAAAGCCTACATAAGCATTTAAATCACCGGCTGACATACGGATCACCATACGGAGAGGGCATCCTAAAAATGCCAGGGAACCGATCATCATAATAACACCCAGAATAAAACGGAGCATGGGCGAGGAACCTGCCGTAGAGCGGTATTCCTTCGTTGCCACGGCAATGGCGAAGGAGCCGCACACAAATCCTGCCACCTCCGGCCTGAAATACTGCACCACTGGAGCGGTATGCATCTTTACTGCTCCTGCGCAGTCCCGGATAAAGCAGGCCACACAGATAGCCATGTTCTTCGGATTCCCGAAGTAAGCGAGAACCGCTGCTAAGATTCCCAGCAGGATTCCCGACAGGAGCAGTGTCTTTTTTGAGCTTGTCAGATTCATAAATCATATCCCCCTTTTGTATTTTTTGGAACATGCTCATTTGCCGTCAGAGGAAAACTCTCTTTTTTCCACTGATAATACCTTTATGGTATCACCGCAAAAGGGGGAAATCCAATTCAAAAAAACATGGAGGAATCTGGAAGTATAGTTTTTTTCTATTCTGTTTTGGAATTTTTCTCCTAAATACAGAGAAATTCTTCGGCCTCTTTTTGGACATTTTACATAAAGCGTCCCATATCCCGCTCCCAGTTCTGATCCCGGTATTCCAACGCCGCATTGCGGAAGGCCTCTGCCTGAGGTGAGAGACGGATGTTCTTGCTGGTCACCAGATAAAAGGTACGCTTCTTTTCCAATCCATCAATCCTGAAATACTTAAAACGTCTGCAAGCCCGATCTTCCTCCGCCGCCAGCCTGGAGAGGACCGAAATCCCCAAACCGCCTGCAACTGCCTGCTTGATGGATTCTGTATTGTTCATCCTGGCAATGACATTGAGATTCTTAAAAATAGGAACGCCCTTTACCTCAGCTTTCTCCGTCTCTTGTTTCGTTCCCGATCCATCCTCCCTGAGAATAAAGGATTCCCCGGAAAATTCCTGAAAGTCTACGGTGCTCCCCTGTTCCCATTTGGCATAGGCCTCTGTATCCGGTACGATCAGCACCAGCTCGTCCATAAAGACAGGCTCATAGGACAGGCTGTTGTTCATTTTATAACCTGTCAGCCCCAGCTCTCCCTTCTGGCTCAGGATATTTTCCATTACGGTCCGGCTGTCCGACTGCTCCACAAAAAAACGCATATTAGGATACAGCCGGTGAAACTCCCCCATAAGCTTTGGAAGATAGTACTGTCCAGGAATACTGGAGGAATAAATATCCAGAACCCCATTCATCTCTCCGTCCTTGGCCTGAACGGACAAAAGAGCCTGAGAGCGGGTGTGAAGCATATCCACTGCATAGGGGTAAAACATTTTTCCCTGCTTTGTCAGCGTGATCTCACGTCCCGAGCGATTGACCAATGTCACTCCCAATTCATTTTCCAGGTTATTGATATGGGCGCTGATGGTTGGCTGGGTCAAAAACGTCGCATCCGCCGCCTTTGAAAAGCTTTTGTACTTTACGGCATTGACAAATGCCTCAATCTGTCTAAATTCCATACTCCCCACCTATTTCCGAACCAGGATCCTGGCATCTCCCTGTTTCTTTGTTATCTTTTGCTGATCACAGTATTCCAAAAACAGAACCGCGTATTTCCGGGAGGTTCCCAACAGATCCCGGTACTCTCCCAGAGTAATCTCAGAATGACTCTCAAAATGGTTCTTTAACTGCTCCATTGCCTTATTCCAGTTATCTGCATGGATCAAAGCTCCCGGATTGATCTTCACTAATGTTCCCTTTTTCACAAGATCCCCTGCGATCTGCTTTGCCAGCTTCTTATCCTTGAATTTTCCCAGAACCTCGTCCGTAGCCGGGATTTCATAACCGGCCTTCAAATAGGTTTCCTCGATCTCCTTTAACATTCCCTTTAATTCATGGGAATACTCTGCGTTAAACCCTGCGGCTGCAATGGCGCTGGCAGTAGTGGCTGCGATGCTGCGCTTGATCATCTCATTTAACAGCACATCCGCTTTCTTTGAATCCTTCAGATGGAACTGCTCCTGGATCCTGCTCTTAAACTCCTCCTTCTCCATGCCGTCGGAGATGGGATTTTCCTTATGGAACTGGTTTAACAGCTCGGTTCCGTACTGGGTGATGATGTTCCAGTAATCCTTGTGGATATAGCTTCCGTCACTTAATCGAATGGCCTTCTTTCCCTTTACCAGGGCGTCCAGCTTATCCTCTGTCTCCTGGTTCGCCCAGTTGAGGCGCACAGCCATCACCGGCGCAGTAGGGAAATAACGGCTCTCCTCTTTTAACTCCTGTTCCAGGATCTCCGGATCGGTTCCTAATTCCTTGATGTGAAGGCTATCGATCACCTCCTGGTGATTCCGCTTGTGCTTTACCGCCTCTGCTTCCAGCACGATCCCGCCGCCAAAGGTAATGGTAGGAGAATAGAACCGGATAATAAAACGGTCATTCCTGCGCACTGCGATGGGCTCGTCAAAGCGGAACTGGACATATGCCTCCTCTCCGGCTGACAGAATATCCTTATCCAGAAGCACGGCCTTACAGATCGCCTGGGCGGATCCGTAACTGATGTGCACCCGGTCTCCGCTCTTTAACTCCCGGTCCGTGGAGGAGAAAAGCTGTACCTTTGCGTCAATAAACTGGCTCTTTAGAACAGAACCAGGGGCAGCCAGAACTTCTCCCCGGCTTATTTCGTCCTTCTTGATATTTAACAGATTGAGGGCCGTTCTCTGGCCTGCATAAGCCATTTCTGCCTTCTGTCCATGGCTCTGGATCTCACGGATCTTCACGATACGCTCAGAGGGGTACAGCTCCACCTCCTGACCGACCTGGCAGCATCCCTCTAAGAGAGTTCCCGTAATAACAGTTCCAAATCCCTCCATGGTAAAAACACGGTCGATGGGAAGGCGGAACAGCTCCTTTTCCTGCCTGCGGTTTCCCGCATCCTTTACCCGGTCAATGATCATCTGCTTCAGCACATCAATATTCTGTCCCGTGTAAGAGGATACCCGAATGCGCTCCGCATGTTCCATGAAGGTTCCCTTTACCAGGTCATCCACATCATCGTTCACCAGCTGTGCCCATTCCTCGTCTACCAGATCTGCCTTGGTAAATACCACGATCCCCTGGCGTATATGGAGCATTTTCAGGATTTCAAAATGCTCTACAGTCTGGGGCATCACGCCCTCATCCAAAGCTACCACCAGAAGCACCAAATCAATGCCTCCAATACCTGCCAGCATATTTTTTACAAATTTTTCATGGCCGGGAACATCGATGATTCCGATGTGAAGCCCTTCGTCATTGGGAAGATTGGCAAATCCCAGTTCAATGGTAATCCCTCGTTTCTTCTCCTCCTTTAACCGGTCTGTCTCCACTCCGGTCAGAGCCTTAATGAGACATGTTTTTCCGTGGTCTACGTGACCGGCAGTTCCCACTATCACATTCTGCATATCATCACTCCTCAACCTGTCTGTTATTCATTGCCTGAAAATTATTTTGAATGATCCCAAACTCATCTTCCCGGATGGTTCTCACGTCCAGATAAACCTGATTATGGGAAATTCTTACAATTACTGGGATCTCTGCTTTCCGAAGAAGGCGCTCCATCTTCTCTGGCGTCAGAGTCTTATGCCGGATTGCCACCGCATAGCCGTCTAAGAGGACAGTAGGAGCGGATCCACCTCCCACCTGATCCTTACAGGGCTCCACCTGAACCTCATAATCTTCGGAAATCCCACGGATAATATCAGCCAGCTTGTCTGCCCTTTCCTTCAATTCCTCCGGGGAAGTGGTGATCATATTGAGAACGGGGATGGTCTTTTTCGCCTGGCGCAGATCGGAGTACTCAAAAAACGTCGCTTCCATAGCCGCCAGGGTCATTTTGTCCACCCGGAATGCCCTCGCAAGAGGATGGGCTTTCATCTTATCAATGTACTCCTTCTTCCCTGCGATAATACCGCCCTGGGGACCTCCCAACAGCTTATCGCCGCTGAAGAGGATCACATCGATGCCTGTCTTTAAGGCATCTAACACCGTAGGCTCGTCCACGCCGTAATCGTTTAAGTCAGCCATTAAGCCGCTTCCCATGTCATAGATCACAGGAAGATTCAATCTGCGCCCTAATTCCACCATCTCCGGCAATTCTACCTCCTGGGTAAAGCCCAGGATCCGGTAATTGCTGGTATGGACCTTCATCAGAGCTCCTGTCTCACCTTCATGGTAGGCATTCAGATAGTCAGAGGGTTTTGTCTTATTGGTCGTCCCCACATCCATCAGCTTTGCGCCGCTCTGCTCCATGATCTCCGGCACTCGGAAGGAGCCGCCGATCTCCACTAACTCCCCTCTGGATACGATCACTTCCTTTCCCTTTGCCAGGGCAGAAAGACAGAGCATGGTAGCCGCTGCATTATTGTTAACCACCATGGCGGCTTCTGCCCCTGTGATCTTGGTAAGGATCTTCTCCACATGGTCATGGCGGGAACCTCTGGAGCCTTTCTTGATGTCATACTCCAGATTGGTATAATTCCTTGCCACATCCATGATACTCTCGCAGGCTTTTTCTGAAAGGTTGGCTCTGCCCAGATTGGTGTGCAGTACCACCCCGGTTGCATTAATGACCCGGCGCAGGCTTCGTTTCTTCTTGCCTCCGATCCGGGCCACAATCTCTGTCATCAGGGTTTCCTTTGTCTCCATCTGGTTCCTGCGGCCTTCCAAAATATCCTTTCGCAACTCCTCGATGACTTCTCTCACTGAGTCAACGATTACCGCCCGCGGGGTACTTTCCGTAAAAAAAAAGAGACGCTCATCTTGTAGCACCTCGTCTATTTTCGGAATCCTTCGGAGTAACTCTCTTCTATCTTCCATAATATATTACCTCCACTACAGATATGAGTAAACGGAGGAGGTGGGAATCGAACCCACCCAGGGGGCTCTTAACCCCCCACAACGGTTTTGAAGACCGCGAGGCACACCAGCAACCTATCTACCTCCATATCTTTTGGATAGCATTTAACTTTAATATACTATCATGTATTCAGTTGTATGTCAATCCGTAACTTTCAAAAAAGTTATCGCGAAAACTTAAATCTATTCTGATTTTCCGCCCCGCGAAAGCGATGTTTCGCGGGCACGGAAAATGTATAACTTATGAATGAATGGCTTTATCTTAGCTAACGTATCCGGCTGCCTTCAGAATCTCATGTGCCTTATCCTTGTTGGCATCAGACA